>CAYWFO010000074.1:0-8696 GCA_964457485.1 uncultured Haloferacaceae archaeon | reverse complement strand
CGCTTCTGACGACACCCTCAAGAACCGAGGCGCGTAGCGCCGAGGGAGTAGGGTGGGGTAGTTTACTACAGCGGGAGAACCGCTCGCCACCACCGCAGCGGCGAGTTCCACAGCGTTTGACAAAAACGGAACCACGGGGATTTTGCCAGCGTATGAACCGCGGACAGTACAATCAGTATGTTCGTTTCGTTCCCTGATGCAAATCAGTCAGTACTCGTTTCTGGCTCGCGCGCTGCTTACGAAAGTCGCTCGTTGGTGAAGAAGCAACAGGTGGGTTTGGGCAGATTGTGAACCACGGTCGCTCACTACGTTCGCTCTCTGGGTCAAATCTGTCAGTACTCATTTCACTTTCACGAACCACTCACTCCGCTTGTGACCGCGTTATTCGCGCTGCTACGTCCTTGCAAGAAAGGAGAGAATGGGTTTGGGCAGATTTGAACTGCCGGCCTCCTCCATGTCAAGGAGGTGTCATAACCAGACTAGACCACAAACCCGTGCTGGTATGCGTTTTGACGCATTCAACAGTTTTCGCGGAACGTAATTGAAGGTTTCGAATCTGGCTCCCGCGGGTGAATTCACGCGTGATACCACACCACGTCGACGCCGTTCTTGCCGGTCGATACCCTTTTGTCGATGTACAAACTTGTACATTACAAGACGAACCAATACACTGGTGACTAACAATGCAGGAGTATATTCGACGTGTGGCTGACGGCGAGGATCTGACACTCGACGAGGCGCGTGAGGCGGCGCGGCTCGTTTTCGAAGAGGCAACCGAAGCGCAGATCGGTGCGCTGCTGGCAGCGCTGCGGGCAAAGGGCGAAACGGAGACCGAAATCGCCGGCTTCGCGCAGGGAATGCGCGATGCCGCCCGAACCATCGAGCCGACACGAACCCCGCTGGTCGACACCTGCGGAACCGGCGGCGACGACTACGACACGATCAACGTCTCGACAACGAGCGCAATCGTGGCCGCCGGTGCGGGCGTTTCGATCGCCAAACACGGTAACTACTCGGTGTCGTCGTCATCGGGGAGCGCCGACGTGCTCGAAGTCGCCGGCGTTGACGTCGACGCCGACCCAGAGGCGGTCGAGGTCGCAATCAACAAAAACGGAATCGGGTTCATGCTCGCAACCGTCTTTCATCCGGCGATGAAGGCCGTCATCGGCCCGCGAAAGGAGTTGGGAATGCGAACCGTGTTCAACGTGCTCGGCCCGCTGACCAACCCCGCCGCCGCCGACGCACAGGTGCTTGGCGTCTACGACCCCGACCTCGTTCCCGTCATTGCCCGTGCACTCACACAGATGCCCGTCGAGCGCGCGCTCGTCGTCCACGGTTCGGGTGTGGACGAAATCGCCCTCCACGACGAGACGACCGTTGCTGAGGTCGACGGCGACGAGATCACCGAATACACGCTCACGCCCGAGGATCTCGGGCTCAACGCGGCCCCAATCGAAGCCGTCGCCGGCGGGAGTCCCGAGGCCAACGCCGCCGACCTCGAAGCGATCCTCACCGGCGAGGAAACCGGCCCGAAACGCGACCTGATTCTCGCCAACGCGGGTGCGGCACTCTACGTTGCCGGCGAGGCCGACTCGCTCGAAGCCGGCGTCGAGGCGGCCGCCGAGGCCATCGATTCGGGCGCGGCAACAGCCAAATTCGAGGCGCTTCGCGGGGCCACCGCAGCCGACTCGGCCGAACCGGATGTGGAGGCCTAATGGCCCGCGTGAAACTCTGTGGGCTGACGAACCCCGCGGATCTTCAAGCTGCAATCGAGGCCGGAGCCGACGCTGTCGGAATTATCTGTGATGTCTCGGTCGACACGCCACGCGATATCGACCGCAGCACGGCCGCCGAACTCGTCGCCGCCGTTCCACCCTTTGTCACCGCGACACTGGTCAGTATGCCCGAAGACGCCGACCATGCCGTCGAGCTCGTTCGGGCAATCCAGCCCGATGCGCTCCAACTGCACGGCGCTTTCGACAGCGACGACCTGGGCTACATTCGCGCCGAAACCGGCGTCAAACTGATTCCGGCGGTCGATTACACCGAAACCGACCGGGCGCTCGAACTCGATGCGGCAGCCGACGCCATCCTTGTCGACTCGACGACCGAAGACGGCGCTGGCGGAACCGGTGAACCCCACGACTGGGAGGCGACCGGCGAGTTGGTCGAACAGTTGACCTCGCCCGTCGTGCTCGCTGGGGGGTTGACACCGGACAACGTGGCCGAAGCGGTTCGCGTGGCCGCGCCGTTCGGCGTCGATGTCGCCTCCGGCGTCGAACGGTCGGGCGGCGAAAAAGACCATACAGCGCTGGCGACGTTCGTCCGAAACGCCGGTCGCGAACTGGAGGTTGCCGAGCAATGACCGTGACTGATTCGGCTACCGGCGGTCAAGAGCCGTTCAGCATCGACCGAAGCCGCGAGTCGTTCGTCGACCTCGTTGGAACCGACCGAGATGAGCCGGTTGTCGCCCGCGTCGCAGCCACGCTCGACCTCGATATTTCGCCGCTTACGGCGTACGCCGCACTGGCCGACCGAAGCGAGTACAGCTTCCTGCTCGAAAGCGCCGAAAAAGTCTCGTCGTCGGATCCCGACGGCGCATTTGCGCCCTCGACGGACGCCGAACGCCACGCGCGGTACTCCTTTGTCGGCTACGACCCCGAGGCGATTATCTCGGTGTATCCGAACCGCACCGAGGTCGACCGACTCGGCCCGGCCGGCGACCGCGTTGTCGACGCCTACCGCGGCGACGATGCGACCGACGGCGACGTGCTCGACCGGCTTCGCCGTGGACTGCCGGCGATCGAGCGTGTCGGCTTCCCGGACAGCGATCGGCGAACGCTTTCGGGGGGACTGGTCGGCTTTCTCGCCTACGAGGCGGTCTACGATCTCGTGCTCGAAGACGTGGGGCTCGAACGGCCCGACATCGACCTCCCGGACGCGCAGTTCGCGCTGACGACCCGAACGATCGTCTTCGACGACGCCGAGGACACGATCGAACTCGTCTTCACACCCATCATCGATCCCGACGAGAAGCCGGGCGAGCGGTATGACGGTCTGCTCGCCGAGGCCGACGCGGTCGCCGAGACGCTCGCGGCAGCGTCGGAACCGTCGGCTGCGAGTTTTCGGCGAACCGGCGAGACAGCCGGCGGGCAGACCGAGTACGAGCAGGCCGTCCGAACCGCCAAACAACACGTACTCGATGGCGACATCTACCAGGGCGTTATTTCGCGTCGCCGACAGCTAACGGGAGACGTCGATCCCGTGAGCTTTTACGCCGCGTTGCGGTCGGTCAATCCCTCGCCGTACATGTACCTGATGCGCCACGACGAACGTTCGATTGTTGGCGCGAGTCCCGAAACGCTCGTTTCGGTGCAGGGCAGCGAAATCGTCTCGAACCCGATTGCAGGCACCTGTCCACGCGGCAGCAGTCCGGTCGAGGACCGCCGCTTGGCCGGTGAGATGCTCGCCGACGGCAAGGAGCGCGCCGAACACACGATGCTCGTCGATCTCGCGCGAAACGACGTGCGCCGCGTTTCGGAGCCAGGCAGCGTCGCCGTCGAGGAGTTCATGAACGTGCTCAAATACAGCCACGTCCAGCACATCGAATCGACGGTGACCGGCCGGATGGCTCCCGAGTACGATGCTTTTGACGCTGCGCGGGTAACGTTTCCCGCGGGCACGCTCACCGGCGCGCCGAAAGTTCGGGCGATGGAGATTATCGACAAACTCGAACGGACACCGCGCGGCGTCTACGGCGGCGGCGTCGGCTACTTCTCGTGGAGCGGCGATGCCGACTTTGCCATCGTGATTCGAACCGCAACCGTCGAACACAGTGGGGCGGACAGTGAAATCGAGGGTTCGACTGCCGGCGAGGATCGCATCACGGTGCAGGCGGGAGCCGGTCTCGTTGCCGACAGCGACCCGGCCAGCGAGTACGAGGAGACCGAACAGAAAATGAGCGGCGTGCTGGCCGCAATCGAACAGTTAGAGGCACGCGAAAGAACCGGTGAGTCCGTCGACGAAGGCGAGACGGCCGCATCCGGTGATGCCACCGCCGTCGACGGCGAGCACAACACGGAGGCAACCCAATGAACGTCCTCTTCGTCGACAACTACGATTCGTTCACGTACAACCTCGTCGAATACGTCTCAGGAATCCGCGTTCCTGACGGCGAGGGCGGATTCGAGGAGATCACCACGACCGTCCTGAAGAACACGGCCTCGCTTGCGGAGGTACTGGCCACCGAACCCGATGCGATTCTCATCAGTCCGGGACCGGGTCACCCAAAAAACAGCCGTGACGTGGGTGTGACGATGGATGTGCTTCGAGAGGTCAGTCCCTCCGTTCCGACGCTTGGCGTCTGTCTCGGGCTCGAAGCCGCCGTCTACGAGTTCGGTGGCAGCGTTGGCCACGCGCCCGAACCGGTTCACGGCAAGGCGTATTCGATCGATCACGACGAACGCGGCGTCTTCGCCGGCCTCGACCAAGGCTTTCAGGCCGGGCGGTACCATTCGCTGATTGCGACGAGCGTGCCGGAGTGTCTCGAGATTACGGCGACGACCGACCACAACGGCGAGAAACTCGTGATGGGTGTTCGCCACGACGAGTATCCGCTCGAATGCGTGCAGTTTCACCCCGAGAGCGTGCTCACCGCCGTGGGCCACGATCTGATATCCAACTTCCTTTCTGTGGCCGCCAATGACGACACCGAACCAGGCGCGCTCGCCGGCGAGCGGAATTAGAACAGGCCGAACTGTGCGAGCACCAACAGCGCGCCGACCACGACGACCGCGATGGTGACCAGCCGCCACGCGATTTTGAGCACGATCCGACCAACGACAAGCACGACGAGCATTCCCACGAGAACGACGAGCAACTCGCCGAGTCCGAGCCCCAATACCCCGGCCTGTGCGAGCGTGTCCAGTGCAGTAAGAAGAGACATGTTCAACCGCAGACATCGGAGAAAAATAAGCCTATGGGGTTTTTATTCACAATGGCGTCGTCGTGGCCTGGGCCGTACTGTCGTCACCCAACCACACTTTCACCGCTTCCGCGTCGCCGGCGGTGGCCCATAATCGACCCCTGCAGTCAGAAATCGTGAGGATCGTCGGATTCCACTTTCACCCTCCTTTACACAGTATTATAACCGACGCGGGCATAACCAGCGTAGGGACGAGAACCGACAGTGGTCGGAACTCACACAGCCAAACACACCGCGAGCGACAGCCCTACCGAAATACAATGGTAGTTTGAACTCCGCAACCGTAGCTGTTATGAGGGTTCCATCTGTACCACTGTTCCGTCCTAAATGAGTGTTCAACCAATGAGTACATCGACTGGAACTGCCGCACACCGCCGCACACGACACCAGGGGGCCGACGCGTGAGCCGCGCGGAGCTGTCGGCCGACGAACTCGAACTGCCGATCAAACGAACCACGGGCGAGACGCTCGAAGACCGTTTAACGAGCAACGCCTACAACAACATCCTCCCCGCCCGCTATCTCCGCAAGGACAGCGAGGGCACCCTCACCGAAACCCAAGAGGAGCTGTTTACCCGCGTTGCCCAAAACGTCGCGCTCGCTGAAGCCGTTTTCGAGGCCGACAAACAGGGCCTTGAAATCACGGTCACACCCGGCCAGATCAAACCCGACCACCCACGCCGCGACGAACTGGCCGCCGAGGTCTTTGGTACCGGAACGACCGCAGACGATTCCGACGCCGAGACGACACTCTCGGTGTACAATGTCAACAAGTTCTCGTACGAGACGATCGTCCCCGAACTCCCCGACTCCGTTGCGAGCCACGTCGAGTCGGTCGCCGCCGAGTTCGAAGAGCTGATGACGCGGCTCTCGTTCACGCCGAACTCGCCGACGCTGATGAACGCCGGCGACGAACTCCAGCAGCTCTCAGCGTGTTTCGTCGACTCCCCAGCGGACGACATCGAGGACATTCATCAGACAATGAAGGAGGCCGCCGAAGTGTTCCAGTCCGGCGGCGGCATGGGCTATGCGTTCTGGAAGCTCCGCCCGTACGGTGACTCCGTGGGATCGACCGGCGGCATTGCCTCTGGGCCGATTACGTTCATGCGGACCTACGACCAGATGTGCGAGACGATCGCCCAAGGCGGTGCCCGCCGCGGCGCACAGATGGGTGTGATGCGCGTTTCGCACCCCGACGTGATCCAATTTATCCACTCGAAAAACAAGGACGTCTCACTGGCACACTCGCTGCGGCTCAACGATCCCGACGACTTTACGCACAACTCCTTCGCCGAAGCGCTCGAAGAGGCCCGTGAACTCATCGACGAGGAGGGACGCGTGCCGAAGTATCTCCGCAACGCGGTCGAAGGCCATCTCTCGAATTTCAACATTTCGGTCGGCGTCACCGACGACTTCATGGAGGCACTGTACACCGGCGAGGAGTTCACGTTCACCAACCCCCGAACCGACGAACCTCACATCGCGACGCCCGAAACCAAGGAAATATACGAACTCTACGGGCTCGGTGAGTACGTCGAGGTCGGCGAGGAGCTATCGGTTCCCGCCGCCGAACTCTGGGATCATATCGTCAACGGCGCACACGAAAACGGCGAGCCCGGTATTATCTATCTCGAACGGGTCAACAAACAGCACTCGTTCGACGTTGACGAACACCCCGAACATGAAATATTAGCGACAAATCCATGTGTCACCGGCGAGACGCTGATCAGTACCGAAAACGGGCTCATTCCTGCTGAAGACCTCTACGAACAGGGCGTTGCGACCAATGTCGTCGTCGATGGTCGGTTGAGCGAGGAGACGATACAGGAGGCAAG
The DNA here is from genome assembly GCA_964457485.1 of uncultured Haloferacaceae archaeon. Classification (GTDB taxonomy): domain Archaea; phylum Halobacteriota; class Halobacteria; order Halobacteriales; family Haloferacaceae; genus PL-Br10-E2g29. Next base: position 1,878 of record CAYWFO010000074.1, on the reverse strand, counting down.
CAGCGTCTACAAAACCGGCGAGAAAGACGTATACACGCTCACAACCCAGGAGGGGTACGAACTCCGGCTCACGGCGGATCATCGCGTGATGACTGACAACGGCTGGGTCGAAGCAGCGGATCTCGATGCCGGCGACGCGGTCTACATCCAAAACCGCAAGGGATCATTTGGTCAACACGGCAGCGCGGCGGAGGGTCGTGTGCTCGGGTGGCTGGTCGGTGACGGCCATCTCAAACACAGCGAAGCGCGCGCTGTGTTGAACTTCTACGACGACGATACCGAGATCTCGACCTCCCTCGCCGACGATGTCAACGAGATCGTTCGTGAGCCACTCGGGAACGGCAACTACGAAATCAGTGCAAACACGGTCAGCCGTGATGCCGACTACCGTGGTTCGCAGGCGCTCGAACAGCGGATTCGGTCAACTCGTCTCTACGAACTCGCAGACTCGGCTGGTCTGACAACGGATAAACACCAGATCCCCGACTCAGTTATGCGTGGCAGCGAAGAGATGGCTCGTGGGTTCCTTCGCGCGCTGTTTACCGCCGATGGCGGCGTGCAGGGAACCGTTGAAAAGGGAGTTTCAGTTCGGCTGACGAGCACGGATGTCAGCCTGCTCAAACAGACCCAACAGCTGTTGACGAGTTTCGGAATCTTCAGCAAAATTTACGAAGAGCGACACGAGGCCGGCGTCCAGGAGATGCCCGACGGAAACGGTGGGACGGCCGAGTACACCCGGCAGGCCGACCACGATCTAGTGATCTCGAAAGACAACTTGCTGCGGTTCCGCGAGGAGATTGGCTTCCTGCTTGAGTCGAAAACAAACAAGCTCGACGAGTTGCTCGCGGGATACGACCGTGGGCCGTACAGTGAGGCGTTCGAAGCGACTGTCGAGTCAGTCGCGCACGATGGTCATGAAGCGGTCTACGATCTGACCGAGCCAGAAACACAGTCGTTCATCGCCAACGGTCTTGTCGTCCACAACTGCGGCGAACAACCGCTCGAAGAGTACGAGGCCTGCAACCTCGGCCACATCAACCTCTCGACGCTCGCCGCCCACGATGCCCCCGACTGGCGGGTCTGGTACGACGAACATGGCGACGACTACGACGGTCTCAATGCCGCCGCCGAGGCCTTCCTTCAAGAAGCCATCGAGATGGACGCGTTCAACCACCGGATCGAGTACGGCACTCGCTTCCTCGAAAACGTGGTCACGATGTCGGACTTCCCGGTCGACAAAATCGAGCAGAAGGTCCGCGAAATGCGGAAAATCGGCCTCGGTATCATGGGGCTGGCCCAGCTGTACATTCAGCTCGGGATCCGCTATGGCTCGCCCGAGGGTAACGCGGTCGCCGAACAGTTGATGACCCACATCAACCACGAGTCGAAGTGGGCCTCTCACGAGTTGGCCGACGAACGCGGCTCGTTCGCCGACTGGGCCGACTCGAAGTACGCGAACCCAACCGAGTACCGCGAGTGGTTCGAACACCACACCGGCCTCGACGCCGACGAGTGGGCCGACGGCTTCGAGATTCGCAACCACAACACGACCACCATCGCGCCGACCGGTACGACCTCGATGATCGGCAACACGACGGGTGGCTGTGAGCCGATTTACAACGTCGCCTACTACAAGAACGTTTCCGACGACGTGCAGGGCGACGAAATGCTCGTCGAGTTCGACGACTACTTCCTCCGCGTGCTTGAGGAGAACGACATCGACGTCGACGCGGTGAAACAGGAGGCCCAACAGCAGATGGCGAACAACGAGTTCGACGGTGTCGAGGGACTCGAAACGGTTCCGAAAGCCATCGGCGAACTGTTCGTCGTCACCTCGGATCTCACCGGCAAGGAACACGCCGGCGTCCAGTGTGCCTG
>CAYWFO010000073.1:0-8926 GCA_964457485.1 uncultured Haloferacaceae archaeon | reverse complement strand
GACCGCGTTGTCGACGACCACGCCCGCGAGCAGATGGAAGAAATCCTCGAAGAGGTTCAAGACGGCACGTTTGCCCGCCAGTGGATCTTGGAGAACCAGGCAGGTCGACCGCAGTACGACCAGCTACGCAGAGCCGAAGAAAACCACGAAATCGAAGAAGTCGGCGAGGAACTGCGCGGGCTGTTCTCGTGGGCTGACGAGGAAAAGTAGATACATGACGACACAATACTATGGAGACAACAGATGAGCAACGGAACGCTGTACGACAACGTATGGGAAAAACACAAGGTAACCGAACTGCCCAACGGACAGGATCAGCTCTTTATCGGGCTCCACCTCGTCCACGAGGTCACGAGCCCGCAGGCGTTCGGGATGCTGCGAGAGCGTGATCTGGACGTCGCCTACCCGAACCAGACGTTTGCGACGACCGACCACATCGCACCCACCGAAGAAGAAAAACGCAAACGGCCACTGCAGGACGATCAGGCCGAAGAGATGCTGAGCGCGCTCGAAACGAACACGAGCGAGAACGGTATCACCTTCTTCGGCTTCGAGTCGGGCAAACAGGGGATCACCCACGTTGTCGCGCCCGAACTCGGTCTCTCCCAGCCGGGGATGACCGTCGCTTGTGGTGACAGCCACACCGCAACCCACGGTGCGTTCGGCTCGATTGGTGTCGGGATCGGCACCTCCCAGATCCGGGACGTGCTGGCGACCGGCTGCATTGCGGCCGACAAACAGAAAGTCCGCCGGATCAACGTCGAGGGAAGCCTCGGCGAGGGTGTGTACGCCAAGGACATCATCCTGAAAATCATCCAGGATCTGGGCGTCGACGGCGGCGTCGGCCACGTGTATGAGTACGGCGGCGAGGCAATCGAGGCCCTCGATATGGAGGGTCGACTCGCAGTCTGCAACATGTCGATTGAGGGCGGCGCGCGCGCTGGCTACATCAGCCCCGACGAGACGACCTACGAGTACCTCAAGGGACGAGAGTACGTCCCCGAAGGCGAGGCGTTCGAAGAACGCAAACAGTACTGGGAGTCAATTAAATCCGACGAAGACGCCGAGTACGACGACGTGGTGACGGTTGATGCCGACGGCATCGACCCACTGGTCACCTGGGGAATCAACCCCGGCCAGGTCATCGAGATCACCGATACGGTGCCGGAACCCGAGAACTTCGAGACACGAACCGACCAGGAGGCCGCACAGAAGGCGCTCGACCACATGGAGATCGAACCCGGCCAGTCGATGGTCGGCTACGATGTCGACGTGGCGTTTCTTGGAACCTGTACCAACGGTCGCGTCTCGGATTTCAAAGAGGCGGCCAAGATTCTCGAAGGCAACAAAGTAGCCGACGGCGTCCGCGCGCTGGCGGTTCCTGGCTCCGAGACGGTTCGGGCGGAGTGTGAAGCCCGCGGTCTCGACGAGGTCTTCATCAACGCCGGCTTCCAGTGGCGACGCGCCGGCTGTTCGATGTGTCTGGCGATGAACGACGACTATCTCGAAGCCAACGAGGTGTGTGCCTCGTCGTCGAACCGCAACTTCATCGGTCGACAGGGCTCGAACGAGGGTCGAACCGTCCTGATGAGTCCCGCAATGGTCGCCGCCGCGGCCATCGAAGGCGAAGTCACCGACGCGCGTGACTTCCTGGGCGGCGAGCCAGTTGACAGTGCCGGCGGCGTTGGGGAGGCTGCAGACTAATGACCCCCGAATCCTGTCTCACGTCTGCGCCCCGCCATAGCGTCTCTGCTATCGTTGTCACCGGAGGTGACAAGCGGTGAGCAGAGACAACCACATCACCGATGTCTCGGGCACCGGCGTCCCGATTCCCGGCGACGACATCGACACTGACCAGATCCTTCCCGCTCGCTTCATGAAAGAGGTCACCTTCGACAACATGGCCGACTACCTCTTTTATGACGCCCGCCGGGACAGCGACGGCGAGTTCAACGACCACCCGCTCAACCGCTTCGAGGGGGCCTCAATTGCGGTCATCAACTCCAACTTCGGCTGTGGCTCGTCCCGAGAGCACGCCCCGCAGGCGATGATGCGCTGGGGCGTCGACGGAATCGTCGGCGAATCGTACGCCGAGATTTTCCGCGACAACTGCAAGTCGCTGGGGATTCCGGCCGTCACGACCGACCACGAGACGGTTGTCGAACTCCAGAAGTGGATCGAAGCCAACCCCGACGGTGAGATCGACATCGATGTCGAAAACGAGCAAGTCACCTACGGCGAGACGACGATAGATGTCGAGATCGATCACGCGATGAAAGAGGCGCTGGTCGAAGGTATTTGGGATACCACCGCGTTGATGTACTCCAACAGGAGCAAAGTCGAAGCGACGGTCGACGAGCTACCGTACGTCCAGAGCGACTAGGCAGTTACCAGCGACAACCGATTTTCCGCAGCGTCGACAGGTTTTTTTAAACGCGCTAGTGGTCTGTGGGTGGGTGGCCAGCGTACGTCGCCATCTGTTGAGTTGCTTCGTTAGTGAGTTTTGTCGACAGTTGTGCCACGGCTCGTTCGATCTGATTCGAACGTAGTGAGACGACTGCCCACGGCGAGACGAACGACTCTCTGGTCAGTTTGCCCTCCACGAACGCATCCGTAAGCGGGAGCGAGTCGGCGTACTGTTTCGTTGAGATGCCGAGGGCGATATACTGCTGGCCGGCAAACGGGTGTGTTCCATCGCTTACGATCAGGTATGGTCGGCGCGGCGTGTCTCCGAACGGGTCTGCGGCGATGACGACGTACCCACGACCGTACCTCATTCAGTATCTCCAGCAGTGGGTTCGATGTCGGGAAGCTCCGCATCCCAATCCGGGTTCTCGTCGTAGTAGTCGCCCGAGAAGGCTTCGGCAACGGTGTCGAGACCGATTGCACTCGCCGTCTGGGCATCGTAGGCCTCCGGGTTGATCGCCCAATACTCGCCCTTGTGTCGGACGAATCCGCGAGATTCGAGTCGACGGAGCGTCGTGCCGACACTGCCGCGGGGGATATCGAGTTCGTCGGCGAGTTCGCTCGGCCTGAACCCTAATTCGGGGTTATCGGCGAGATGTTCGAGGATGCGACGCCCGTTGGTGTCCTCGCTCGGGAGGTCGGTCGGATGGTAGCTTTCGAAGTCGACGGGCATTGTAACTCACTGTAATTGTACGTCACTACAAATAATAACGCTGTGGGTACGACGAAGTCGCTAACACACTGGCAATTATATGTTATTAAATTTAATTAGAGCGTTTGGATGTCGTGTCCTGTCCGCTACATCGACATCCTCTTTTCAGTCCTACACAGACAGTCGGCATGACTCACCAAATCGCCGTCATTGAAGGCGACGGCATCGGACAAGAAGTCATTCCGGCAGCTATCGAGGTACTCAACGACTTGGATTCCGACCTCGAATTCGAGTACGGCGAGGCTGGCGATAGGGTCAAAGCCGAGACGGGCGAGGCACTCCCACAGCCGACCTACGACCTCGCAGCCGAGGCCGACGCCACCCTGTTCGGTGCGGCCGGCGAGACCGCCGCCGACGTAATTCTCCCGCTGCGAGACGCCGTCGACTCGTTTGTTAACATCCGACCTGCAAAAGCGTATCCCGGCGTCGACGCGGTCCGACCCGAAACCGACCTCATCTTTTTGCGCGAGAACACTGAAGGCGTCTACTCGGGCCACGAGGACGATCTCTCCGATGACCTCTCGACGCTCACGCGCGTCGTCACCACCTCTGCGTCGGAGAAACTCGCCGACTTTGCCTGCGACTACGTCGAATCGAACGACGACCACGACGGCTTTAGCGTCATCCACAAGGCCAACGTGATGCGAAAAACCGACGGCCGGTTCCGCGACGGCGTCGTTGGCGTCGCCGACGACCGCGGCGTCGACACCGACGAAGTCCTGATGGACGCCTTCGCGACGCGGATCTGTCTCAACCCCGAACAGTTCGATGTGATCGTCTGTCCGAACCTCGCAGGCGACGTGCTGTCGGATCTCGCGGCGGGGCTCGTCGGCGGGCTCGGCCTGTTGCCCTCGGCGAACATCGGCGATGACAACGCCCTGTTCGAACCGGTTCACGGCACCGCACCCGACATCGCTGGTCAGGGGGTTGCTAACCCAACAGCGGCTATTCTGTCGGCTGCGATGATGCTCGACCACCTCGGCTACAGCGAGGAGGCCCAACGCGTTGAGACGGCGGTTGAAGCGGTACTGGCTGACGGCCCCCGAACCGGGGATCTCGGCGGCGACGCCGGTACCGAGACGGTGACGGCGGCGGTTGTCGATCGACTCTGAGGAATCCGGGTTCGATTGACGGGCGGATAATTTCTATCGGTTGGCTCGAAACCTACTTGCTGCACGGAGTGGTCTCTATGGTTCAACAGGGAGCGGTAGTGGATAGCGCGGGCGTACTGTAACGAGCGCGTTCGTCAGTTCGAGTCGACGTACGCCGTTCTTGCCCGTTCGAACGTCCCGTTCGATTCGAGATGCTCTTGGAGGGCATCGGCATACGCCTGGGTGAGCTGTTCGGCCGCGTCCAGTTGTTCGGGGTCGACACCGTCGTTGGTTCCGCCTCCACCGATCCCGAGCGTTCGTTTAATCGAGGCGAACAGCCCACCGGCGTTCGTTCCGCCGGAGGCGCTTCCACTCGGCGTGCCACTCATCGACTGCATCTGTGTCCGGATGTTTTCGAGCTCGGGAAGAATCGACTCGACGTTTTCGGTGTTGGCGACGATTCGTGCGGCCTCGGGATTCTCGGCGTTTTCGATTTCGAGCTCCGTTGCGGTCATAATCAGTCCCCACTCTTGGCTCGAAAACTGTGAGGCTTGCACCCGATCGGTGAACTGCTGGTCGACCGCCATCCGGTCGCCGACGATCGAATCCGTCCAGTGGCTCATATCGGTTGTTGGGCGGCCGCTGGTTTGAGCGTACCGGGCGTGAGCGGGCGGTTCTTGCCCATCATTTCGGTGGGTTGGCAGCCGAAATAGCGGTACTAATACGTCCCGAGTCAGTAACACGCATATGGACTATTCCCTCCGACGGCGGACGGTTCTCGGTGCGCTCAGCGGCACGCTCACGGTCGCCCTTGCAGGCTGTCTCGGCGACGACGGCGACATCGAGGAGGAAACCTACGGTAACTGGTTTGCGGGCGCGAACAACTTCGACGGCACAATCGATCGAACCGGCGAGGAGACCGTCACGGTCGCGGTCGGATCCGGTGAAGGCCTCGCATACGACCCCGCGGCGGTTCGCGTGACGACGGGGACGACCGTGGTTTGGGAGTGGACCGGTCTCGGCGGAAGCCACAACGTCCGCGAGGAAGCGGGCGAGTTCGAGAGCGAGTATCATATTTCGGAGGGCGAAACGTTCGAACACACCTTCGACGAGAGCGGCGTCTACCGCTACGTCTGTGATCCCCACCGAACCCAGGGCATGGTTGGCGCGGTCGAAGTCGTCGAAGACTAGCGCTTTCCACCCGTTTCGATCCGTTCGCGAAGCACCCCGAACTCGTCGCCACAGAGTCCCCCACCGACTGGTACGTGAGCCTCGCCGCGTTCGATCACGACAGGATCGGGTGCGAGGTCGTCGGCAAGCAACGATCCAGTTGCGACCCCGCAGGGAGCAACGTCCGGAATCGCGCCCGCAACGTGAACCGCGGCGGTTCGCGCGACGACTGCATCAATCGTCGTTGTCACGACGGGTTCGACTGCTGCGTCGCATGCGGTTTTTGCCGCCCGGACTGCCCGCAGCGGCCCGCCAAGTGCCATCGGTTTGATGACGACCACGTCGGCGGCGTCGGCTGCGAGCACCTCGCCAACTGTGTGCTGCGTGAGCGACTCGTCGACCGCGATGTCGACGCCCCGCCCACGGAGCAGACGGTGTCCCGCGAGGTCATCGGCGCTGAGCGGCTGTTCGATGTAGTCGAGATCGAGTTCGGCCGCCGCCTCGACTGCCCGCATTGCTGTCGACCGATCCCACGCCCCGTTGGCGTCGATTCGGATCGAAACGTCGTCGCCGACGGCCTCGACCACGGCTCGGAGTCGACGCACATCCGCGTCAAGATCACGCACGCCAACCTTGCATTTCACACAGTCGTAGCCGGCGTCAACCGCGGCGGCTGTCTGTGTTGCAGTCGTCTCAGGATCCGCGTCGCCAACGGTCGCGTTCACCGGAACCGGTGGTGGCGTGCGTGACGCGTTGTCGTCGAATACGGTTCGGCGGAGCAGCGTCGCAAGCGGCGTTTGTGTGTGGCAACCGCGTGCGTCGAGCTGTGCGAGTTCGAGTGCGTGTGCTGCCGCCGGGTGGGTGTCGGGCGTCGGCGCTGAGTCGGGTTCGTCCGCCGCGCACGCGGCGAGCACGGTTTCACACTCGGCGTACGACTCCGTCCAACCGGGAAGCGGCGTTGCCTCGCCAACGCCAGCCACCGCGTTGTCGCCGCTCAGGCCGACCAGAAACCCTCGGCGTTCGCCAATCCGACCACGGGCAGTTTCGAGCGGCGAGCGAAGCGACAGCGAAAACGGTTCGAGCCACATCACCACGCGAGCCCCACGGCGAACAACAGCGCATACAGCGCAAGCAGTTTGCCAGTTCGTTCGAGTGCGGGATTCAGGTGCTCGCCGGCCGTTTCGTGCCAAACCGTTGCCGAGACGCGGATCGCCAGCGGAGCTGTCACGAGCGGCAGCAACACAGCGGGCGAAAACCCGGCGACGAGCCAGAACCACAGCGGCACCAGATACGCGAGCGCCAACAGCCCGACGTATTGGAGTCGACTGGCGCGGTAGCCCAATCGAACCGCGAGCGTTCGCTTGCCGGTTGTCATATCCTCCCTGCGGTCGCGGATGTTGTTGACGACGAGGATGTTAGTCGAAACTGCGGCCACCGGCAGGCTAGCGACGAACGCCGCGAGCGTCACCGTGCCTGGCGGAATCGTCGTCGACAGCGGTGCGGCCACAACGGCAGCCGCCTGCACATAGTAGGTTCCCATGACGGCGATCACGCCGAAAAACACGAAAACGAACAGATCGCCGAGGCCGTGATAGCCCAACGGATAGGGGCCGCCGGTGTAGGCAATGCCTGAGGCAACCGAGAGCAGGCCGATGACGAGAATTGGCACCCCGCCGATGTAGACGAGATAGGCCCCAACGAGAATCGCCGCCGCGAAGGTGAGCCACATCGCCCGCTTGACACGCTCGGGTTCGATAAGCCCGGCCTGTGTGACGCGGGTAAACCCCTCTCTGTCGTCGGTGTCGGCACCCTGTATCGCGTCGTAGTAGTCGTTTGCGAGGTTGGTGCCGACCTGGATAAGTGCCGCGCCGACGAACGCCGCCAGCGCCGGCCCGCCGGCAAACACGCCGTCGGCGACCGCGAGACCGACGCCGACGACGATGGGCGCGGCCGCCGCCGGGAGCGTCTGGGGTCGAACGGCCGCCAACCACGCCTGCCGTCGGGTGAGGTCCGAACCGCTCATTGGCCGTACTGTGGCCTCCGCGAGAGTCAATGTTGTTATTTGCGGGCGTCGAGACTGCGACGGCGAGACGTTTTTACCGGCGTGGAACGCCGGGGCTATTTAGTATCGCACACAAAATGACGTATATGGTCAACTACGAGTCGTTACACGATCCAAACGCGGAGTACACGATGCGAAACCTCTCGGCAGACACCATGGGCGTCACCGCCTCCCGCGGCGGCGACCGCGATGTCGAGATCACGGACGTGCAGACGACGATGATCGACGGCAACTTCCCGTGGACGCTCGTTCGCGTCTACACCGACACCGGTGTCGTCGGCACCGGCGAGGCCTACTGGGGTGCGGGCGTTCCTGAACTCATCGAGCGGATGAAACCGTTTATCGTCGGCGAAAACCCGCTCGATATTGATCGCCTCTACGAACACCTCATTCAGAAGATGTCCGGCGAGGGCAGCGTCGAAGGTGTCACCGTCACCGCCATCGCGGGCATCGAAATCGCGCTGCACGATCTGGCTGGCAAGATTCTCGGCGTGCCCGCCTACCAACTGCTCGGCGGAAAGTACCGCGACGAGGTTCGCGTTTACTGTGACTGCCACACTGCCGATGAGGCCGACCCAGCCGCCTGTGCCGACGAGGCCGAACGCGTCGTCGAAGAACTCGGTTACGACGCGCTCAAGTTCGATCTCGACGTGCCCTCGGGACTCGAAAAAGATCGCGCCAACCGCCATCTGCGTCCCGGTGAGATCCGCCACAAAGCCAAAATCGTCGACGCCGTCACCGAGCGCGTGAAGGATCGCGCGGATGTCGCGTTCGACTGCCACTGGACGTTTTCGGGTGGGAGCGCAAAACGCCTCGCGGCCGCTATTGAAGAGTATGACGTGTGGTGGCTCGAAGACCCCGTTCCGCCGGAGAATCTCGAGGTTCAAGCGGAGGTCACCAAATCCACGATCACGCCGATCACGGTCGGCGAAAACCGCTACCGTGTGACCGAGGAACGCCGACTGATCGAGAACGGCGCGGTCGACATCATTGCGCCCGACCTGCCGAAAGTCGGCGGCATGCGCGAGACTCGAAAAATCGCCGACGTCGCCAACCAGTACTACGTGCCGGTGGCGATGCACAACGTCTCCTCGCCCGTGGCGACGATGGCGAGCGCCCAGGTCGGTGCGGCCATTCCGAACTCGCTGGCGGTCGAGTACCACAGCTACGAACTCGGCTGGTGGGAGGATCTCGTCGAGGAGACGGTCATCGAAGACGGCTATATCACGATTCCCGAAAAGCCGGGACTCGGTGTGACGCTGGATATGGACGCCGTCGAAGCGCACATGGTCGACGGCGAAACGTTGTTTGACGAGGCGTGAGCCTCGTCGGGCTGGAAAATCTCTGATTTTCTGTGTTTGACGAGGCGTGAGCCTCGTCAAGCCAGCGGAGCTTTGCTCCGCGTTGTTCGACTGAGCGGAGTGA
>CAYWFO010000072.1:0-8984 GCA_964457485.1 uncultured Haloferacaceae archaeon | reverse complement strand
GACGGTTTCATCCGCGCGACTGAGACGGTCGGAACGCGTTGTCGACGCGGTGTCAACGACGAAAGTTGAAACACTTAACTTCGACCCCCCGTTCTCTGCGTACAACGCGACTTTCTACGGAGATCTCTCATGTCCGACCACGCTCACTCACTGCGAACGCCAATCGTCGCCGTCCTGGGTCACGTCGACCACGGCAAAACCAGCCTGCTCGACAAAATCCGCGGCTCGGCGGTCAGCGACGGCGAGGCCGGCGCGATCACCCAACACATCGGCGCAACGGCGGTTCCGCTCGAAACCATCGCCGACATGTCGGGAACGCTCGTCTCGGTCACGGATTTCGATCTGCCCGGCCTGCTTTTCATTGACACGCCGGGACACCACTCGTTTTCGACGCTCCGCTCGCGCGGCGGGGCGCTCGCCGACATCGCCATTCTCGTCGTCGACGTCAACGACGGCTTTCAGCCCCAGACCGAGGAGGCGCTCGACATTCTCCAGCGCACCGGCACGCCGTTCGTCGTCGCCGCCAACAAGGTCGACACCACGCCGGGGTGGAACCCCAACGCCGACTCGCCGATCAAGCCGAGTTACGACGGCCAGAGCCAGTCCGCCCGCTCGCGGCTCGACGAAAATCTGTACGAAATCATCGGCGAACTCTCCGAGAACGGCTTTTCGGCCGACTTCTACTGGCGCGTCCAGAACTTCCAGAAGAACATCGGCGTCGTGCCCTGCTCGGCGCTGACCGGCGAGGGCGTCCCCGATCTGTTGGCCGTTCTCATGGGGCTCTCACAGCGCTTTATGAAGAGCGAAATGGAGATCGATGTCGACGGCCCCGGCGAAGGAACCGTCCTCGAGGTCAAAGAGGAGCGAGGCTTCGGCGCAACGCTCGATGTCGTCGTCTACGACGGCATCATCCGCGAGGGCGACACCCTCGTCGTCGGCGGCGTCGACGAGCCGATTGTCACCGAGATTCGCGCGCTGTTGCAGCCCCGGCCGAACGCCGAAATCCGGGTGGAAAAACGCTTCGACCGCGTCGAGAGCGTGACCGCGGCGGCGGGAATCAAAATCGCCGCGCCCGACCTCGACGACGCGATGGCCGGCGCGCCCGTTCGGGTCGTCCGCGACCGCCCGCTCGACGAGGTGATCGCCGAGGTCAAAGCCCAACTCGCCGAAATCGAGGTCGACACCGCCGAGGAGGGTGTCGTCGTCAAAGCCGACACGCTCGGGAGCCTGGAGGCGATGGCCAACGGGCTTCGCGAGGCCGAGGTGCCGATTCTCCGCGCCGAGGTCGGCGACATCGCTCCGCGCGACGTGGCGGTCGCCGGAACCGCCCGCGAGCCCGAACACCGGGTGATTCTCGGCTTCAATGTGGACGTGTTGGCGAACGCCGAACGCGAGTTGGAGGCGAGCGAGGTTCGGTTGTTCAACGACGACGTGATCTACCAGCTCATCGAGGAGTACGAAACCCACGTCGAGGAGATGAAACGCGCCCAACAGGAGACGATTCTCGACAAAATCGTTCGCCCGGCGCGGTTTCAGATTCTCCCCGACCACACCTTCCGACAGTCGAATCCGGCGGTCGTCGGCGTCGAGGTCATGTCGGGAACGCTCAAAAACAACACCCGCGTGGCGCGCTTCGAGAACAACGAACCCACCCGTGTCGGCGAACTTTCGGGAATTCAGGCTCAGGGCGAAGACGTTTCGGAGGCCCGTGCCGGCGAACGCGTCAGCATCGCCATCGACGGCCCGACCGTTGGCCGCCAGATCGAAGAGGGCGACGAGCTATGGGTCGAACTGCCGGAAAAACACGCGAAGATTCTCGAACAGGAGCTCTCCGAGGAGATTCCGGCCGACGAGTTGGAGGCGCTCTCTGGATATCTCAACAAGCGGCGCAAACGCGATCCGTTCTGGGGCAAATAGGCTGGCCGCGCTCCGTTGTGCGTTCGTCAGCGTTCGGTTCTGTGTCACCCGTGCCGTGTTCGACGGGCGGGTCGCGAACCGCTCAGTTGTCGATGATCCGAACGCCGTCGTCGTCGACGATCCGTTTGGTCGGGATGTCGGCTTTCGGCTCGCGGCCAACGGTGAAAAACCGCTCCGTTCGGGTGAGTTCCTCTTTCGCCGGACTCGGCTTGTCGATCGTCTCGTACTCGACGGCGACATCGCCGTCTTCGGGCGCGATGCGCACTGCGGTTAGCTGATAGTCGGGATAAAAGACCGGCGGCAGAATGCCGATAATGCCGTCGCGGCGGTAGAGCCGCTTGAGCCACGTGCCCGTGTTAACCATGAGGCCGTCGCCGACCTGTTTGACGCCCGGACGGTGGGTGTGGCCGTAACAGAACACCGTTTTTTGCGGATCAGCCGCAAACAGCTCGCGGGCGACGTCCGCGTACGGCGTTGCGGGATCGACCGTCAGCTCGGTTTCGAACACGCCGAACCGGTTGATTGTTTTGCGGGCGTCGCGACGAAAAAAGTACAACGGAATCGCGACGAGCAACAACAGCCCCGTGACAGCGACGTTGATCGACAACAAGAACCACGCGGCCTCACCGGCCGCACCGAACTGTGAGATGAACGCCTCGGTTCGGTCGACCGGCATCGACCAGACGCCGACGAGATCCAACCCCGCCAGCACCGCAAGCACCGCGCTGATGTTGAACAGCAGTAAAAACGGCACCAACGAGTACCGCAACACCGGGTTCATTTCGCGGTAGAAGTACTTCGAGATGAGCCACACCGGCATTCGCTCGGTCGGCGTCACCGCCTGAACGTCTTTGAGCCAGTTGTATCGCCCGCGGTCCGACAGCTGGCCGGCCCGACTCGTCACGAGCGTGTTGTAGTAGTAGCCAAGCGGCGTCGACGCCGGGTTGCCCCAGTCCTCGATGTGGTTGTTCGGATCCTGCTGGTGGCCGTGTTCGAAGTGGACGACGTGGTCGCCGACGCGGCGCTCGATGGCGATTTCCGGAACGAGGTCGACGTTGTACTCGGCAAACCGCTCGATGTAGGCGTCGTACGCCGCCAACTCGTGGTCGTGGTTGCCCGGAAGCAACGTGATCTGGACGTTCTCGCCGGTCGCACGCAGCTGTTCGAACAGCCGCGGATACGTTTCTTCGAGCATCGTGAACTTCTCGATGCCCTCGACGGTCGTGAACTCCCAGAGCCCGAAGGCGTCGCCGTTGATCACGAGTTCGGCGGTCTCCTCGGTGTGTTCGAGCTGTCGGAGAAAGCCGAGCAACTCGTCGAGAAACTCGACCTCCTCGAGTTGCTCATCGCCGCCGATGTGGAGGTCGCTAATGACATAGTAGACGCGGTCGTCATCGGCCGTCATTACTGGTGAATTTCGTTTCTCGGTGATAAAGTCGACGCAGCCACGCGCGCCGATGAAGCCACCGAACGGCAGCCCGAGTCGATACGGGAAACGACTGACGAAATCGATAGCCGGCGTAAGAATTACAAGTGAATAATCCGTATAACATGCCGGGTGAATCGACACATGACTAGTCACAACGCCTCGGTTTCACGATTCCATGACGGTTCGTTTTCGACCATCGATCTCCTCTTGGCGGTGATTCCGCTTTCGCTGCTCGCCGGCGCGCTGAGTTCGGCACTCATGGCGATTCCCAGCCATGTCGGTATCGCCGCCGGGGCAACGGTCGCGGCGATGGCCGTCGGCTACGGCATCGTCATCGTGAGCGACCGGTTTTCGACGACGCCAGACTCGTCGCCCGGCGTTCGGGGGCCGCCGACCGGCTAAGTCGAGTTGGCTTTTCGGGTACACCGTTCGATTGATTTACGGCCGGTCTCGACCGATGTCGCCGAGTTGCGATCGCCGTCGCCGTGCGGAGCTACTACCGAAAAAAGCGTGTCGGTGAACAGCCACCGGTATGTCCCACATTTTTGTTCATTGCGGTTACAGAGTCGGTATGGACAAGATTGCCTTCGGTACTGATGGCTGGCGTGCAACCCTCGACGTGTTCACCGACGAGCGGGTTCGGATCGTTGGCGAAGCGGTCGCGACCTACCTGCTCGATGAGGGCTACACCGCCCCGGTGATCGTCGGCTACGACGCCCGCGAAACCTCGCCCGGCTTCGCCGAGAGCCTCGCCGAGGTCATGGCCGGTCACGGCTTCGACGTGCTGCTGCCCGAACGCGACTGTCCGACACCCGTCGTTGCCCACGCGATCGTCGACCGCGGGCTATCGTGCGCGCTGATGGTGACCGCTTCGCACAACCCGCCCGAGTACAACGGCGTCAAGTTCATTCCCGAGGACGGCGCGCCCGCACTCCCCGACCGAACCGAGAAAATCGTCGAGAACCTCGCCGAACCCGACCTCCTCCCCAAAAGCCAGTGGGGCGAAATCCGCGAGATTGACCCGGTTCCCGACCACGCGGCGGCCGCAACCGACCTCGTCGGCTCGGACCTCTCGGATCTCACGATCGTGTACGACGCGCTCCACGGCAGCGGCCGCGGCGTCACCGACACACTGCTCGAATCGGCCGGCGCGGAGGTCATCACCCGGCGCTGCAACCAGGATCCGACGTTCGGCGGCGGCGAACCCGAGCCGAGTCCGCACAACCTCCAGCCGCTCGCCGATGCGGTCGAGGAACACGACGCCGACCTCGGCATTGCCAACGACGGCGATGCCGACCGAATCGCCATCACGACGCCCGAGCGTGGCTATCTCGACGAGAACCTGTTTTTCGCGGCGGTTTACGACTACCTGCTCGACTCGGATTCGGGATCGGCCGTCCGCTCGGTGTCGACGACGTTCCTCATCGACCGCATTGCTGAAGCCCACGACCAGGAGGTCGTCGAGGTGCCTGTCGGCTTCAAATGGGTCGGCAAGGCGATGGGCGAGCACGACGCGTTGATGGGTGGCGAGGAGTCCGGCGGCTTCTCGATTCGCGGCCACATTCGCGAGAAAGACGGCGTGTTGATGGCGCTGCTCGCCGGCACGGTCACCGCCGCCGAGCCGCTTGATTCGCGGGTCGACCGCCTGCTCGACGAACACGGCGAAATCCACGCCAGCAAACGCAGCGTGAGCTGTCCCGACAGCGAAAAATCGCGCGTTCTTTCGGATCTCTCGGAGCACATTCCCGAGTCGGTCGCCGGCAGCGCAGTCGCCAGAACCGTCACGCTCGACGGCTTCAAACTCCTGCTCGAAGACGGCTCGTGGCTCTTGATTCGTCCGAGCGGCACCGAACCGAAGCTCCGCGTGTACGGCGAAGCCGGCTCACCCGATCGGCTCGAAACCCTGCTCGACGCGGGCGTCGATCTCGTCGAACCGCTAGTCTGAGTCGCGACGGATCGCCGGGTTCCGGTGACCGTCGTCGCCAGCGCTCCGTTTTGTGGTGGCATCGCCCGGTTCTCGCTCACGACGACTTTCGCGCTCACGCCCGCGTGTGAGTATACTAAACCGGATGGCTTTTTATCGGGGCCTTGCGTAGGTGTGTTTATATGTTCAAGGCCATCGTGAGTGCGCCGACGCTCAAGGATGCGCTCGATTCGGTGAGCGTGCTGGTAGACGAGTGCAAGATCCGGCTCAACGAGGAGGAGTTCGCCATTCGCGCGGTCGACCCCGCAAACGTCGGGATGGTCGACCTCTCGCTGGACGCGGCGGCCTTCGAGTCCTACGACGCCGACGGCGGCGTGATCGGCGTCAACCTCGGCCGGCTCGAAGACATCGCCGGCATGGCAAACAGCGACGACCTCATCCATCTCGAACTCGACGAGGAAACCCGCAAACTCCACATCCAGATCGACGGCCTCTCGTACACGTTGGCGCTCATCGACCCCGACTCGATTCGCCAGGAACCCGACATTCCCGAACTGGATCTGCCCGCCAGCATCGTCCTCGAAGGCAGCCAACTCAGCCGCGGTATCAAGGCCGCCGACATGGTTAGCGATCACATCGCGCTTCGGGTCGACCAAAGCGACGAGGCGTTCTACATCGAGGCCGAGGGCGACACCGACGACGTCGACCTCAAACTCGACCGCGACGACCTGATTGACCTCACCGCGGGCGCGGCCGACTCGCTGTTCTCGCTCGATTACCTGAAGGACATGAACAAGGCGATTCCGAACGACACCGAGGTCACCATCGAACTCGGCGAGGAGTTCCCGGTCAAACTCCACTACGAGTTCGCCGAGGGGCTCGGCCAGGTTACGTACATGCTCGCGCCACGGATTCAGAGCGACTGAACGCGTCGCTTTCGGCGCTCATCTCTGTGTATCACGTTCGTTGTTTGCAACAGGATCCCCAGCAGGTTTCCGACTTAGCGGTGCCGATCGATGACCGATTTGGCCTCGTTTGCGGCCTGTTTCCAGCCGTACCCCGACTCGTAGACGTGGCGCTTGCTCTCGACGAGCCGTTCGGGTGTCGATTCCTCGAAGCCGCCACGGGCCCATGTTCCGGACTCTCTGAGCCAGGTGATGACGTTCTGTTTTGTTTCGGGCCACGAGAGATCAACCATTTCGTACCACGCGATCATCGCGAACACCGCGTGATCGTGACACCCCGGCACCGAGCCGTGTTCGTAAATCGTCGCCATCGGCTCGGTCGACGGCTCCGAAACGAGTTCCTTGTACTCTTCGGCGGTGAGCAGCCGGAGCGTGCCGTCGTTGGCCTGTTCGACCCGACTGACGTTCTTGAGCGTTTCGAGCGCAGCCGTGTGCAGCGCGGTCCACTCGCCGTGGATCGCGTCGCGAAGTTCGGCTTCCGTTGGCCGCCGCTCTTCGTCACCCGAATCGGCCGTCGTCAACACCGCGATGCAGTCGGTGTAGGCCTTTTCGATCGTCGGCCACGGCGTTCCCTCGAACCGGCAGTCGGGCTCGTGGAGGCTGTTCGTGGTTCGACAGCCGGGACAGGGATAACTGAATCGCGGCACACCCGATGGTTCGCTGCAGCCCGATTATAGCTTACGCCCCGCAGTTGTCGGCGGTGAGTCGTGTTGTGGTGGCGGCGGTGCGAAACGTTGGCCGAGACGCGGATGCGGCGACACCGTCATGCCCGCCGTCAGCGTCCCGGTCAGTACGCAGCGGCGACCGTCGGGCTTATTCTCCCCGGCTTTGAACGACGACCATCGATGGCGATCAACCCGCTGTACGCCCGGTACCCGTTTCTATCGGCCGCCCGCGAGGCGGTTTCGCAGACGGGCGTCGATCTCGGTTCGCTGATCGCCGACGGCCAGCCCGCGGTCGAGCGCGGCCGCGAGCGGGTCGAACGCGCGTTGCTGTCGGGCGTCGTCGACTCGGAAACGCCCGACGAGTGGCGCGTTGAGGACGAACTCCTGTCGTACCCCATCGCCCGGATTCTCGTCTCGCTGCTCGATTCGCCGGCCGCGGTCGACAAGTACGCTGCCGCGGAGGCGAAAACCGCGATTGAACGGTTCGAAGTCGACCTCGAACGCGGCGACGACGGTCTCCGCAGCACGACCACCGCGCGACTCGACCGCGAGACGCTGCTGGCCGAACTCGACCTCACTGAGGCGGTTCGACCCGAGGAGGGCGCTCGCGCCGGCGAGGATCCCGACTGGTTCCGCGTCGGCGTCGGCCACTATCTGCAGCTCGCCTCCGGTGCGCGCGGCGAGCGTTGGCGGCTGGTCAACCGCGAGGTCGTCGCTGGCGACGTTCGCGTCGAACGCGAGGAACTGCTTCGGTTGTTCCGAACGGCAATCCGTCGGCGGGTCGCCGAGGGACTCCCGTTCGACGGGCTTTCGGAGGGCGAGGGAATCGCCGCCGAACTGGAGGCCGAACTCGCCGATCTCCGTCGGCTGCTCTCACAGCGCGCGTCGGTCGGCGAGATCGATTTTGTCGCCCGCGAACTGTTCCCACCCTGTCTCGAGAATCTCCTCCAGAAGGCCGAGGCCGATGTCGACCTCGACGCTCCCGAGAGCTTCACGCTGATGGCGTTTCTCACCGCCATCGGGATGGACAGCGACGAAATCATCGCCTTCTGTGCGGACTCCTCGCTGGATCCCGAGGGAATCCGGTACCAGACGGCGTACCTCTCGGACGACCGCGGCACGCAGTATCCGCCGCCGTCGTGTGAAACGCTCAGCGCGTACGGAATCTGCCACAACGAGGACGACCACTGGAAACAGGCGGCCCACCCGCTCGAATACTACCGCCAGCAGGTCGAGGCCGTTGGCGACGAACTCACTGACTGGCGCGAAAGAAAATCGTCGTAAGCGCGGACGCCGACGAACTCGTCGATCAGCAGCCGCCGATCCCTATCGTTGTTGAGTCGTTCGAGTACGACGCCAACACCGGCCATGAGGAGAATGAATCCGGCGAGCGCGGCGACGAGCGCCAGCGCGCCGGCTTCGGGGAGGCCATCGCTGCCGTCGTAGACGATACCGATCGTGACGAGCGACGCGATGAACAGGCCGACGGCAACCAGCGAAATAATCGTTTGCCGACGAACTTCCGCGTCGATTTCCATACACCGCGTTTCGCCGGCCATCGCAAAAGCGCTTCGAAACGGTCGACCCGTGTGCCGTCTTGCAACACCGACCGTGTACGGGCCGTGTTCCGTCCGGCGAATTTTCGGTCGGTCTCACTTAGGACTGAATCGGAGAGTATGCTGCAGCGTTCTAGTCGTCCATTGATACGCAATGAATCGTAAATTCCGACCGCGTTTCATCATGCAACTCGGATTTGACATCCTCACCACTGACGGTTACTGCTATATCGATGCGGGCGGTTTGTGCGCTTCCAGAACAATCAACGGTTGCACTGACAGTTCCAGACTCCCCTGGCCCAATCTCGCTCGGTGACTGTTCGTTAGACAGTATGTGGATATCGCCTGACAGCTCTTTATCAACTTCCGTAATATTACTATTCAGACCATTTGTGATCGTTAGCAGGTCGACCCCTGTACTACCATTTTTGTTGACCTCAGCATCCCCATGCGACTCATAGCCAATCGCCGCTCTCTCATCATCAACAATGTCGATCTCGATCGACCGATCGATTTCGGCCGCAGAAA
>CAYWFO010000071.1:0-8991 GCA_964457485.1 uncultured Haloferacaceae archaeon | reverse complement strand
GCGGCAACTTGGTCCGAAGCCAAGCACTCTGTCCAGGCTGAGCTAAGCGCCCGCATTCAGATTTATCGAAGGTGGAATAATAAGACCGTCGGTCTGGGTGCTGACCGCGAGTCGCTGACACACGTCCACATAGCCCAACACACATTCGGACGCTTTATTGGATCTCGCCGTCGACCCGAAACGTATGAGTCGGCTCGCTTCCCGTCTCGGTGTCTGGCTCGAACTGAGTCGACCGGGCAACGCCGTTGCCGCTGGGATGCTCACTTTTACCGGAGCGTTCGTTGCAGGCGGCGTGCTCACCGCCCCAGTCGAGGTCGTCGCCGCGGTCGGTGCAACGGTTGCCGCGACCGGTGGTGGCAATGCAATCAACGACTACTTCGACCGCAAGATCGACGCCGTTAATCAACCCGACCGGCCGATTCCACGGGGTGCAATCAGTGCACAGGGTACGCTTCGACTGAGCGCGGTTCTGTTCGGCATCGCTACACTCGCCGCGTTACTGCTCCCGGTGGTTGCAATCGCGATTGCGGTGTTCAATCTGGTTGCGCTCATTGCGTATACGGAACTGTTCAAAGGGCTTGTTGGTGCCGGAAACGTACTTGTTGGTTATTTGACTGGAAGTGCATTTCTGTTCGGCGGGGCCGCCGTTGGCGATCCGCTTGGGGCGGCCGCCTTGTTCGTGCTTGCGGCGGTTGCGACGCTGACTCGAGAAATAATCAAGGACGTCGAAGACACTCAGGGCGACCGTGCAGCAGGACTTCGAACGCTCCCAATCGTGGTTGGCGAACAACTGTCGGTGTGGATCGGAACCGTCGTCATGCTGGCTGCCGTCGCCGCCAGCAGTGTCCCGTACCTCAACGGCACGTTCGGCGTCGGATATTTGGCCGTGGTCGTTCCGGCCAATGCGATCATGATCGGGGCAACACTGTGGGGATTTCGCGATCCAACAGCGAGCCAGCGATGGCTCAAACGTGGAATGTTGGTGGCGTGCGCTGCATTTATTATCGGTCGTGCGGTTGTCGTCGTTGGCTGAAACATCACCATCAACGACTCGAATTAACGCAATCAAAAAGAATATACATCCGCCCAGTTTACGTAATTTAACCGATGAGTTTCCGAGTGTCACCCCGTGGATTATGCTCTCGGTATAATCCGCCATATTCACGCCTGGAGACCCTCTAATGTACGATCTTGATGCGGGGCTTGAGACGGAGGTAGTTGCTGGAACGAACCTCCTTGTCAAGGGACCACCACTCACGGGCAAAAAGTCACTGGCTCTTGACATTCTTGCTTCGGGTGTCGAAGCGGGTGAGAGTGCGATCATTGTCTCGACCAAAGATAATGCAACACGCATTCTCAGAGCGTTCGAAAAACGCACCGCGTACGAGAACCGGCCGGTCGCGGTTGTTGACTGTGTCACCCGGCAACAGGGGCTTGATGAGGCCCGCGATGACAACCGTGTGAAGTATGCCTCCTCGCCGACAGATATGACTGGAATCGGAATCAATCTCTCGGAGTTCCTCCAGACGTTCCACCGCGACCGAGGAATCGAACAGAACCGGATCATGGTTCACTCGCTCTCGACACTCCTTATGTACGCGGATCTCCAGACGGTGTTCCGGTTTTTACACGTCTTTACCGGACGAATTCAGAGCGTCGATGGGCTCGGTGTTTTTTGTATCGATTCGACCTCGCACGACGACCAAACGATGAATACGCTCACACAACTGTTTGATGGCGTTATCGAACTCTCCGAGGACGAACCACCGACGGTTCGGCTTGGCGAGAGCTGACATTGGTTAGCAGGCCGGTTACCGCAGCAGCCGGATTGAGTCACGCCGAAAGGTAACTGAGCGCCCAGACGAGGCTCACAGTGAGTGTTCCGAATACTGTCGTGAACGTTTGTTATCGAACGACAGCACTCAAACAGCGTAGTGAACGGGTACCGCATGTTCACCGTGAGCCAGACCTCTTTATTTTAACAAAGCTCAGCTGATTACCCACAACTGCAGTCGTGAAATTCGGCGTCGTATTCCTGTGAAACAACACGACAGTACCGGCCTCCCCGGACGGTTGATGGCCAGGGTGATTACCAGCTAGACCGTCAGTTCGTCGCCGAGGATGTCGTCGTACTCGCCGGCGTCGACACGCGTTTTGAATGTTCGAGCGTCCTCGCCATCGATCGTGACCCCGAGTGTCATGCAGGTACCGCTGACTTCCTTGGCGGCGTTTTTGAGGTCGTACGAGAGCAGATCGGACGATTTCTGTTCGGCCACCTTTTTTAACTGTTCCACCGACATGTCCGCCACGAAGTTCTCGTGAGGCTCACCGCTGCCCGAGGAGAACCCGACTTCGTCCTTGATCAGTTCCGACGTGGGGGGCACACCGACGTCGATTTCGAACGATCCGTCGTCGTCGTATTCGACGGTGATTGGCACTTCCATGCCGTCGAATGCGCCTGTTTCATCGTTGATTTGTTGGACGACTGCCTGTACATCCACGGGAGTTGGCCCGAGTTCCGGACCGAGCGGTGGGCCGGGGTTGGCCTTGCCGCCGGGGACGAGTACTTCAATAGTTCCAGCCATAGGAGAGGAAAGCCGCTCTCGGCTTTTAACCGTTATTCTTTGGGTGTCGCCACGCGGGGCAGTGACATGGGCCACTCGGGGGCACAGCCACCACTCGAGACAGTGACACCGGCGTCGTTTACCTGGCGAGAATTCCCGTTCGACCGCTCAGATATCTACTGCGAAGGAGTCCACATCGCCTGCCGCCTCGGCAATCGATCCGAGCAGCGTTGCGACCGCGTCCAAGTCGTCGGTGTCGATGAGTTCGACGGGCGTGTGCATATACCGGTTCGGAATGCCGAGATTGAGCGAGGGAATACCGCTTCGGCTGGTGTAAAACGCGTCGGCATCGGTTCCCGTTCGAATCCCAGTCGCCTGCAGCTGGATGTCGACGTCGGCGTCGGCTGCTGCTTGGCGGGCGAGTTCAACAACCCGCGGATGGTTGGCGCTGCCACGAGAGACAACTGGCCCCTCACCCAGTGTGACCGGCCCTTTGTGTTTGCCCTTCACGTCGGGGTTGTCGGTTGCATGGGTAACGTCGACGGCGATGGCTGCGTCCGGGTCGAGGTCGAAGCCGACCATTTTCGCCCCCTGGACGCCGACTTCCTCTTGGACCGTACTCACGGCGTAGATGGTCGCGTCGACATCGGCTTCAACCGCGTGCCGAAGCCCCTCGGCGGCGCTCCACGTGCCGACCCGGTTGTCCATACCGCGAGCCGAAAGCCGTGTCCCAGCGAGCTCAAACAGCTCGGTCGAAAACGTGATCGGGTCGCCGACTTCAACCAGTTCTTCGGCTTCATCGGCCGACGCAACGCCGATATCGACGAACTGTTCGGCAATGTCATCGTACTCCTCCTTGCCCACCTCTCGAAGGTGGATTGCCGTCTGGCCGATCACGCCCTGAACGGGGCCACCGGCGGCGTGGACGGTGACGTGTTGGCCCTTCGAAATGGTTCGGTCCGAGCCGCCGATGCGGGCGAGACGCAGAAAGCCGTCGTCGAGAATGTCACGGATAATAAACCCGATTTCGTCCGCATGGCCACCGAAGGCGATTTCGGGGCCGTCGCCCGATCCCTCGTACCGCGCAACCGCGTTGCCGTAGTCGTCGGTCGTTACCTCGTCGGCGAACTCGCTGACGTACTCGATCCACACACGTTGGCCTGCCGTTTCGAAGCCCGACGGGCTCGGTGTCGACAACAAGTCTTCGAGAAATGCTCGCTGTGACATCTGCATACCATGCAATCAAATACCAGCGATATCAACCCCACGCTTCGGACACAACTCGTATCATGCTTCACACATGACTACTGCAACGCGCTCACGACGCGCAGGCTGTCGATTCTGACCGCGAACCAAGTGGCTCAGACGCACACGGTCTATCGCGTACCAGATCTATCGCGTACCAAATCTAACGCATACCAGATCTAACGCGCACAAGGTCTATACTCACGGCGCGTCGACTGTCGGTATGGATCTTCTTCGGAGCGCCCGCGCGGTCGCCGGAAGCGGTGGCGACGATATCATCGACTGGTCGGCCGCCGCGGCCGCCGCGAAGGCCGGAACGCCCGCCGGCGGCCTCACACTCAGCGAAGCCGAACAGGCGGGCTACCGCGACGACGTTCGTGAGGCACGAAACCGACTCCGCTCTGTCGGTAACGTCGAGTTCGACCTCCCCGAAACCATCGAAATCCAGCACCGTCACCACTGGATCGACGCCAACGTCGAGACGTTTAGCCGTGTGGTCGAACCGCTCGAAACGATGCCCTCGCTGGTGCCGTCGCTCTCGCGGGCGGCAAACACCGCAACGATGGCGCTCACACTCGGCTTTCTCGGGCGCAACGTGCTGGGCCAGTACGATCCGTTGTTGCTCGCCGAAAGCGACACTCACGCGCTGTACTTCGTTCACCCGAATATTCGTCGCGTTGCCGACGAACTCGCTGTCGACTACCCACGATTTCGCCGCTGGATCGCCTTTCACGAGGTCGCCCACGCCGCCGAGTTCGGCGCAGCCCCGTGGCTGCCGGGCCATCTGGAGGAACAACTCGAACAGAGCGTCGAGGCCATCTCGGCGGGACGGCTCGACCGCGACGCCTTCGAGGAGTTGACGACGACGATGACGGCCGTTGAGGGTTACGCAGAACTGCTCATGGACCGCGCGTTCGACGAGGAGTACGCCGACTTGCGAGCAAAACTCGATGCCCGCAGACAGGGCGGTGGCCCGTTCGTCCAGTTCATGCGCCGACTGCTTGGACTCGGCCTCAAACGCAGGCAGTACGAACGCGGCGCAGCGTTTTTCACCGCGATCGCCGATGCGCGTGGACTCCAAGCGGCGAGTGTCGTCTGGGAGCACCCCGACAATCTGCCAACGAATGATGAACTCGACGACCCCGACGCGTGGATTCGGCGAATCGATCCCTGACCAACGCACCACGCATCGACGGTTGATCCGGCGGAAACAACCCAGAACAGCGCTAGCGCATTGATTCGCGGTACTCGGTGAGATTCCGAAGGACGTACCACAACAGTACCGTGCCGACGCCGACGCCAACCGTGAAAATACCCCCGAGTTCGAGAAGTGTGAGATCGGCCTGCAACGCCATCAACACCATCGACCCGGCAACGAGGAGGACAAAGCCGATTTTCAAGCGGGTGTTTGCCGTCCGTTTTTCACCGTCTGTGAGACTTGAGCCAACCATCAGTTGTCTCCGAACATCAGTCTTCCGCTCCAATCGATTGGTGACGCACCGCGATCGATCCTCTCTGATGGCTATCTCCCTGCACTGACGCACCCGCCGAGAGCGTTGGCCCTCGTTCCACATCACGACACATAGTTCAGTCTCGATTCCCGGGGGCTTGAACGCCCTGTTTTCAACTCACGCGGAGAGTGTATCGCGCTGTTTGGCGATAGGAGACGCTCCACCATGAGAGCCGAGCGTGAACTCCTCACGCTCGGTTCATCCAACGTACGCTCACAGATCTGTGCCAACGATTGATTGGTCGATTCGTTACGCAACCCGATCGCAGTGTGTCGCCACCGCGTCGCCTACCGCGTCGTAGTCGGGGAACGCCGGCCATTCGCCGGCAACCCATGCGTACCGCACGGTTCGGTCGGTATCGAGAAGGAACACGGCGGGTCGTGGCTCGCTGATCCCGGCCATTCCGTCAAGATCGTTGACGATGTCGTAGTCGGCGGCAACCTCGTTCTGTGGGTCGCTGAACAACGGATAGTCGATCTCGCGATCCTCGATGAACGCAGCGTGTTCGTACGGCGAGGAGATCGAGAGGCCGACGGTTGACACCGCGTACTCGTCGTCGATGGCGCGGTCGCGAAGTTCGTTCCACATATAGGTCGCCGGAAACGCACCGTCCATCGGATAACACACGAGCAACACCGGCCCGTCGTCGGTAACCGCCGACAGCGACGCGTCCTCCCAGTACTCGCTGTTCACGAGCGGCCGGGTGAAATCGGGAGCTTTCTCGCCCTCGGTCGGGTGGTCGGTTTCCGGAAGGTCTACTACCTCGAATCCGAGATCCATCAGTTCGCGCCTCCGTAGGTTTTGTCGAGATACTCGACGATGTTCGCGCTCTCAGACATCCTGACACCCGTGTTCTCGTCAACGATTGCCGGCACCGTTCGCGCGCCACTCACTCGCTTGACGACGTTGCGGTCAGCGTGCATTGGCTCAACAAACCGTGATTCGTAGGGGATATCGGACGCCGCGAGTTTCCGGACGACGCGCTCGCAGAACGGACAGGCCTGCAAGCGGTACAGGGTAATGGGCGTCTCGACTGTCTGGCTCATGGCTCGTGGTACGCGTGAACCGGGGGTAAACGCTTCGCCGTTGATCACGTCAACACATCCTCCACAAAACGGTTATTCAAATGGATTGAATCCGTACTGAGTGGCGTCGACACACTCACTATCGACTCGGCTCACAATGGACGCGCACGCACCAGAATCACTCCCAGAACCTCCGACACCCGCGACAGTTCCTTCGACAACCGACGGGACAGTCGTCTGGCACCGCCGCGCCCTCCGAACTGCCGACCACCCGGCGCTCGCGTCTGCGGCCGAACGGAGCGAAACGGTGCTTCCGTTGTTTATTTTCGATCCCGCGTTCTACGGAGACGACGGACTGGCGTGTGACGCCCGAATCGGGTTTCTCCACGAGTGTCTCGTCGATCTGGAACGCCAGTACGAGCAACACGGCCACACACTCAGCTACGCTCACGGTGACCCACGTGACATTCTCCACCGTTTTTCGGCCAACGGTTGGGACGTCGTCGCCACTGCCGATGCGACGAGTCGCTACGGCCGCGAACGCGACACGGCTGCCGCCACCCAGTGTGACGTTACGTTCGTCGCGGGTGACGGTCTCACGCGGGGACAGCACGATTCGCGCGAGGGCTGGAGCGACCGTGTCGAACAGTGGTTCACCGACGATCCCTACACGTGGAGTCCGGATATCATATCTGTTTCGACGCTGTCGACGTCGATCACACCCGCACGGATTGCTGCTCACTATGGGATTCATCCGACGAAAACGTCAGTTCCCACCGGCGGCCGGGAGGCGGCTCTGGATCGGTTGGACGAATTTTGTGCGAATCTCGCATCGTATCCAGCCAGTATTTCATCGCCGAGTAAGGCGAAAACGGGAACGAGTCGGCTGTCACCATACCTCCGGTTTGGCTGTCTGTCCGTTCGCGAAGCGTACCAAGCCGTAACTAACGCCCCGGCTGACGAGTATGCCGCACAGATGTTTGTGTCTCGACTGTACTGGAACCGCCACTACACCCAGAAACTGGTCGACTGGCCCGGGTGGACGACCCGGGCGGTCAACCCGGCCCTCGTCGGGTTTCACGCGGATTCGCATGATCCGTCGTTGGTTGACGCGTGGAAAGCGGGCCAAACCGGATTTCCGATGGTTGATGCCTCGATGCGCTGTCTCGCTCAAACCGGCTGGCTCAACTTCCGGATGCGCGCGATGTGTGCGTCGTTTCTCTGCGATCTCCTCCAGCAACCGTGGCGGGTTGGTGCGGACTGGTTCTACTACCACCTCATCGACGCCGATCCGGCAATCAACTACACGCAGTTTCAGAGCCAAGCCGGCGTTGTCGGCGTGAATATGGAGCGCGTCTACAACCCACGAAAACAGGTTCGCGACAACGACCCTGAGGGAACATTCATCGCCAACTGGGTGCCAGAACTCGAAGCGTTGCCGACGGCGTTTCTCGATCAGCCAGAAAAAACACCATTGGCGGTGCAATCCGAGTGTGGCGTCCGGATTGGCGAAGACTACCCGTATCCGATCATCGATTATGCGGCCGCACGCGAGCGAATCTACACCAAAATCGAGCAGGTTCGCGAACAGGCGAAGGCGGTTCTGCAGCAACCAGAAGTTGCTCGTCGGTGCTCGTTTTCGCGTCGGGCGCAAACCGAGTCAACCGACAGCAGCTCATCTGGCGAGCAGTCATCATCCGCTCGGCAGTCATCACTCGATCAGTTCTCATAGTTGTTGGTGGCCGCGATAAGATGGTCTTTCGATCAAGAAGCCTCAGCCCTCACACGCAGCACACTGCAACGTGTTGCGGCTGAACTTCTGGGCAGCGTTGACGCTCTTTTGATAGTAGAGGCTTTTGACCCCACTCTGCCACGCCTCGATGTAGAGTTGGTTAATTTCCTTGATACTCACGTTGTCAGGGTCAATGGACATATTGAGACTCTGACTTTGATCGATGTACTGTTGGCGTTGGGCAGCCTGCTTAATAACCGCCATCTGGGGAATTTCTGAGAACTTTTTGAATACGTCTTTTTCCTCCTGTGTGAGGAAGTTCAAATGCTGGACGCTCCCATCATGTCGCATGATACTGTCCCAAACGTCGGCGGTGTTCTTACCCTTCTGCTGGAGAAGCTCCTGTAGGAAGCGGTTCTTTTGCGTGGACTTCAGCTTTGCACCATCTCTGACGAAGTAGTTCGATTTCAACGGCTCAATGCTCGGGCTCACTTGTCCGAGAATAATGCTGCTTGACTGTGTTGGGGCAACGGCCATCGTGGTCGTGTTCCGTCGGCCGTACCCTTCGAGGACTTCCGGTTCGCCGAACTTGTTGGCAAGTTCTTCGCTTGCCTCGTAGCTCCGCTCCTTGATTGTTTTGAACAATGCGTTGTTCTTCCGCATGGCTTCCGTGCTGTTGAACGGAATCATGTTGCTCTGGAGGTAGCTGTGCCAGCCGAGCACGCCGATCCCCACGGCACGGTGTCGTTTGGCGAAGCGAACCGCTCGCTCCATGAACTGGATGCCCTCCGCGCTGTCAATGAACTCTTCCATTACTGCATCGAGGAAGTAGGTCAGCGTCTCGACGGCATCGGTGTCCTTCCAGTCGTCGTAGTGCAGAGCGTTCATACTCGACAGACAACAGACGAAGCTCT
>CAYWFO010000070.1:0-9124 GCA_964457485.1 uncultured Haloferacaceae archaeon | reverse complement strand
AGCCGTCTGAACTCTTCGTTTCCAAACTGGAATCGCAGCAACTCGCCGGACGCAAACGCGGTCGCCAGACTACGTCTGACGGGCAGCAAAATCGCTCGCGATTTTGCCACGCCGTACAACATCTTTTCTCGCGGTCTCGAAGACGTAGGAGTGGGACACTCCGAAAGAACGTCCCCAGAAATCTCCGATTTCTGGTGTGCGAACGAATCGCGTAGCGATTCGTCAACGTCACCAGAACGCTCGCGTTCTGGTTGGCACGCAAGAGCTTCGCTCTTGCGAACGCCTATGGAGACTGCGCTCCCTGCGGATACACCTGTATCTGCAAAGCGCGTCACGGAAGCAGGAAGCCCTACCCTCAAGGAGCGAACGGCGTCAGCCGTGAGCGAGTAGGGTAGGGTAGTTCACCGGTTGTCACCACGGTTGGAATTGCAGCGATCTGGGGATTGTAATCTCGACATCGCGTTGTATTGGACGAGTCCACGCGTTGGTCGGCTCGATGCGACCGTTGCTATCGTTCGCTTGTTAACTTCGCAAACACCCGCGTCGGAAAGCCGAGTTCGACCCGCGACGGGGGGCGGCCGGTTCCGGTCGACTGCGCTTTGACACGCCTGACGATCCCGGCTTCGGCGAGTTCGTACAACACTCGCTCGATCGTCGCTCGCGAGAGGTCAATGTCGTACGTACTGATCGCGTCGGCGGCCGCACCCACCGACCGGCGGTCGCTCTCGGGCAGATCGATCAGGAATGACAAAATTCGCTGGCGGCTATCGGGTAACGACAACACCCGACCGAGCGAAACACCTGGCCGTGGCACCGCGTGCATACCGACGGCCATATCGGCGGGGAATATCTCCTCATGGCCGCGTTGTTCGGCGATCACGCTGGCGCCGAACAGCGCGGCGAGCGCGTCATGTGCATCGCCGTCGGCCCACGTTGCCAGTTCCCGGAGCTGACCGTGTGTCGTAGCCGATCGAATCAGACCGTTGCTGGTTCGACTCGTGAGCACCTCCGCGAGCGTGTGCCGACGGTAGCCGTCGACGTGGACGGTTTGTATTTCGTCACGATCCCCGACAGCGGTTTCGGTCGGTGGATCGCGACCGACAAGCAGGGCGGCCAGCCCCGGTTGAAACTGCCGAAGCTGTTCGAAGACGAGATCCGCCGAGAGGCTTTCGGGCTCATTGACGTGGTCGACACAGGCAATCACCGCCTGACCGCCGGCGTTCAGTCGGCGTTCGAGCCGGGTTGCAATCGCCTCCGCGCCGACACCTTGTTTCGGAACCGAATCCGAGACCAACTGATCGAGCACGGCGTGCAACAGCGCAAACCCGGTTGTTTCGGTTCGGGCGTCGACATAGACGAACTCGACGCTCGGGGTTGGAACCGCTCGTGTCGTGGTGTATATTTTGCTGTCCGAACGGCCGATCAGTCGATCGAGTTGGCCGAACAACGCCCGAATCACGGCGGACTTGCCCGCACCTTTCGGCCCCCAGACGTAGATGTCGCGTGGCACGCGCCCCTCGAAGGCGGGCTCGAGACAGTCGAGCAGTCGCTCGACGAGCGAGCCGCGGCCGACCGGCTCGTCGGGATGGACGACCGGGCTCAGCGCGTCGTAGTCCAACACCAGCCGTGGGTCGCTCTCGGTGTGTTGTCTGCGGGCAATTCGTTCTTCGATTTTCATTGGGGAGTCTCGTAACTACGGGGTGTGTCTGTGTATATTCGCACGTTTTGAACGAAAAAATGACGCTGCTCCGTCAGCAGTCACCGATGACACGAGCGTCATTGACTCCACACCCATCAAAAGATGAGCAAGGAGTGGTGTTCCTCGACGTTAGATGTCGAGGAAGTCCACCAGCTCGAAGGTGAATGGCGTGTCGAAGACGCCCGCGGTGGTAAGCGCAGCGGACAGAATTGCCGCCGCAGCGATCGCGAATGCCGGTGGGTCAACGTGTGTTTTGCCGTGCATGTAGAAGACACGGTTACACACCTCTCCCATGAGAGCACCGAACACACCGAAGATCAGTCCGAAGACCATTGCACCCTCAGGCCCGTACGGTCCGAGTGCACCGAGCGCACCCATCGAACCGGGCAGGGTGATGTGGTGGGTGACTGGGATGTTGTCAACACCGCACTGCAGGAAGACCAGCGAGGCGGCACTGATGCCGAAGCCAAGCACCACGCTTTCGGTCATAACGAAGAGGAAACCGCCGAGCAGGCCGCCGATCACACCGATCATGGCGACACCGCTCCATTTGTACTGCCATGGCAGCCAGATGCCCGGCGCTTCGTCTTCACCGCGCTCCCATGGGCTGACATCAAAGAGGCCGTCACCGGTGACCTCACCAATGATGCTGTAGCCGAACGCAACACGGTGAACCAGCGCCGAAACGAACACCATCAGCGCGATGTTATCCGAGGGGAACTGGATGAAGTTGAGCAGTTCGGTAGCCGCGAACCCAAACAGGCCGAAGATACCACCGACGAGCAACACGTCAATATGGTGGGTTCCGGCGGCCCAGAGGATGTTCTTTCCGTCGTCGATATACCCCTGTTTCGCGGCGTAGGCGGCTGCGGCCGCACCGGCAGCGAACGAAATATGCGGGCCGAACACCGGACCGAAGCCGACGAGACCGGTAATATCAGCGTTCCCGTCCGCAAGGAACAGTGCCTCTCCGGCAATCACCATAAACCCAGTGAAGATGAACGCTGGCAAGGCACCGATTGCGGCTCCGAATGCACCACCCGCGAAGGCAGCCATCCAGAACACCGGGTCACCGAGGGCGGTTTCGAGTACCATCTACTCGCCTCCGTCAGTTGCCCAGTCTTCCGAGCGGGCAACAGCTTCCTTCCAGCGGCCGTACTCGTCTTCGTAATCGGCGTCCTCGTCGGGATCGAACGAGCGGTCGATCTGCCAGTTGTCACGGAGTTCGTCGACGGTGTCCCAGTAGCCAACGGCGAGGCCGGCGGCGTAGGCGGAACCGAGCGCGGTCGTCTCGTCGACGACCGGGCGAACGATTTCGCTGCCGATGATGTCGGCCTGAAGCTGGCAGAGGAAGTTGTTCTTGACCGCACCACCGTCGACACGAAGGCTCGAGAGGTCGATGTCTGCGTCTTCGACCATTGCCTCGGCGACATCGCGGGTCTGGTAGGCGATCGATTCGAGCGTTGCCCGAACGATGTGTTCGCGTCGGGTTCCGCGTGTCATGCCGACGATCGTTCCGCGGGCTCGCTGATCCCAGTGCGGCGCACCGAGACCGGTGAACGCGGGAACAACGTAGACATCGTCGGTCGAGTCGATGCTGCGTGCGAGTTCTTCGGATTCGCCGGCACCGTCGATCAGCGTCATGTCGTCGAGCCACTCGATTGCGGCTCCCGTGATGAAGATGGCACCTTCGAGAGCGTACTGGACATCCTCACCCGAGCGCTGGAAGCCGATCGTGGTCAGCAGACCGTGATCGGACGGAACAGCCTCGTTGCCGGTGTTCATCAGCATGAACGAACCGGTTCCGTAGGTGTTCTTTGCGGAGCCCGCGTCGAAACAGGTCTGGCCGAACAGCGCGGCCTGCTGGTCGCCCAGCGCACCGGCGACGGGGACTTCCGCACCGAGGAAGCCGTTTGGATCCGTCGAGCCGTACGTTTCGTCGTCGGAGGACGGCCGAACCTCCGGCAGCATCGATGCCGGGACGTTGAACAGGTCGAGCAGTTCGTCGTCCCAGTCGAGATCATTGATGTTGTACAGCATCGTCCGCGATGCGTTCGACACGTCGGTGATGTGGTTACCTGTGAGATTGTAGATGACCCACGTGTCGATAGTACCCATCAGGAGCTCGCCGTCTTCGGCGCGGTCGCGCACGTCTTCGGGGCGCGAGCGCTGAAGCTTGATCGGATCGGCGTTGTCGAGAATCCACTCGGTTTTCGTCGCCGAGAAGTAGGCGTCGCACTCGAGACCCGTTTTCTCGCGGATCTCTTCGACTTTGCCCATCTCCTGGATTTCTTCGACGCGGTCGGTGGTTCGGCGGTCCTGCCAGACGAGGGCATTGTGAACCGGTTTGCCGGTTTCGGCATCCCACACGATCGTCGTCTCTCGCTGGTTGGTGACACCGATTGCCTCCAACTGGTCGGCATCGAGGCCCTCTTTATCGAGTGCCTTGTTGATGACGAGTTTTGTGTTCTCCCAGATCTCCATCGGGTCGTGTTCGACCCAGCCGGGTTCCGGGTAAATCTGTTCGTGTTTTTCATAGGCCTGCGTAACCACGCTACCGTCGTGGTCGAAGACCATGAATCGCGTTCCTGTCGTTCCTTGGTCGACTGAACCAACGTATGTTTCTGACATGTGTATTCACCACACTCCTTGTGGGGGCCGTTCCCCCACTGGCCGGGAACCGTTCTTTACGCCCAGTTCCCGAACCGTACGTAAACACTATGGAATACCATGATAAATGTTACTCCTGTAGCCATAATTGTCCGTATCTTCTATGCACGTTCGTGAATAATCACCCGGAATATGCCGCACGAGTCAGGCGGCGTTCCGGCCGTAAACGCCTCTCGGCGGGCAGAAGAATGAATTAGCATGATCAACCCAATAAGTTACGCACGCTTCCGCGAGGGGTACACTAAAGTCATTATAGTTCATACTCGGAGTGAACGGATGAGTAACAAGCCACACGTTGTCGTCATCGGGGGCGGTTCCACCGGGTGCGGGATTGTGCGTGACCTCGCAATGCGGGGACTCGACGTCACACTCGTCGAACAGGGGAACCTGACCCACGGGACGACCGGACGAATGCACGGACTGCTGCACAGCGGCGGCCGGTATGCCGTTGCTGATCAGGTTGCAGCCGAGGAGTGTATCGACGAAAACCGAATTCTGCGGGACATTGCCAGCCACTGTGTCGAGATGACCGGTGGACTGTTCGTCAAACGCCCCGAAGACACCGAGGAGTACTTCCAAGAGAAACTGGAGGGGTGCAAGGAGTGTAACATTCCCGCCGAGGTGTTGTCGGCCGAAGAGGCCCGCGAGATCGAGCCGTATCTCGCCAAAGATATCGACAAGGCGATCAAGGTGCCCGACGGCGCGATCGATCCCTTCCGGCTCTGTGTGGCCAACGCCGCCAGCGCTGAGGAACACGGCGCGCGCATCGAGACCCACGCGCCGGTCGTCGACATCCTCAAAGAGGACGGCGAGGTCGTCGGCGTCGAGGTCGAACACGAATCCGGCCCGGGCAAACGCGTCCACCGCGAGCCGGGCACCCGCGAAAAGATCCGCGCGGACTACGTCGTCAACGCGACGGGCGCGTGGGCCGGCCAGATCGGCAAGATGGCCGGACTCGAAGAGGAGATCAACGTCCGCCCCGGCAAAGGCGTGATGACGATCATGAACACCCGACAGGTCGACACCGTCGTCAACCGCTGCAAGCCGAAAGGTGACGCCGACATCGTCGTCCCACACGAGACGACCGCAATCTTGGGCACCACGGACGTCGAGGTCGAGGATCCCGAGGACTACCCCGAAGAACAGTGGGAGGTCGATATGATGATCGACACGCTCTCCGAACTCGTGCCGATCCTCAAAGAGGCCCGGACGATTCGGTCGTTCTGGGGTGTCCGACCGCTGTACGAGCCGCCGGACACCGGCACAAGCGACTCGACGGACATCACCCGGCGGTACTTCCTGCTCGACCACGAAGAGCGAGACAACGTCAAGGGAATGACCTCCATTGTCGGCGGGAAGTTCACGACCTACCGGCTGATGGCCGAGGAGATTTCGGATCACGTCTGCGAGAAGTTCGGAATCGACGTCGAGTGTGAAACCGCGGACGTGCCGCTGCCCGGCAGCGAAGACTTCCAGCTTCTCGACGACTACATGGACCAGTACGGCATCCGCTCACCGATCGGTCGGCGGAGCACCCAGCGACTCGGATCGCGAACCGACGAGGTGCTCAGCGTTGACGGGCCGAACCCGACGGTCTGTGAGTGTGAAGCAGTCACACGCGCGGAGATCCAAGACGGCATCGAGGGGTCGGGCTCAGATCTCAACGCCGTTCGCATCCGCACGCGCGCGTCGATGGGTAACTGTCAGGGAGCCTTCTGCTGTCACCGGATGGCCGCCGAGCTCTACGGCGAGTACGACGAGCCAATCGCCTACGACGCGTGGGATGAACTCTATCAGGAGCGCTGGAAGGGCGAACGCCACGCGCTGTGGGGCACCCAGCTCTCGCAAGCCGCACTCAAGTACTCGCTGCACGCGACGACGATGAACCGCGACAAGGATTCGGCAACGACCGATGCCGTCGTCGACTTTTCCGCGTTCGATAGCGGCACCGACGCCAGTCCGGCAACGGGATCGGCAGGCACCGCCGCAACCGATGGCGGTCGAACCGGAGGCGACTGATCGATGGCGATCCGTGAGGACGTTATCGTTATCGGCGGCGGCCTTGCCGGCTCGGTTGCGGCCATCGAGGCCGCCGAAACCGGCGCGTCGGTACGGCTCATCACGCACAAAAAGAGCACGCTACGACACGCCAGCGGCCTAATTGACGTGCTCGGCTACATCGGCGACGACCCGGTTGCCGACCCGTTTGCTGCACTTGACGAACTCACCGACGACCATCCCTACTCGGTTACGGGCGAAACGGCGATTCGCGACGGGCTGGCACGGTTCGATGAAATCACCGGCGAGATGTATCAGGGCGGCCACACCGATACCAACGCGTTGGTTCCGACGTTCGGCGGGACGGTCAAGCCGACCGCGCGCTATCCGGCGGCCGCAGCCGCGGGCCTCGCCAGCGATTCGCGACCGATGCTCGTCGTCGGCTTCGAGGGCATGACCGAGTACAACGGAAAAATGCTCGCCGACCACCTCGACGCCTCGGGCGTGCCGTTCGATGTCGACGGCGTCGAGTGCTCGCTGCCGGGCACGTACAAACACGACTCGCGGGTTACCCGGTTTGCCAAACGGCTCGAAGTCAACGAAAACGTCGAGTACGACGGCACGGTTATGGGTGCACGCGAAGCGCTTGGTAAAATCGTCAAACCGCATGTCGGTGACGCCGAACGGGTTGGCTTCCCCGCCTTTCTTGGCGACGACCACACCGACGAGGTGCGCAGCGACCTCGAACGCTCTCTCGGCGTCGACGTGTTCGAGATTCCGATGGGCCCGCCGAGCTATCCCGGCATCCGGCTCGCTGACCGACTCAAAGCCGCCGTCGACGAGGCGGGCGTCCGGATTTCGGATGGGAACCCGGTTGTGGGGTACGAGGCTGACGACGGCGCGATCCAGTCGGTCACCGTCGACAGCAAAGGACGGGCGGTGCCACACGAGGCCGAACAGTTCGTTCTGGCAACGGGAGGCCTCGTCGGCAAGGGAATCGATTCGGGCCGCGAAACAGGCGTTACCGAGCCGATTTTCGACTGCTACGTGCCACACCCCGAAGATCGGTATGAGTGGTTCGACGAGGAGGCCTTTGGCGACCAGCCGTTCGCGTACTTCGGCGTCCGGATTGACGAAGCGATGCGGCCGGTCGACGCCGACGGCAACGCGGAGTTCGAGAATCTCCGTGCGGCCGGCGGCGTGATCGGCGGTGCGGATACGGTCGCAGAGAAGTCCCAAAGCGGCGTCTCGCTGGCAACGGCGGTCGCAGCAGGCGAACAGGCGGGCAAGCAGGCAGCGAAACGAACGGTGAGCCAATGAGTGACGCACAACAGCCCAGCGATTTCGACGTACAGTCCGTAGACCAGTTCGAGCCGACCGATGTGTTCGATTCCTCGGAGAACATGGATCTTCGGCCCGGTGCGGACAACTGTTATAAATGCACCAGTTGTGATACGTCATGCCCGGTCGCGGAGGTCGACGAATCGTTCCCCGGCCCCAAGTTCCAGGGCCCCGAGCAGTGGCGGCTTAAACGCGGCGACGATGTCGACATCGACGACTCGATTCTCTCGTGTTCGAACTGCATGCGGTGTGACGACGCCTGTCCGTCGAGCGTCCCGCTGAGCCAGATGCACAACACCGCCCGCGGCGAGTACGTCGAAAAACACATGAACAAACTCTCCCGTGAGTATCTCCGCAACCGGATGCTGGCGAACTACCGGACGCTGGCCTCGATCGGCAGCAAGATCCCACGGCTCTCGAACTTCTTTATGCGACTCGGCATCACCAGCACGCTCGGTGCGAAAATCATGGGGATGCCAACCGAGCGAGATATGCCGCAGTTCGCGACCGAGACGTTCCGACAGTGGTTCAAAAAGCGCGGCGGCTCGAAGGTCTCGAACCCCGACAAGCAGGTCGCGTACTTCCACGGCTGTTATTCGAACTACAACACCCCGGAGGTCGGCAAGGCGATGGTTCGCGTCTTCGAATCGTTCGGCTACGAGGTGCTGGTGCCCAAACAGCAGTGTTCGGGAACTCCGATGTTCGCCAACGGCATGCTGAAAGACGCTCGCCGCGAGGCCGAGGTCAACGTCCGCGAACTCGGTGCAGCGATCGAAAACGGCGCGGACGTGATCGCCTCCTGTACCTCCTGTTCGATGGCGCTTCGCCAAGAGTACCCCGAACTGTTCGACATCGATGGAGTCGAAGAGCTGTCGGCACACACCTACGAGGCCATGGAGTTCCTTCGGATTCATGAGGATCTCCACGGCGCAATCCGTGAGTCCGAAGTCGACCCACAGGCGTTCGCTTACCACGCACCGTGTCACGCGCGCAACCAGGGGCTCGATCGGCAGGCGGTCGAACTGTTCCGCGAGCTTGACGGCGCAAAGATCGAGGATGTCGGCGAGTCCTGCTCGGGTATTTCGGGTACCTACGGCTGGAAATCGGAAAAATACGAGACCTCGATGAAAATCGGGGCCGAAATGTTCGACCACATGGAACACGCCGAGGGCGACATCGGCATGACCGAGTGTCCGACCTGTGCGATGCAGATGAACCACGGCACGGGCTACGAGATCCGTCACCCGCTCGAACTGCTCGAAAAAGCGCTTGTCAACTAACGCGGTCACGGGCGTTTTTCACTGACGACCCAGCGCCGTCGGTTCTGGGCGTTGGTGCGTCGAGTCGCGATCAACTGAGTTGACTGGTGACCGACAGAGCCGACTGGTGACCGACAGAGCCGACTGGTGGCCGACA
>CAYWFO010000069.1:0-9311 GCA_964457485.1 uncultured Haloferacaceae archaeon | reverse complement strand
GACCGAGGAGACAGTCCGCGTTATCTCCGAGGACAAAGACGAACCGGAATGGATGCTGCAGCGTCGACTCCGCGCGCTGAAGCATTTCCAGAATATGCCGATGCCGACGGATTGGCCGAACGGCCCCGACCTCTCAGAGGTCGACGTTAACGAGATCGTCCCGTATATTCGTCCAGACATCGACGCGCGTGGCGGCGTCGACGACTGGACAGACCTGCCTGAGGACATCAAGGATACGTTCGACAAGCTCGGTATCCCTGAAGCAGAAAAGAACGCTCTCTCTGGTGTCGGCGCACAGTATGAATCCGAGATCGTCTATCAGAATATGCAGGAACAGTGGGAGGAAAAAGGTGTCATCTTCTGTGACATGGACAAGGCCGTCCAAGAGCACGAAGAGATCGTCAGAGAATACTTCATGACGAAGGCCGTCCCACCGAGCGACAACAAGTTCGCTGCCCTGCACGGCGCGATCTGGTCCGGCGGTTCCTTTGTGTACGTGCCTGAGGACACCAAAGTCGAGATGCCGATTCAGGCGTACTTCCGCATGAATAGTGAGGGGATGGGCCAGTTCGAACACACGCTCATCATCGCCGAAGAGGGCTCGGAGGTCCACTACATCGAGGGCTGTTCGGCCCCGAAATACTCGGCGTTCAATCTCCACGCAGGTGGCGTTGAAGTGTTCGTCAAAGAGAACGCCCACGTGCAGTACTCGACCGTCCAGAACTGGTCGAAGAGTACCTACAATCTCAACACGAAACGCGCAATCGCCGAAAAGAACGGTCGTATGGAGTGGATCTCGGGCTCGATGGGCTCGAAAGCCACGATGTTGTATCCGTCGACCATTCTGAAAGGCCGTGGGGCCTCTGATAACCACATCACAATCGCGTTCGCTGGTGAGGGTCAGAACATCGACACTGGCGCGAAAGTCTACCACAACGCGCCCGAAACGAAGTCGACCGTCGAATCAAAGTCGATCTCGAAAGACGGTGGCCGGACCAACTACCGTGGGCTGGTTCACATCGCCGACGGTGCCGAAAACTCCTCGACGGCCGTCGAGTGTGACGCGCTGATGTTCGACAACGACTCGACGTCGGATACCATGCCGTACATGGAGATTAACGAATCACAGGTCGACGTCGCTCACGAAGCGACCGTTGGCAAAATCGGTGATGAGGACATCTTCTATCTGCAGAACCGCGGACTGGATGACGACGACGCCAAGCAGATGATCGTCTCAGGGTTCATCGAACCCCTAACGGAGGAACTGCCTATCGAGTACGCGGTCGAACTCAATCGGCTCGTCGAACTCGAGATGGAGGGGTCGCTCGGATGAGCGTGCAGGTTCCAGCAACCATCTCGGCCGAAACCGTCGAGGAGATCTCCGAGACTCGCGACGAGCCCGAGTGGCTTCTCGAACACCGCCTAGCCGCGCTTGAGGCACTCGACGAGCTTGCGCTTCCGGACGTCATCCAAACGCCCGGTCGCCGGTGGACCAACCTCGAATCGCTCGATTTCGAGCAGCTGGTCGACCCACTCAACCAGTCTGACGAAACCGAGCGTGCTGACGTCGAGGGCGCAGAAGTGCTCTCGTTTGTCGAGGCACTCGACTCGCACGAAGCACTCGTCAAAGAGCATTTCGGCTCGATTGTCGATCCCCAGAAGAACTACCTGACAGCGTTGTCGGCCGCCCTTTTCACGACCGGCACGGTCATCTACGTTCCCGAGGGCGTCGACGCCGAAGACGTAACGATCCGCGCCGAAATGAACTCTCGGTCGCTGTTCAGCCAGACGCTCGTCGTCACCGAGGATTCGTCATCGGCGACGATTCTCGAATCCATCGAGACAGGCGACAGCGAGCCTGCCGGCTCGGAAACAGTCGAAGGCGATCGCTTCTTTAGCAACATCGTCGAAGTCGTCGCCGGCGAAAACAGCTACGTTCAGTTCGGCTCGCTGCAGAACCTCGACGAAGAGACCTACCACGTCACGCTCAAACACGGTTTGACCGACACCTACTCGACGATCAACTGGATCGAGGGTAACATCGGCTCGCGGCTTACCCGATCTGACGTCGAGACTGAGCTCAACGGCGAAAGCTCGGAGACCAAGATCGTCGGAGCCTTTTTCGGTCATGACGACCAGCATCTTGATGTCAACGCTCGCGTCTGGCACCGTGCCGAACACACGACTGCGGATCTCGTCACCCGTGGCGTGCTCGACGATGTGGCACGCTCGGTGTATGAGGGCGTCCAAGACGTCGGTGAGGGTGCGTGGAACACGAGTTCCTACCAGCGTGAGAATACGCTGATGCTTTCGGATGAGTCGGAGGCCGACGCCTCGCCGAAGCTCATCATCAAGAACCACGACACCGAAGCCAGTCACTCTGCGACCGTCGGTCAGGTCAACCAGGAGGATCTGCTCTACATGACGTCGCGGTCGATCGATCCACGGACGGCGCGCAACATGCTCGTCGAGGGGTTCTTTGTACCCGTTTTCGAGGAGATCGATGTCGACGCGTTCCGCGAGGATCTTTCGGATCTCGTTATCGCGCGGCTGAACTAACGGGCACCACTGCAGCGCTCGCATTCTTTTCGAGGGTAAACGGTAAGTCCCTGACGCGCCCAAAGATAGGTATGGATCGACGAGCATCGTGCGGAGGACACCAGTGAGTCTCGGCCACCGCGTTCGTTCGGATCGGCAGCTCGCCAGGTTGTTACAGATTGGGATCGTGCTCGAAGAGGTTGTCGAGGCTCGCGCCTATCACCACTACCAGTCACTGTCGGACGACCAGCGCGTCCTCGATGCGGAGCTGGAGGAGCTGCTCGAACACGCTGCCGAAGAGTCCGCCGACCACCGTTCGCGACTCGAGGAGCTAATCGACGGCCTTGAGGCCGACAGCATTCCGTTCGGCGAGGTCGAAACGCTAGTCGAAGCGCGCTACGGACAGACGAAACCCGAAGACTTCGACGGCGTGCTCTACGACCAACTCTGCAACGAGGAGACCGCCTACAAGTTCTATGACGACCTGATCGAGGCAATCGAGGCGAGCGACGCCGAGTTCTCGCTCGACCGCGCCCACCTTTTGACGGTGCTTCGCGAACTCCGCGATGAAGAACGAGACGGTGTCGAGGAAGTGACAACGATCATGGAGCGGCGTGAATGAGTTCGCACACGACCGGTGTGCCAGCCGCCCACCCGACGCGCAGACCAACGGAGGAACCCCGATGAACACTGCCGACCAGTACCTCAAAACGATTTATCTCATCCAGCAACAGGACAACAGCCCCGCTGCGACCGGTCGCGTTGCCGACAGACTCGATGTGAGTCCGGCGAGTGCCAACGAGATGATCGGTAAACTCGAAGCCCGTGGATTAGCCGAACACGAGAAGTACAAGGGCGTTTCGCTCACCGATCAAGGCATTATTCGTGCCCGTGATGCGCTGCAGACATACTGTATTATCGAGCGGTTTCT
The DNA here is from genome assembly GCA_964457485.1 of uncultured Haloferacaceae archaeon. Lineage (GTDB taxonomy): Archaea > Halobacteriota > Halobacteria > Halobacteriales > Haloferacaceae > PL-Br10-E2g29. Next base: position 5,842 of record CAYWFO010000069.1, on the reverse strand, counting down.
TCTCAACGTCCTCGATGTCGAGGAGTTCCGTACCGAGGCCCGCGAACTCGAAAGCGTCATCGACGGCACGGTCGCCGAACGGCTCGATACGATCATCGACCGCAAACCCGAGTGTCCCGACTGTTTCGATCCCGAACAGGATGCCTGTGCCTGTCTCGATGTCGCGCTGGTCGATGAACCGCCTGCGGACTGACCGACTGTGTCGGATTCCTCTCCCGTTTCGGCATATTTGCCTCGCTTGAATTAGCTTATACGGACACAAGCTACGTGCGGATTATGTCGCACCCGGCGAATTTTTTACTCAATTACGAATTCGAGTAAATTTATACCACCCGGTGTAGTATCTGCTCCTGATGACGGAGTTAACCCGGATTGAGCAACTCATCCTCGACGAAATCAAAACAGCCGACAATCCCGTCCACAGAACATTCATCCGCCGTTCACTGGACTATGAATTTGACGTGAGAATCACGTATCCGGTCGTCAACAGTTTCTTAGACGGACTCTGCGACGACGGGTATCTGACGACTCACCGTGACAACTACTACCAACTTGCGGAGTACACACAGCCAACAAAAGCGCCCGTTCCAGCCTAACACCCTCCGGCGACGCTGGTTCGGTTGGCTCTTCGCGCCCGGAGCAGGGGCTTTTTTATGTCGATCGGTTTCTAATCGCGCCGCGTAAACTGCTGGGTACTGGTCGACCTGATGGAGACGTTTATCGAGAATCGAAACCGCGTCCAGCCACGTCATGCCAACAACCTTGGCAGCGCCCACGGTGGCAACCTCCTCCGGCGGATGGACGAGCTCGGCGCGATGTCGGCAATGCGGTTTGCAGGCAACCCCTGTGTGACCGCGCACATCGACTCGGTCGACTTCGAGCGGCCGCTCGACATCGGCGATATCGCGCTCATCGAGGCCTACGTCTACGACCATGGCCGAACTAGTGTGCGAGTCCGCATCCGCGCACACGCGGAGGATTCGCTGACCGGATCACGGGCGGTCACGACCGAGTCCTACTTCGTGCTCGCCGCCATCGACGACGACCGCAAACCGACACCGGTTCTTGACCTCACCGTGTCGTCGCCCGAGACCGACCAACTGCGTGAAGAGGCGTTGGCCGACGAGGAATTGGCCTGAGTACCGGCGAGCGTTTTATATAAGAGTGTACCGCGTTGGTCGCTCTATGGGCGCACACGAGACCGCGACGGTGCTGTTGCTCACGGCCTCGCCGTTTGCGACCGAAGTTGCGACGCGGCCTCGCTGTCGCTCGCGGTCGACTGTCAGTGCCAGGAATACACTCAGTCCGAAAACCGGCCGCGAACGGTCACGGTTGCCGCACAGCGCGGACATTCGTACACCGTGCAGTCGGTTTTCTCGTGGAGGGTCCATCGACCCGTCGGCGGTGCCTGGTAGCCACAGTCCTGACAGAATAGGACTGTTTTCCGCCGAGTGGTTGCTTGCGTAGTGGAGGGCGGTTCATTCATGTTTGTCGGTAGGCCCTCTAGCTAAATAACCCTGTTTGCGATGATTGATCAGCTAGTACACCAGTTATTATCGTTGTAAAACAGTGAGTAGAAGGAAGTCAGAACCGGAAATATTCGTGTTTGTTGATCTGATATATTTCCGCAGTATCATTGTTCTTTTGTCGGTGTCTTCCGAACCCTTCCGGTGATTGGGGCGGTTCATCGGGAGGATTCGTCCCGTTCAGCGAAATCAAAGTGCCTATGTCGGCTTCGACCCGTTGAACGGATATGACTCATCTGAGCGTTGTTGGCTGCGGCAACATGGGCGGGGCGCTGCTCAAGGGCCTCTCGAAAAGCGGCACCCACCGGCTGGTCGGCTGCGACATCGACCCCGATGCTCTCGCGGCAGTCGCCGACTACTGCACCGAAACGACCGACGACCTCGCGGTTGCCGCCGAAGCCGACGTCGTCGTGCTGGCGGTCAAACCCGACATGGTCGGCACGCTGCTCGAACCGCTCGATCTGTCGGCCGACCAGACGCTCATCTCGATTGCGGCGGGCGTGTCGACCGACTACGTGATCGCCAGAACCGACGCAAAGGTCGTCCGGCTCATGCCGAACCTCGCCGCCGAAACGAACAACATGGCCGCCGCCGTTACCGGCGCGGTCGACGACACGGTTCGCGCGTTGCTCGCGGAACTCGGCTCCTTCGCCGAAATCGACGAAGCGCAGATGGATATCGCCACCGCGGTCAACGGCAGCGGCCCCGCCTTCGTCTTCTATCTCATCGGCGCAATGAAGAGCGCGGGCGTCGACAGCGGCTTCGACCCAGAGGCGGCCGAAACGCTCGCCGCCCAGACGTTCAAAGGGGCCGCCGAAACCGTGTTGCGCTCGGAGCGCTCGATCGACGAGCTGATCGATGCGGTCTGCTCGCCGGGTGGCACGACGATCGAGGGCATGGAACTCCTCTGGGACAGCGATGTCGACGCCGAGATTGCCGCCGCAGTTCACGCCGCGGCCGACCGCTCCCGCGAGATGGCCGACGAATTCACCGATGAGTGATTCACCGCCGTCATCACCGATCGAGGCGGTCGATTCGCAGGCTGCCGTGGCGGCCAGACGGCGTGCGGCCGCGGCCGACCGCGTTGTCGTCAAAGCCGGCACCAACTCGCTGACCGACGACGACTCGAACCTCTCGGTCGCCAAACTCGACAAGCTCGTCGACGACATTTCCGATCTGCGTAGCCGGAGCAAACAGGTCGTGCTCGTCTCCTCGGCGGCGGTCGGTGCTGGCATCGGCCGGATCGGCTACGACCGCGAAACAATCGAGGACGCCCAGGCGCTGTCGACGATCGGCCAGAGCCAGCTCATGCAGGCGTACAGCGACAGTTTTTCGCGGTACGACACCACGGTTGCCCAGCTGTTGTTGACCCAGAAGGATCTCGACAATCCCGACCGCTTCACCAACATCCACAACACAATTGAGACGCTGCTCGCGTGGGATGTCGTTCCCATCATCAACGAGAACGACGCGGTGGCGACCCAAGAGCTCCGTATCGGCGACAACGACCGCCTGTCGGCTTCGGTCGCGATCGGTATCAATAGCGACCTGTTGGTGACGCTCACCGATGTCGGCGGCGTCTACACCGGCAACCCGAAAGTCGACGCCGACGCCGAGCGAATCGAGGCGGTCGGCGAGAACTACACCGCGGTGCAGGAACTCGTCGAGGCGAGTTCGGCCGGCGGTTTTGGCGGCATTCAGACGAAAGTCGAGGGCGCACGGCGGGTGAGCGAGCACGGGATTCCCGCGATTATTGCCGGCTCGGCCGACCCGGACGTGTTGGATCGGGTTGCGGCCGGCGAACCGGTCGGGACGATTTTCCTGCCGATCAACGGCGTCGTCGGCGAGTAACCCTCGCGAGCGAAACCGTCGGAATCATACGCCCACCGGGCCAACAGCCACGCATGACTGACTCAGCCACCACCTCGGCCGCCGGCCGAGTCGACCAAGTTATCGACGAGAAAGTTCGCGCCGCGCAGTCCGCCGCGCTCGATCTTGCCAACGTCGACAGCGACGCGCGCAACCGCGCGCTTCACGCCATCGCCGACGCCATCGCCGACAACCGCGAGACGATTCGGGCGGCCAACGCGGTCGACGTCGAAAACGGCGAAACACAGCTCGCAGCCGGCGAGTACAGCCAGGCACTCGTCGACCGGCTCAAACTGTCTGACGCCAAACTCGACGGCATTGTCGAGATGGTTCGCAGCGTGGCCGACCAGGACGATCCACTCGGCGAAACCCTCGCCGCCCGCGAACTCGACGAGAATCTCGAACTGTACAAGGTGGCCGTCCCCATCGGCGTTATCGGCACGGTGTTCGAATCGCGACCCGATGCGCTCGTCCAGATCGCCGCGCTCGCGCTGAAATCCGGCAACAGCGTGATGCTGAAAGGCGGCAGCGAGGCCAGCGAATCCAACCGCGTGCTGTACGACCTCATCGAGGAGGCGACCGCCGAGTTCGACGCGGTTCCCGACGGCTGGGCCCAACTCGTCGAAGCCCGCGCCGACGTGACCGCGATGCTTGAGATGGACGAGGAGATCGACCTGCTCATGCCGCGCGGGAGCTCGGAATTCGTCCAGTACATTCAGGACAACACCTCGATTCCCGTGTTGGGCCACACCGAGGGCATCTGTCACGTGTACGTCGATCGCGACGCCGACCTCGAAATGGCCGTCGATGTCGCCTTCGACGCCAAAGTCCAGTACCCCGCCGTCTGCAACGCGGTCGAAACCCTGCTGATCCACGAGTCGGTCGTCGCCGAGTTCCTTCCTGCGATCGCCGACCGCTACGCCGACGCCGGCGTTGAGATTCGTGCCGACGAGCGCGCCCGCGAGGTCGTCGGCGACAGCGTCGCCATCGAGCCGGCCACCGAGGCCGACTGGTCGACCGAGTACGGTGATCTGATCGTCTCGATCAAGACTGTCGACTCGCTGTCGGCGGCGCTTGCACACATCACCGAGTACAGCTCGAAACACACCGAGTCAATTCTCACCGCCGACGCCGACCGCGCCGGACGGTTCATGCGCCAACTCGACTCGGCCAGCGTGTTTCACAACGCCTCGACGCGCTTTGCCGACGGCTACCGGTTCGGCCTCGGCGCGGAGGTCGGCATCAGCACGGGCAAAATACACGCTCGTGGCCCGGTCGGGCTTGAGGGGCTGACGACCTACAAATATTTGCTCGAAGGTGATGGTCAGCTGGTGGCGACGTACGCAGGCGAGAACCCCCGGCCGTTCACCCACGAACCGTTCGACGGCGAGTGGACGCCCGGCCGGCTATCAACCCGATAGGTTCCCCTCCTCTCTCGCGTCGCTACCGTTCGTCGGTCGTGTACAACGTCACCTGTTTCGCCTCGATATCCTCGATGAACGCGCCTTCGCCGCCGACGGTGTGGTGATGACCGTCACAGTCGACGGTGAGGCTGTGTTCGACCGGGAACTGGTTGTTTGTCGGCTCGACGAGCCCTTGAGTCACCTCGACGACACGGCAGGCCAGTTCAACGGCCTCTCTGGACTCCGTCCACCATCCCTCGACGTGTGCACAGAGGGCGGTTTCGGTTCGAAGCCAGAGCGTAGCCTGGAAAATAACCGTCCAGAAGTCGTCGTCGGTGATGGGAAGTGGATCGGGGTCGGTGACGGCGATTTCGGTGCCGACCGGCCAGTAGTTGCCGAAAAACGAGCCCGAAATCACGGGACCAAGTTGGGGATGGGCGAAGACGACTGCCTGCGCCTCGCAGTGCGCACTGGTGAGCATCTTCGCGGGTGCGACGAGCCCCAGTCGTCTGTCAGCGGCCACCATTGCGGGCATCGGCTCGCGCCACATCCGCGCGACGCTCGCCAGTTCGGCGATATCTGCCAGTGGCTCGGCGGTTTCGGTCACCAACAGCACGACCAGCACGCCGCGGTCGCAGGCAGCCCGCAGCTCGTCGGCGAGTTCGTCGAGCTGGCTCACCGGCACCGAGAGCGTGAGTTCGTGGTCGGCCTCCGCGATGAGCGAGCGGATCCGTTTGAGCACGGTCACCCGGCTTTTGATGACCTCGAACTGCTCGGTTTCGGGTTCGGCGTGGGTGTGTCTCGCTTCGAGCGCCGGTTCGATCGCCTCCGCGTCGGTCACCAACTGGGTGACGACGGTTTCGGGGGGAACGGCGCGGATCATCGTCGGCACCGCGTGGTCGTCGACCTCGACAAAGCCTCGGTCTTCGAGCGTTTCGCTGACGCTGTAGACATACCGCTTGGAGACGCCAGCGCCGTCGGCAATCGTACTCGCCTTCGCCTCGCCGTGTTCGAGCAGCGTGAGATAGGTGTCGACCTCCTTTT
>CAYWFO010000068.1:0-9316 GCA_964457485.1 uncultured Haloferacaceae archaeon | reverse complement strand
CTGAAACAGCCACAAGAGAGCCAGTACCGCCAAACTTGCTGCCGACGGCCGACCCGCCGCGAGCGTGGCGGAAGACAGGCATAAATAGCTCGCCGACCGAGCTATTGCCAATGGTTGATCGCCCCGACTGGCTCAGCTTCCGACGGTTTGCCGCGTTTACCACGGCGCTGACGCTGTCACTGATTACGCTTGGCGTTTACACCTCCGCGACCGGTTCCGGCTTGGCCTGTCAAGCTCAGTGGCCGCTGTGTTCGGATCAACTCGTTCCTGCGCTGACGATCAACCCGGACTTCATCGAGTGGTTTCACCGGTTCGTCGCCATGATTGCAGGCTTCTTTATTGCCGCAACAGCGCTGTGGAGTTGGAAAGCCGGTGGCGTGCGTGCGAGGCTCGCCGCAACGCTCGCAGTCGTTTTGTTGCCGCTGCAGATTTCGATTGGTGCCGTGACGGTGACGATCAACGGTCTCGTTCCGTGGGGATACCAGGCCCCAACACACGCTGCACATCTGCTTGTCGCGCTCACAATTTTTAGCCTGCTCGTGGTGACGACACTGGATGGCTATCACAACCATCATCGTCGGCCGCCGGGTCGCCGGAGCCAACTCGCCTTCGGGGTCGCGGTCGGGGCCCTGCTCGCAAGCGGCCTGTTCAGCCGTGCTGTCCCGCTGTTGAGCTACTCACCGGGCGCACAGGCGTGGTACTACACGCTGTCGCTCGTCGCGGTCGTCTCGTTGCTCGCGGCCGTCTACTGGGCGGATAGCGCCGATCGGTTCGGCCAGGTGTTCGCCGGAGGTGCGCTCGGATTGGTGTTCGTCACGATGCTCTTGGGTCGCGATCTGGTGATGTACACCGCAGCGATCCAAGAGCTTCACCTGCTTCTGTATCTCGCGGCTATCGCCCTCTCTGGTGTTGGCCTCTGGCGGCAGTTCACCGCGGGTCAAGCCGACCGTGTCCAACTTCCCCACCGTCAACACGAGTAATCGCGTTATCACCACGAGTGTCGTGCCTTTATCAGGGAACCGCGTCATCAACGAAATCGGTCGCGTCGTCACCGCGTTCGTCAGAAAAAGTCGCTGAGGCCGGCCTGATTCTCGTCATCCGTATCCGTGCGCTCGCCGCCGTTTGTTCCGTTCGTCGTCGCCTCCCCCGCGCTCGTGTCGTCGTCGTTCGCCGCAGTTTTGCTCGCTGCAGTCTCGCTCACTGCAGCTTCACGCCCGTCGCTGTCGGGGGACTCGTCTTTCGACTCGTCGGTCGCTGCGTCACCGCCGGCGAACGCGCCGTCTGAGTGTGATTCGAGACGGTTCTCGCGGCGCGCTTCGGCATCGGAAACGATCGACTGCACTTTTTTCGTCGACTCGCCACTGCCGGTGACAAAAGCGACGTGGGACGCGTCAAAGTCGTAGGCGGCCGTCATGGCGACCGTCAACTCGCGTGGCTTGCAGTGGTGGATCATCGCCGAGAGATACGGCAGCACCGCGCGGCGGGCGATTTCGATACTCATCCCGCTGCGGTCGGCGATTCGCTGACAGACCTCGTCGGCCGTGCTGTTCGAACCGGGCCAGAACTGTGGGCGGCCGTAGCGGGTCCAGCCACCTTTCGTCCCATCGCGCGCCGCGGCCGTTCCCGCGGCGGCGTTATCGGTTGCGTACCGCCAGTAACGGTAGTTCTGGCTGGCGCGAACCCGGCCCAGCCAGACGTCCGCGTTGGCGAGAAAGTCGTACGCGCGGGCGGCTTCGGGCGGCTCGTAGACAGCGAGCATGTTGTCTTCGAGCCATTTCGTGAGGTCGTCGGGCGTTTCGTCAACTCTGTAGGCCGCTTGCAACGACTCCCCGGCGGACTCCTCTTTGAGCACCGCGTCGAGAAACGGGAAAATCCCCAGCGAGCGGTCGCGGTCGCCGGTGACGACGTCGCGCTCGGTGAGTTTCTCCCGGCCGTCGGCTGCCGCCTGCAGGTCTTTGACCGCGCCGCGAAGATCGCCGTTGTTGGTTTCTGCGATCGCGTCGAGTGCCGCCTGCTCGTACTCGACGCCCTCGCGACGACAGATGTCGCGAAGCACGGGCACGATCGACCGCGTCGAAACGTCGCGGAACTCGATTTCCCGGCAGGCGTTTCGCAGCCCACGGCTCATCTCGTAGAACTCGTTGGCGATCAGGACGATCGGTTGGCCCGAGTTTTTGACGAGTTTCGTGATCGCCGCCGCGCCGCCGCGGTCGTAGGTGCCGTGGATGTTGTCGGCCTCGTCGAGAATCACGAGCTGTCGGCTGGCCGTGTCGTCGCCGGCCGCTCCGCCGCCCGAGGCGCTGCCCGAAAGTGTCGCGTTCATCGCCGCGCGACCGGCGAACTGCTCGATGACGTCGGCGGTTCGCTGATCCGACGCGTTGAGCTCGACGGTCTCCCAGCCCATGTCGGCCGCAAGCGCGTGGGCTGCACTCGTCTTGCCAACGCCCGGTGAGCCGTGGAGAATCACCGCCTCTCGGTGATCGTCCCACGAGTGCGCCCAGTCGCCGAAAGCGTCACGGGCCTTGTTGTTGCCCCGAAGTTCCGAAAGCGTCGAGGGGCGGTAGCGTTCGGTCCAGTCGGCCATTACCGAACGAAGGGCTGTCGACCGCTTAGGGGTTGCGGAGCCGACGCCGACATCGCGGAACCGACCCGGTTTCGAGGGTCGCCGATAGATTCATTGTGAATCATGAACATTTGTTTAGCAATGTCCAATGCCAGCGCCGTCACGCTCACGCAGGCCGAAATCGACGACGTGCTCACAACCGGCGGGATTGGCGTGATTTCGCTTGCCGAGCACGACGAGCCGTACGCGATTCCGGTTTCGTATGGCTACGATAGCGACAACCGTGAGTTGTATTTTCGCATGAGCGTCGGCGCAGAGAGCGAAAAAAGCCGGATTGTCGGCGACGGCCAGCCGGCCTCGGTTGTCGTCACCGAAAACAGCGGCGGGCGGTGGCGAAGCGTCATCGCCCGTGGAACGCTTTCGAGCGTGGCCGAACCGGCCCTTGACGGGCGGGCCGCCGACCAACTCCACAGTATCGACATTCCGTGGATCCCAATCTACGATGACCGTCCCCGCGACCTTTCGTTCGAACTCTACCGGCTCGAGTCGGTGAAGTACACGGGCCGCACAGAGCAATAGCGGTAGAAACAAGAAGAGGCGACGACAGCGCACAAACTCGACGCCTGGGTACGACAGCTGTCGAGAGTCGGTTTCGGTACGCTTTTGCGGCCAACGCCCCACTTTTTCGGCATGATGTGTTCGGGAGTCCGTCGATGACGACGACGACCCGCGAGGACCTCGCGCACCGAATCGCCGGCGAGGTCACCCTCAGCGACGACCCGGGCGCAACGCTCAAAAAGTGGCGAACGGATTTCGACGTTTCACAGACCGAGTTGGCCGCGGAGATCGACGTTTCCTCGTCGGTGATTTCGGACTACGAAAGCGGCCGGCGCTCCTCGCCCGGTATCGGCATCGTCCGCCGGATGGTCAGCGCGTTGCTCGATATCGACGAAACCCGTGGGGGAAGTCGCATTCGGCAGTACGGCCGCGTCTTGTCGGCGGGCTTCGAGAGCGACATCGTCTACGACCTCCGGGAGTATCCGACGGCGGTCGCGCTGTCGGATTTTTACGACGCGCTGGATGCAATCGAAATCACCGATGGCAGCCGGGACTATGTCAACGGCCACACCGTGATCAACTCGATTCAGACGATTACGCGGCTCACGAACGAGGAGTTCTATCGGCTCTACGGCCAGAGCACCGACCGCGGACTCGTGTTCACTGATGTAACGCGCGGCGAGGGGCCGATGGTCGCCATGCGCGTCGTCCAGCCGACGCCGAACGCCGTCGTGCTCCACGGTATCGAACCCGAAGACCTCTGGGAGCACGCCGGCGCGCTCGCGCAGGTTGACGGCTTTGCGCTGGCGACGTCGACGAAGGATCTCGATGAGGCACTGGCGGCGCTTCGCGAGTTGGGATAGAAATGCTCAACGGGCGGTCGAAATCGGTTCAGCGGGCGGTCGGCGTAATGCCGTCGCCAACGGCGTTCATGACCTGGACGACGGCACTGGCGGCGAGTCCCTGGGCGACCTCGCGCTGGGTTTCGGGATCGAGCCCGGCGTCGAGGTCTTCGAGATCAGGCTCGTAGCCAGCGGTGACGGGATGGCCGGCGGGCGGGTTGACCGCGACCGTCGCAGTTGGCCCGCCGTACTGTAGCTCCGAGCCGACCTGATAGCCCTCGGGAAGATACGATTCGGTTTCGGCGACGATGCCGGCGACAGCGTGGCGAAGCGCCTGTTTTTGTCCTCCAGAGAGTTCGATATCAGCGGTTCCGCTTCCACCGGCGGCGACCCCACGTCCCGACCCGGGATAGTTTCCGTTCATACGAAAGACAGTCGAGATTGGTGAGAGATGCGTAAAAAGCCGTCGGCGGGGGCGAATTCGACGCGCAATACTACAGAATCGGCTCGCTCTCGCCGTAGGCCGCAACCACGACCACGGCGGTGTGGCTGCCCTCGACCGGCTCCGTTGTCGACACCAGCGTGTCGCGGTCAGTGAACTCCCAGTCGCGGAGCGCACAGCCCGCGTCGAGCCCCCGTTCGACCGCCCGTTCGACGGCCGCGGGGTCGGTGCCGCTGGCCTCGTAGAACAGTCCCGAACCGGGACCGGTCGCCCAGCCGATTGCCGCCACAAGCTGATCGGCCGACGCGTCGGGCCCGGAAACGGCTTTTCCCTGCACGACGGTCAGTTGGTTGCCCGCCGGGCCACGATCCGGAACCGAATCGACAACGTGGAGCGTTGCCCCCGCAGGGATGACCGACGAAACACGAACGAGATTGTAGTTGTGGAGGTTGCTGTCCGCAAGCGCGGCGTCGTAGGCCGCCATTTCGGTCGGCGCGACGCCGACTCCACCGGCGACATAGATCGTGCTCATTGCTCGAAAAGTGGGGCCAAAGCGGTAATCGGTTACGAATTGTCGGCGGTTCCACGAAGAATGACCGCGTCGAATGGATCGCTGGGGACGCGAGATCAGTCGGCCACGCGGTCAGTATCGGTAGACCGCACAATCAGCACCGGTAGACCGCACAATCAGCACCGGTAGACCGCACAATCAGCACCGGTAGACCGCACAATCAGTACTGATAGCGCACGACACCGTCTTTCGTCTCGTTGGACGCGAGTTTGTCACGCGCATCCTCGATGTCGCGGCGGGTGACCGTTGTTCGGTCGTCGCGAATGGCGAACATCCCGGCCTCGGTCATGAGGCTCTCGATGTCCGCGCCGCTGTAGTCGTCGAGATCGGCGGCGAGATCGGCGAAGTCGACGTCGGTGGCGACCGCAATGTCGCGGCTGTGAATCTCGAGAATCCGTTTGCGACCCTCCGGCCCGGGTTTGGGAACCTCGATGAGGCGGTCGAACCGGCCGGGGCGCAAAATCGCCTCGTCGAGCATGTCGAACCGGTTTGTGGCAGCCATAATCCGGATTTCGCCGCGTTCGTCGAAGCCGTCCATTTCGCTGAGCAACTGCATCATCGTCCGCTGAACCTCGGCGTCACCCGACGTTTTCGAGTCGGTTCGGCGGGAGGCAACCGCGTCGATCTCGTCGATAAAGACGACCGCTGGCTCGCGTTCGGCCGCCAGCGAAAACAGATCGCGCACGAGCCGTGCACCCTCGCCGATGAACTTCTGGACGAGTTCGGAGCCGGTCATTTTGATGAACGTCGCGTTCGACTCGTTGGCGACGGCTTTTGCCAACATGGTTTTGCCCGTTCCCGGCGGGCCATGCAACAGAACACCAGACGGCGGCTCGATGCCGACGGTCTCGAACTGCTCGGGGTTCTCGATCGGATCTTCGACCGCTTCGCGAACCTCCTGAATCTGGCCGTCGATGCCGCCGATGTCGTCGTACGTGACGGTCGGCGACTCGGTGACCTCCATTGCCTGTGCGCGCGAATCGGTTTCGTCATCCAGCGCGAGTTGGACGTTGAACGATTCGTCGATGGCGACGCGGTCGCCCGATTCAATACTCGATTCGAGTTCCGACGAGATCTCGGTGAGCACCTCCTGATTGTTGCCGTGTTGTTTGATGACGACGCTGCCGTCATCGGTGAACTCCTCGACGCTCGCAATGTAGAGGGCGGCGGTTTTCAGCGCCTCGTTGCGGGATTTGAGCGTGCGAACCTCCTCGTGAAGCGACATGCGTTCGTCGGTCGCCTCGTCAAGGCGGGTTTCGAGTTCGGCGTTGATCGAGAGCAGTCGACGGTGGTGTTTTTTGAGCGCCGCCAGTCGCTCGGCTGGAGACATTTCGGGATCCAGGTCGAGTCGGGGACGGTCGGGAAGCGACGGACTACGTGACATTCGTTGCTACTGCTTTGCGTTGGTCATAAATGGGCCTTTGGGTCACCCCAATCTGTGTGCCTACCGAAGCTCATCCATGCGGTCGAGAGACATCTCGTACACCGAAAGTGCTGACTCGATCGGCTCGCGACTGGTCATGTCGATGCCAGCGAGTTCGAGTGCCTCAATCGGATAGACGCTGCCACCGGCGGCGAGCATCTCGCGGTAGTCGGCCGCGGCGCGTTCGCCGGCCGCGCCATCCTGACGGATTCGCTCGACGATGGCGACCGCGGCCGAAATACCGGTGGCGTACTGGTAGACGTAGAAGTTGTAGTAGAAGTGTGGAATCCGCTGCCACTCGCGAGCGATGTGGTCGTCGAGGTCGGCGGTCGGGTAGTAGTCGTTTTTCAACGAGCCGTAGCGGTCGTCGAACACGTCGGGCGTCAGCGGCTCATCGCGTTCGGCACGTTCGTGGATTTCCTGTTCGAACTCCGCGAACATCGTCTGGCGGAACAGCGTCGAGCGGAACCGTTCGAGATACTCGTCGAGCACGTGTCGCCGGAGTTCGTCGTCGTCGACGGTGTCGAGCAGATAGTGTGTCAACAACGTCTCGTTGACCGTCGAGGCGACCTCGGCGACGAAAATGTCGTAGCCCGCGTCGTGCCACGGCTGGGCCTCGTTGGCCAACTCCGAGTGCATCGAGTGGCCCAACTCGTGGGCGAGCGTGAACAACGAGGAAATGTCATCCTGATAGTTCATGAGAATAAACGGCTGGGTGTCGTAGGTGCCCGACGAGAAGGCCCCAGAGCGCTTGCCGCGGTTCTCGTAGACGTCGACCCAGCGGCTCTCGAGGCCCGCGGCCAGTCGTTTTTGATACGGCTCGCCGAGCGGTTCGACCGCCTCGACGATCCACTCGACCGCCTGGTCGTACTCAACGGTCGGCCCTTCGTCACCCGTGAGCGACATGTAGAGATCCCACGGCCGAAGCTCATCGACGCCGAGCGCATCGGCCTTGGCGTCGGCGTGTCGCGACAACACCGACAGGTTGTCGCGAACGGTGTCGACGAGCGTGTCGTAGACGGCGACCGGTACGTTCGGCCCGTCGAGCGCGGCCTCACGGGCGGTGTCGTAGTTGCGCGCCCGGGCGAGTTTGACGTCCTTGCGAACCTGTTTTTGTAACGACGTACCGACCGTGTTGCGGACGGTTTCCCACTCGTCGTAGAAGGCCGTGTACACGTCCTCGCGGAACGCACGGTCTTCGTGCTTCTGCAGCTTCGTGAAGTTGCCCTGGCTGATTTCGACGTCGTCGCCGTCGGGGTCGGTGACGGTCTGAAACGTCAGGTCGGCGTTGGCGAGCATCGAGTAGATTTCGCTCGGCGAACTCGTGACCTCGCCGAGTTCCGCAAGCAGTTCTTCGACCTCCGGCGAGCGGGTGTGTGGTTTCGCCCGAAGCACGTCGTCGAAGTAGTGCTCGTAGGTCGACAGCGCCGGTTCGCGGTCGACGAACACCTCTAGCTCGTCGGCCGACAGCGTCTGCAACGCGGGTTCGAGATACGAAATCGCGCTGGAGGCCTCCGAAGCGAGCGCCTGTGCGCGCCCCGAGAGCGCCTGATACGTCTGGTTGCGCGTGTCCTCGCTGGCGCGGAGAGTGGCGTAGACGCTGAGTTTCGAAATCTCGCGCATGAGTTCCTCCCGCAGCGTGAGCAGTTCGAGCAGCGTGTCGGGGCTCTCGGTGGCCCGACCCTCGTACGCCGCGAGTTCGTCAATGCGGTCAGAAACCGCCTCAAACCGTTCTTGCCACGCCTCGTCGGAGTCGAAAATGCGTTCGAGCGCCCATTTGTCCGTCTCGGGAATCTCGGATCGCTCGGGAACCGTACTCATACACCGACTGGGCGACGGCGGGACTAAAACTTGTCACTCGCGGTTGCAGGCGGCGCTCGAAGCCGCTCGCTGATCGCCGTCGACACCCGGCCGATCGACCGCGCGGCGACGGCGCGCTCGCCGAACGCCACCGCACCGCTCTCGGCGGCCGCCCGGTCACGCTCGAACGTGACACCGGGATACTCGACGCCCGACAGCACCAGCGGTTCGGGAGCCGCGGGCGACGGCCGCGGATCGACCCGGCCGTCGCTGAGCAGCGTTTCGATCCATTCGAGCGGTTTCTCGCCCGTCCCGACCGCGTGAATCACCGAGACGAGTCGTCGAACCAGTTCGCGCGCGAAGCCGCCGGCGACGACCTCGATCGTGAGAACGTCGCCCTCGCGGTCGAGTCGGCCCGAAAGCTCGCGTTCGGTTCCCCGCGAGTCGGGCGTGAGGTTGTGAAAGTCGTGTGTGCCCGACAGCGCTGCCAGCGCGGCGGCCGCGCGATCGTCGTCGACGCGGGGACGGCCGTCGAGCGTTCTCGGTGGCTCGGAGTTCGCGGCGTCGGTCGAGACCACCGGCGGGGCGTAGAGATAGTAGACGTACGTTCGGCGAACCGCGTGGTGTGTTGCGTGAAAGTCGTCGTCGACAGCGGCGTACGCCCACGCGCGAACCGTTCCGGGAAGTTCGCTGTTGAGCGCCCGCGGCGTCAGCCAGTCGGGACACTCGAAACCGATCGTCTGGGCGACCGCCGAAACACCGGCGTCGGTTCGGCCCGCAGCCGCGTAGCGGTCGGGTTTGGCCGCGTCGCTGTCGAGCACGCCGAGCGCGCGCAGAGCGGTGAAGATCGAATTCTCGACGGTCGGCACGTCGGGCTGGCGCTGAAAGCCGTGAAACGGCCGCCCGTCGTAGGCGACGCGGAAAGCGCGCATGAACGGAGGTGTGGTTGCCGGGAGTAAAAACGCTGCTTCCGGCGGTGACAAATGGTGAAAAAACGAATCGGCCATCGCCGTTGCTCGGCAACAAAACGAACTTATCAGCGCCGTTGCTCGGCGGTAAAACCGGGCTGAGAGGAGTAAGCCCCCTTCTGTTTCGACCCGACATTCGGCTGAGCGTC
>CAYWFO010000067.1:0-9690 GCA_964457485.1 uncultured Haloferacaceae archaeon | reverse complement strand
GCGACTGGCTCCGGCTGGCGGCCGGCCTCGTGTTGATCGTTGTCGCCGTCGAGGGACTCATTCATGCGGCGCTTGGCTTTGGCGAACTGTTCGATTCGCCCGAGTTCATCTGGGGACTGACAATCGTTGCGGCCGGAACGAGCTTTCCCGATGCCTTCGTGAGCGTTCGGGCGGCGGGCCGCGGCGACGGCGAAGTAAGCGTCGCCAACGTGCTCGGTAGCAACACGTTCGACCTCCTCGTTGCCCTGCCGGTCGGCGTGGTGCTCGTCGGCTCAACCGTCGTCAACTACGCGCTCGCCGTCCCGATGATGGGTGTATTGACGCTCGCGACCGTCGTGCTTTTTGCGGCAATGCGAACCGACCTCGAAATTTCGCGCCGCGAGGCGTGGGTGTTGCTTGGCTGTTACGGGCTGTTCATCGCGTGGCTCATTCTCGAAACGGCGGGCCTGATTTCGACGCTCCCGCCGGTTCATCCCGGCGTCGACTAACCCGGCGTCGACCAACTGGCGTCGACCAACCCGAACCGTTCTCGGATCATCCCCGGATCGGCCCATATGACGGCCACTGTGCGTACTACCAAATCCCGAGGCCGCCGAGGAGCAGCCGAACGCCGATACTCGTGAGCAGCCAGAGAACGATCCAACGCCGGAGTCGGCTGGTGAGACGGTCGCGAAGCCGTCGGCCAAGAATCACACCGCCGACGGCGGGAACCGCGGCGGCAACCGAGAGGCCAAACACGACAAGCGTTGGATAGAGGCCGAGCGCACCGGCCGCGCCGACACGGATCGCATTAATGCCGACGAACACCATCGCCACGACACCCACAAACAGGCTGTGGGTCATGTCGAGGCTCCGCAGGTAGGCTACGAGTTGGACGCCGACGTTCGTCGCGCCGAACAACACGCCCGAAACCGAGCCGACGACGACCATCACGATCGGTCGCTCGCGACTCGTTCTTCCGTCCGTGTCGCGCTTGCCGGAGCCGACCTGCGGAACCGACACGGACGGCATCGCGACCGCCTGCTGACGGGTCGCCACGAACGCGAGCGTGATGACGCCAAGCGCGACACGAACGGGTTCTTCGGGCAGCAGATCCAGGATAATCATCCCGACGATTGTCCCGATCAATGCGGAAACGACAAGCGGCGCAAACCGGCGTCCACAACTCGCCAGTTGCTCGCGAGAGAGTTCGCTCACGAGCGTCACGTTGGCCGCGAGAATCGGGATGATCATGATCACGACCGCCGTTGCCGGTGAGATCAGCGTCGCCAACGCCATGGTGCCGACGACCGCAAATCCGAAGCCAGCCAGTCCGTTGACCAGCCCCGCGGTGAGCACAATACCGGTGAACACCCCGAGAAACAGTGCCGTGAGTTCTATCGTCATACAGGAAGTGGTGTGTAAAAAACGGACACCGACCCTAATAACTCTCGGGCATTGATGTGTGAATAACGCACCGCCGAATCACAGACAGCCGACAGATGCAGCGGCTGTGGTGGCGACGCCGCACCTACATATTCGGCGGGTTCGTTGGCGACGCCCGTCCTACATATGGGCGTCGACGAATTCGACGAGGTCGCGTTTTTCGCCCGGTGAAACGCCGTGTGGGGCCTCGTACACGGTGTATGAGACGGCCGCGCCGAGTTCCGCAAAGCGGTCAGCGGCGGCCTCCGACCGCGCGGCGGGAATGATCCGATCGGCCGACCCCGCCGCAATAAATATCGGCTTGTCGTCGATGCCGTCGGGGTCGACCGCGTGGTGTGAGTCGGGGAGATAGCCGTGAAGCGCGACGACCCAGCGGTAGCGACGCGGATCGTCGAGCACCAGCGCCATGCTCGTAATCGCCCCTTGGCTGAAGCCGAGCAGGCCGATGCGGTCAGGATCGAGCGAGTAGGCATCGATGGCGGCCTCGACGCTGTCTTCGACGAGCGCACGACACCGTTCGAAATCCGCGGCGTCGGGCTGGCTCTGGTGAAGCCCGCCCGCAGAGAGGTCGAG
This sequence comes from uncultured Haloferacaceae archaeon, assembly GCA_964457485.1. Taxonomy (GTDB): domain Archaea; phylum Halobacteriota; class Halobacteria; order Halobacteriales; family Haloferacaceae; genus PL-Br10-E2g29. The sequence goes on along the minus strand of CAYWFO010000067.1, from coordinate 7,692 downwards.
ATCGTACCAGGTGTAGCCCCCCTGTAGTCGGTCGGGCGCACGAAGGCTGATGACGTGCAGCGAATCGGGAAGCTCGCGCGCAATCGGCAACAGATCCTGTTCGTTGGCTCCGCGTCCGTGGAGCACGAACACGGCGGGTGCCCGCCCGTCGGTCGGCGCGTCGGGAGCGATGTGAACGTGTTCGAGTGGGAGTTCGGCCATGGTCACTCCTCTGTCGGCGAACCATATTAACACGGGAGTAACCCCGGCACAACCGGCCGGGATTCCGCCGAATTCGTCGAAGAAAACGGTGTCACCACACCGCAACCCACCGATCGAACCGGTCAAAACGCCGTGGTTTTACGTCTCGGGACGGTAGGTCGTCCAATGAGTCAGGACGCAGCGGAGTACTCCGAGGGCGATCTCCGAAACACGGGGATGAACCTCAGACACGACCGCGAGTGGGACTACGAACTCGACCGAATCATCGAAGCGATCGAGGAACGCGATGCAACCAAAGTCGGCCTCCAGTTTCCAGAAGGGCTCAAACGCCGCGGCCCGGCGGTCGCCGACGACCTCCGCGAAATCGTCGATGACGATGTCACCATTCTGCTTTCGGGACAGCCCTGTTACGGCGCGTGCGACCTCGACACCTACCTGATGCGTCGCACCGACGTGTTCGTTCACTTCGGCCACTCGCCAATGAAGGAATCGGACAAGATCATCTACGTGCCGCTGTTCTCCAACGTCGATCCGTATCCGATTCTCGAAGAGTCGCTTGCGGAACTCGAAGACCCCGACGACGACCCCGCCGTCGGTCTCGTGACGACTGCCCAGCACATGAACCTCTTTGGCGACATGGTCGACTGGCTCGAAGAACGTGGCTATGAGGTACACACCCGCAAGGGCGATGACCGACTCACCTACGAGGGCCAGGTGCTCGGCTGCAACTACGCGTCGGCCGACATCGACGCCGACCAGGTGCTGTACGTCGGCGGCGGCAAGTTCCACCCGATGGGGCTGGCGATGGAACACCAGAACAAAACGGTCGTGATCGCCGACCCCGTCAACAACGTCGTCACCATCGCCGACCCGATGCAGTTTCTCAAACAGCGCTACGCCTCGGTGCACAAGGCAATGGGTGCCGAAAAGTGGGGCGTTATTTTCTGTACGAAAATCGGACAGGGCCGCTGGGAGACTGCCGAAGAAATCTTAGAAAACAACGACAACGCCTACCTGATCACGATGGACGAGGTGACGCCCGACCGCCTGCGGAACTTCAATATGGACGCCTTCGTCAACACGGGCTGTCCACGGATTACGACCGACGACGGCCCACGGTTCCACAAGCCGATGTTGACCCCCGGCGAGTACGAAATCGCGATGGGCAACAAGCCGCTTGAGGACCTCGAGTTCGACACCTTCCACGGTACGTGGTAAGGCCGGTTCCCGGTACGTGGTAAGCGCGCCGCGGTGGCGTGATAGCGTGTGGCGCGGTGCGCAGTGTCGCCCAAGAAATTCCGGCGTTATCGACGTTTTGTATCAACGGCGGTTTCGACGTACTCGACAGCCGCTTCGGGCGTGTCGACCGGTTCGACCCACGGAAGATCGTGGGTGTCGAGTCCGGCGACGGGCCGCTCGTAGACGCGTGAAAATCCGAGTTCCGAGAGCGTGCCGCCGCTGCCGGCGATGGCGATCACGCCCGCGCTGTTGAGCGGCATCATCATGTTGCGCGCGTGACCCATGCCGGTCGCGATCGGCGTCGTGACGAACGGGTTGGCGTCAGTTACGTCGTCGGTGGGGAGAATTCCGATCGTCTCGCCGCCCGCGTCGTGTGCGCCGCGACAGGCCGCGTGCATCACCCCGCCCATGCCGCCACAGACGAGCGTGTGGCCGCGCTCGCCGAGCAGCCGACCGACCCGCTCGGCGGTGTGTTCGGTTTGTTCGTCGAGTTGCGAGCCGCTGCCAATGAGGCTGATTCGCATGAGAAGTCGTGTCGGGGAGCCGGCAAATTCGTTGTGATTTTGCCCGCCAATCGAGTGACTGCTGTCGCACACGAACGATCATCATTAATCCCACTGCATGAGAAGATTCCGTCTATTCATTAGTCTCGGTGACAACGTTCAGATATGGCTACTGTCGTGGCAAACGAGAACGCGATGATTCGTACTGAAATTCTGCAAGCGACGCTCGGCGACGAGGCGGAGGTCGTGACGGCCGCGCTCGATTCGACCGACGATATCGTTACGGCCGCCGCCGATGCCGTTGGTCTCGTCGTCGATGTCAACACACCCGTTCCGGCCGAGGTGTTCGAAGCCTGCGGCGACCTCGAGATTGTCGCCCGCGCGGGTGTCGGTGTCGACCGGATCGCGCACGACGTCGCCGCCGCCCACGGCGTGACGATCGTGAACGTTCCCGACTACTGCACCGAGGAAGTATCGACACACGCGGTCGCCATGCTGTTGGCGGCGGTTCGTAAGATCAGCCTCTACGATAGCCGCGTCGACGCCGGCGGCTGGGACTGGACTGACGGCCAGCCGATCCATCGGCTGACGACCCGGACGATCGGCTTGCTCTCCTTTGGCGGTCTCGCCCGGCGAACGGCCGAGAAGCTCTCGGGACTCGGCTGCGACATCGTTGCCGCCGACCCATACGTCGACGCCGAAACGATGGCCGAGTACGGCGTCGAAAAGGTGCCGTTCGACGAACTGGTCGAACACGCCGATCACGTCTCGGTTCACGCGCCGCTCACCGACGACACGCGCGGGATGTTCGATCGGGCGGCCTTCGAGCGCATGAGCGAAACGGGCGTGCTCGTCAACGTCGGCCGTGGCCCGATCGTCAGCGAAGATGCGCTCGCGTGGGCGCTCGAAAACGGCGAAATTGCCGGGGCGGCGCTCGACGTACTCGAAGACGAGCCGCCGACCGACTCGCCGCTTGTCGGCCGCGACGACGTGATCCTCACGCCGCATGCCGCCTTCTACTCGGAAGAATCGATGCGTGAACTCAACGAACACATCGCCAACGACATCCTCGCCGTACTGGCCGGCGAGACACCGAAGGGCTACATCGATCCCGAAAGCAACTGGCTGTAGCGTCCGCGCGGTGGAACCGGTTCAACAACGTTTAGGAGCACCCGGTGCGCATCCACGGCTATGACCGTTAGCGACTGGGGCGACTGGCTGCCACGGGCCGTCGCCGACGCCGACCCCGAGACCGTCTCGATCTGGTATCTCGGCTGCAACGGCTTCGTGCTGAAAGCACGCGAAGGAACCACGCTCTGGATCGACCCCTACGTCGGTCTCGGCGACCCACCACGAACGCTCCGGATGATTCCGGTGCCGTTCGATCCCGAAGACGTCACCGTGGCGGCCGTCGACGCGATTCTGGCGACCCACGAACACACCGACCACACCCACGGGCCGACCCAGGGGCCGATCCTCGAAAACACGGGTGCGGACTTTTTCGCTCCCGACGACAGCCTCGCGGTCGCCTTCGAGGACGAGCAGTGGCTCGAATCGTACGACATCGACGAGTCACAGTTCACCGAAGTGACCGAGGGCGATTCGATCGACATCGGTGCATTCGAGATCGACGTCGTCGAAACCGAAGACGCCGACTCGACCCATCCGGTTGGCTACATGATTCACCACGAGTCGGGCACGGTCTTTCACGCCGGCGACAGCAAGGCCTCGGCGAGTTTTCCCGACCTCGGCGAAGCATACGACATCGATCTCGGCATTCTCGCGTTCGGCGCGATCGGCAACGTCGCCGACAAGGAAACCGGCGAACCCGTCCGAACCAAGTGGTATGCGACCGAAAACGAGACCATCAAATCCGCCTCCGATCTCCAACTCGATCGGCTGCTGCCGAGCCACTGGGACATGTGGAAGGGGATGACCGCCGATCCGACCGTGTTGCACCACCACACCGCCTCCTACGAGCATCCGAAACAGCTCGAAATCGTCGAGATCGGCGACCGCGTCGAACTCTAACTGCCCGACCACCCCGGGTCGTTGCTGACGGATGCAAGATCGCGACACCAACCATCCCGACTAGTCACTTTTTATCTCTGACCGTCAAGCGGATGCGTATGCACAAGCGCGCAGTCGCGTTTGCCGAACAGGCACGCGAAGAGTACGGATTCGACCCTGATGTCCACGAGTTTCAAGCGGGAACAAAAACAGCGGCAGACGCGGCCGATGCGATCGGCTGTGACATCGCCCAGATTGCCAGTTCGCTCGTTTTTGTTGTCGATGGTTCGCTTGTGATTTCGGTCACGAGCGGTGCAAACCGGGTGAGCGAAGCCGCACTCGGGGAGGCCGTTGGCGCGTCCCCCGACACGGTGTCGATGGCCGACGCCGATGAAATTAAACAGACAATCGGGTGGGCAATCGGTGGCGTCCCACCGTTCTGTCACGACGAAGCGGTTCCCGTGCTCGTCGACGAGACGCTGTGCAAGTTCGAGACCGTCTGGGCGGCCGCGGGAACCCCAAACGCGGTGTTTCCGATCGATCCCGAAACGCTCTGTACACACGCCGACGCGACCGTCGCAACCGTCGCAGCGTGATGGCCGCAACCGTGGCCAAGTAATAGTCGGCGGCTGTCCGGCCGTATCTTGCGTTCACGTCTCGCGTCTGGCGCTAGTTTTGGGATGTGTATCGACCGCTACAGAAGCGCAACCGGTTTACTCCCCGCCATCAGATCCACCACCAATGACTGAGACGGTCGCGGTCGCCGTGCCGAGAAAGGGTCGGCCGCTCGAAGCGGTGCTCGACCGGGTGGCGCGCGTCGGTGGCAACGAGGCAACAGCGCTCGCCGATTCGGTGAGTTCGACGCTTCGGTACGAAAAAGCGGTCACGAAAAACCGACAGCACGCCGAGCGTGGTCCCTACGAACGACTGGCCGCCTACAGCGACCCCGACGACCCACACGCCCCCGAGTACACGCTGCTTCGCGACGACCGCGAACAGTATCCGCGACGAATCGTCTTCGACAGCGCGACCGTCTCGCTGGATGACTACGACCTCCGGCTCATCGGCCGCGAGGAACCGTTTCGCGCGCTGCGAACCCACGAGTTTGCGCTCGGCTTCGACAGCGCCGATCTCATCCTGGAAGAAGTCGTCGACCTCGAACCCGACGGGTTGGGCTCGCTGACCGAGATCAACAACCGAATCGACCCGAAAAACACCGACGTCCGCGTCGTCACGGGCCTCGGCGACACCGTCTACCACACGCTGTTGGCAAGCCCCGACCAACTCGGCGAGCACGACGGCCTCGACCGCGCGTTCATCGCCGACTACGAGGGCGCGCTGTGTATCTCCCCGCGGTACGAACGACTGGTTCAGGCCGTCCTCGGCACGCGAGCGATGGGCGACATCGAGTTCGTCTACCCGACCGGGAATCGCGAGGAGGAAGCGGATATCGCCGACGTCGGCGTCGGCGTCTATTTGACGATGACGGGGTCGACCGCCCGCGAGTACGGGCTCTTGGTCGGCGAAAATCTCTTTCCGAGCGAGACGGTGTTGATGGAGAATCACGCGGAGACGACGACCGCCGCCGACGCAATCAAGCAAGAACTGACCGATCCGGCGGTCGAAACGGCGCTGTCAGTTCGATAAAAACCCAAATTCCTATACGCCGCGGTGGAGTCACTCAGGCTGTGACGCGCGTCTGTCTCGTTGGGGCCGACGAAATCGACCTCCGCTACGAACTCCTCTCGCGAGAGACCTCGCGGGCGGCGCTGTCGACCTACCGGCTCAGCCAGCCGTTCGACAACAGCGTCGCGCTCGATACGGTCAGTCTTGGCGCGGCCGTCTCGTTGTTGAACGATCTCAACTGGTATCTGGTTCGGTTCGTCGACCACGCGCTCATCCGCGAACCGAGTATTTCTGCGTCCGAGTGGCTTTCGCGATCGTTGGCGACGGCGGTGCGCGACCGCGAGTTGCCGCCCGAAGAAACCGACCAACTGCTCTGTGTGTTCGGTGTCGAAGACAATCGGCTGGTTGAACCGCTCTATGCCCGCCGTGTCGATGGCGAGATCCCTGACTACGACCTGCGCGATGTCGACGAAACGGTCGTTGTTCGCGTTTCGGAAACCGAGTTTCGCGCCTGAATCGTCTTTTTGTGGCGGTGGAGAAACCGTGACGCCGGCGGCTCCGTTCGGATCAAAAAAGTGATCTATCTGACTACGGCGCGTCAAACATCCCGGTCGACAGATACCGCTCGCCACTGTCCCAAAACACCGTAATCACGAGCGGATCGTCAACGCCCTCAGTAACCAGCCGCTCGGCAACCCGGCGCGCCGCGAGATTCGACGCCCCGCTCGACTGGCCAACGAAGATTCCCTCTTTGCTCACGAGGCGGCGGCACTCCTTTTCGGCCGCCTCGGCGGAGACGACCTCGATCGAATCCAGCAGGTCGGTGTCGAGATTCGGGCTGATAAATCCCGGCCCCATCCCCTGAAAACTGTCGCCCGTCGGCTCCTCACCGGAGAGCACCGCCGAATCGTCGGGCTCGACGGCGACGATTTCCATGGCGGGAAACTCCTCGCGCAGTCGCCGACCGATGCCGGTGATCGTACCGCCAGTGCCGACGCCGGCGACGAGCGCGTCGACCGTGCGGTCGCCGATCTGTTCGAGGATTTCGGGAGCGGTCGTTTCGTAGTGTGCTTGCGGATTCGCACGGTTTTCGAACTGCCGCAGCTGGACGAACCCGCATTCGGTTTCGAGTTCGTCCGCGCGGTCTTTGGCCGTCGAGATGTCGCCCTCGACGAGTTCGAGTTCCGCGCCGTACGCCCGCATGATCTGGCGGCGCTCGGGCGATTTCGAGGCCGGCATGACGATCTGGACGTCGTAGCCCTTGGCCGCGCCGACCATCGCGATCCCGATTCCCGTGTTGCCACTTGTCGGCTCGACGATTGTGTCGCCCTCGCGCAGTTCGCCGTCGCGTTCGGCGGCAGCGATCATCCAGAGCGCCGCGCGATCCTTTGCCGAGCCGCCGGGGTTGCGCGATTCGAGTTTGGCCGCGATCGTCGCGCCCGCCGGAGCGTCGACGCTGACCAGCGGCGAGCCGATGGTGTCGAGAATGCTGTCGTCCATTTGGGTGTGCTTCGACCTCCGGGGCTAAACGCGTGGCGGACTGCGGCAAGATGGTGATGACTGAGTTCGCAAAAATCCAGCACAGCCACCACCCACCCCGCACAGAATCGGTCCACACAGGTTTTAGCCATTGCGCACAAACGACGGACTATGGGAACGCTTCAGACGATGCAGCCCGACGCGGACTGGGAGAGCGACGATGCGGCCGTCCTCGAAACGCTTGCGGACGACTACGTGTTTCACGTTTTCGGCGGCGACTGGTGTGGTGACTGCCAGCGACAACTGCCGGCGTTCGGCGCAGCGCTGGCGGCCGCCGGCGTCGACGCCGATCGAATCCACCACTATCCGGTCGAAAAACGCGCTGACGGTTCGAAAACCGGCCCCGGTGTCGACGAGTACGGAATCGAGTACATTCCGACCGTGGTGGTCGAACGTGACGGCGAGGAAGTTGCGCGCTTCGTCGAGGACGCCGACGAGCCGATTGCGACGTATCTCGCTGCGCGACTCTGAGCGATTGTGTAGCCGTTTTTATCGGAAAGAATCGCTTATGACCAGGCCCCGCCCTGTGTGTAGGCGTCGGCAACCCGTTCGATGGCGACGACGTAGGCCGCGG
>CAYWFO010000066.1:0-9755 GCA_964457485.1 uncultured Haloferacaceae archaeon | reverse complement strand
ATGCGATCAACCAGGCCGTCTCCGAGCCGCTCGCGGTCGACTTCGGCGGCGAGGCCGGCGGCTGTTGTCAGGACTGACGAATCGGTTTCACGCGGGCGTGTCGCGGTCGTCGCGTCAGCACCGCCCGTGTTCCACCTGCCTTTCGCTGGACGAAGCTTTAGATACGAAGCCGTCGCCAGTCGGTGCCCATGCAGCTCATTGCGGTCACGCCCGGCGTGTCGATGGCGGCTGTCCGAGGTCGAAACCTGGCGTCCCACCACGGTCTGACGCTCGCAATCCGTGTGCTTCCGTGTGGAAAACTGACGCGTGAGCCGCCCGATTTTGCGGCAATAACAGTCGTCGTCACGCCGTGTGCCGTTTCGCTTCACGCGGCCGACCGACTGCTCAAGTCGCTGTGCAACACCGACCGATTCTGCGAGGTACGGGTGCGTGGTGACTCGGCGCTTCCGGCGTGGCTTCACACGCGTTTTCGCGTTCCTGTTGGTCGATTGTAAGTAATTCGCCGACAGCGAGGGGAAGCGTTAAAATCGTCTGTCGGTAAGACGTGGTATGGACGGACGGCTTCCAACGGGCATCGATGTGCTCGATCGGCAACTCGAGGGGGGGTTTCCGCCGGGCAGCATCGTACTGTTTTCTGCGCCGCCATTCAGTCAGTCCGAACTGTTTCTCTACGAGTTCACCGCCATGCGGTCGACGCTGTATCTTACGACCGTTCGATCCGATCAGGCGGTTAGCGACGCGTTCAACCGAACAACCGACCAGACGCAGGTCGGCGATCCAACCATCAGAGAAATCGGCGTCGAAGCGCCGATCGATCAGGCAGGCAAACTCATCGGCACGCTGTCCGAGGAGTCGATGCTGATCATCGACACAATCGATCAGCTCGAACAGCAAGACCCTGGCCAGTACCGCTACTTTCTCAATCAACTCCAGACACAACTCGAAAACACCGACAGCGTGGCAATTCTTCACGGCCTCGACGGCCACTCGGTCGACGCTGGGAGGGATCTCACCGCACAGATGGCGGACATCATTTTCGATCTCTCGACCCACATCCAAGGAACCGAGGTCACTAGCCGCCTCTCGGTGCCCAAGTTCCGCGGCGGTCGCGCGCTCGATGAAACAATCAAGCTCAAACTCACATCGGGCATCGAGATCGACACGAGCCGCGATATCGCCTGAGTCGGTGTCGCCGACTCCTCAGACGAGCGCGTAACCGATAACAAGGAGACTCACACCCACAGTCAACACGCTCCAGTTTCGTGGCCGATCCATGCCATCAGGGAGCCGCGAGTGGATAAGCGTGTACAGCACGTACACCGATAGCGGTGCGATCTGCAGGAGGAAACTCACTTCGACACCCACCACGAGTTCGAGGAGGACGGTTACGGCGATTGTGCAGGCCGCAGCCGTTGCGGCAACGACGACGGCCGACTGGGCGTCTTCGAGCGACATATGCGTTGGTGGGTCTCAGCGGCGAGACATCCGCGGGGGTGCTGCGCTACTCTTCGAGGCTCTCTGCGAGTTCGTCAGCGTCGAGGTCGACGTCATCGAGGTCGACATCTTCGAGCGCGGCTTCGACGTCTTCGGCACCGCCTCCGCCCATGCCACCCATGCCGCCCATCCCGCCGAACATGCCGCCCATGCCGCCGCCGTCGAGAATTTCTTGAACAATCACGCGGTCGAGATCGAGCTTCGTTATGATGTCCTGGGCGATCTGGCTTTTTTGAAACATCCACTGTTGGTTCATCGCCAACTGTGGGGTCGATTCGATGTAGAGCGTTTCTTTTTCGACGGTCTGGGTTTCGGTTGTCGGCTCGGCGTCTTCATCGTCCTCGTCGGGTTCGACGGTGACCTCCTCGTCGACCTCGTCGGTCTGGATCCAGACGGTTGGCGGCTGCTGGAGGTACATCGCGAGCAGGCCCTGTGCCTTCTCCTCGCGGTCCTCGACGACGCCGACGACTTCGTAGGCGTATTCGAGTTCCTCGCCGGCCAGTGGATGATTGAAATTGACCCGCGCACGGCCGCCGATAATCGTCTCGATCTGGCCCTGCTCGCCGTCGACTTGGACGGCCGCACCGGGGTAGCGGTCGTCCTCGTCGATTTTTTCGGCGCTGATGGTTTTCACCTGATCGGGGTCGTACTCGCCAAAGCCCTCTTCGGGCGAAATAACGACCTCACCGCTGTCGCCGACCTCGCTGCCGACGAGCGCCTCGTCGACGGCCTCGAACACGTGGCCCTCGCCGATGATGACGGTTCGCGGCGTGAAATCACGGTTGTCGTCGTCGGCAAAGCCAGCCTCCTCGGCGATTTCCTCGTCGGTCGTATCGATGACCTCGTCGTCACTGGTCGTCCGGAGCGTATAGTCGAGTTTCACGAAGTCGCCGTACTGCAATCCGTTGGGCTCCTCGCTTTCGGTCGCCGGTTCGGCGTCTGCAGGCTCATCAGCGTCGGCGTCGACCGCCTCGGCCTGTTCATCACTCATACCCCGACAAACTGTCGATGTACCCTTAAGAAGCACGGTTCGACGCCGTCTCACCCCCGAAGATCCGTGTGAGCCGAGCACACAGCACGTGACCGTGGGCGTTCATCCACAACGCAGTCTTCGGCGGGTCGTCACACACCCGCGAACCTTTGAGTTTTCACCGCCTCCATCCGCGTATGTACGAGGTCGAACTCAAGTGTCGTGCCGACCACGAGACACTTCGCGCGCGACTCGCCGACGAGGGGGCAACACGAACCGAGAGCCGCCGGCAGGTCGATTCCTACTACAGTGCACCTCACCGCGATTTTGCCGAAACCGACGAGGCGCTTCGGATTCGCCGCGAAGAACCCGCGACCGGCGAGTCGGTGACGAAACTCACCTACAAAGGCCCGCTCGTCGAGGCCGAATCGAAAACCCGCGAGGAACACGAAACCGCTGTCGACGACGACGACGCGCTCGCGGGGATTCTCTCGGGACTCGGATTCGAACCGGCGTTCGTGGTGAAAAAGCACCGCACGTTCTACGAACTCGGTGCGTACACCGTAACCCTTGACGCGGTCGAGGGCCTCGGCGAGTTCGTCGAAGTCGAACGTGAAACCGATGAAGAGGGGGTTGCAGCCGTCCGCGAGGAGGCGATCGAGGTGCTCGAAACGCTGGGTCTCGACGCCGACGACCAGATTCGCACCTCGTATCTCGGCTTGTTGCTTGCGGCTGAGCGGGATGCTGAGTGACTCCTTCCGGACGTGAATGCCGCGGAAGCGGGTAGTTGACAGACCAGAGTGCTAACTCACAAATGCGTACCGGTTATATTATGTGTGCAAGAGGTTTCCGCAAGTTATAGCATCGGTGAAAGCGAAGGGCCGCCAATGAGTCGGAACATTCAGATCAGCGAACTCGACCGGCGGGCCGTCGAGGATCAGGCGGTCGAGATCGTCGAGCGAAAGGGAATCGGTCATCCCGATTCGATCAGCGACGGACTTGCCGAGCGCGTTTCGCGGGCGCTCTCACAGCTGTATCTCGACCGCGTCGGCACGGTGCTGCACTACAACACCGATGAAACCCAACTGGTCGCCGGCCGTGCCGCGCCCGCCTTCGGCGGCGGCGAGGTCATCGAGCCGATCTACCTCCTCATCGTCGGCCGCGCGACCAAGAAGTACGACGGCCAGCAGTTGCCGGTCGATTCGACCGCGCTGGCGGCCGCCCGCGACTATCTCGACGAGACCTTCCCCGAACTCGACGTCGAGCGCGACGTGATCGTCGACGTGCGGTTGGGTGAGGGCTCTGGCGACCTCCAAGAGGTGTTCGGCGAGGACGGCGCAACCGTGCCGATGGCTAACGACACCTCCTTTGGCGTCGGCCACGCGCCGCTCACCGAGACCGAACAGATCGTCTACCAAACCGAACACGAACTCAACACGACCTACGTCGCCGACAACCCCGAACTCGGTCCGGACGTGAAAGTCATGGGCAAACGCGAAGGCGACCACATCAACATCACCGTCGCCGCCGCGATGGTCGACGCCTACATTTCGGATCTCGCGGCCTACGCCGACGCGGTCGACCGCGTCGAAGCCTTCGTCACCGACCTCGCCGAAGAGATCACCGACCGCGAGGTGAGCGTCGATGTCAACACCGCCGACGATCTCGACGAGGGGTCGATCTACCTCACCGTCACCGGCACGTCGGCCGAACAGGGCGACGACGGCTCGGTCGGCCGCGGCAACCGCGCCAACGGGCTGATAACCCCGAACCGGCCGATGAGCATGGAGGCCACGTCGGGCAAAAACCCGGTCAACCACATCGGCAAAATCTACAACCTGCTGTCGACCCGCATCGCCGAATCGGTCGTGAGCGAGGTCGACGGCATTCGCGACCTGCAGGTGCGACTGCTGAGCCAGATCGGCCAGCCAATCGATCAGCCACACGTCGCCGACGCGCAGGCGGTCACTGCCGCGGATGTCGATCTCGCGGCTGTCGAAGACGAGATTCACGCGATCATCGACCGCGAACTCGCCGACGTGACCTCGGTCACCCGTGACGCGATCGAGGGCGATCTCTCGACGTTCTGATTCGGGTCTCTCGTTGCCCGTACGCGTAAGATAGTAGCTCCTTTGTATGGGCACTCCGATTTGTGGGTGAAGACGGAAATCCGCGCGAGGAGAACATTACATATGCCGAAAGAATACGATCTCGTCATCGTTGGCGGCGGAATAAGCGGGGCATCGCTTCTGTACACGGTCGGGACGTTCACCGACATCGAACGCGTCGCGCTCATCGAGAAGGAATCCGAAATCGCGGCGGTCAACTCCCACCACACGAACAACTCCCAAACGCTTCATTTCGGCGATATCGAGACCAACTACACGCTCGAAAAAGCCAAAAAAGTCAAGGAGGGAGCGGAGATGGTCGCTGGCTATCTCGAAGCCAACGATCCCGACCGCGACCTGCACAGCAAACGGAGCAAAATGGTGCTGGCCGTTGGCGACGACGAGGTCGACAAACTCGAAGCCCGCCAGTACGACGAGGGCTTCGGCGAGCTGTTTCCCAAACTCGAGGCGATCGGCCGCGAGGAAATCGCCGAGCTGGAGCCAAAGGTCGTCGAGGGACGCGATTCAGACACCGAGATGCTCGCCCTGCAGACGCCGGACGGCTACACCGTCGATTACGGCGCGGTCGCCCAGTCGTTCGTCGATCGCGTCGAAGATCTCGAGGGTGTCGACGTCTTTCTCGACACGAGAGTCGAACGCGTCAACGAGACCGACGACGAGTTCCTCATCGAGACCGACGAGGCGGGCTGGTTTGCCGCCGACACGACCGTGGTTGCGGCCGGCTCACACAGCCTCCAGATCGCCAAAAAAATGGGGTACGGCGAGGATCTCTCGTTGCTCCCGGTTGCGGGCAGCTTCTTTCTCGCCGACGATGCGCTGTTGAACGGCAAGGTGTACACGCTCCAGATGAAGAAACTGCCCTTTGCGGCGGTTCACGGCGACGCCGAGGTTCACGACGGCGACCTCACGCGGTTCGGGCCGACCGCGAAGGTCGTGCCCGCGCTCGAACGCGGAAACCTCTCGACCGTTTCGGACTTCTTCGACGTGTTCGAACTCACGCCCGACTCGGTGTTGAGCTATCTGAACATCATGGCCGACCGCATTCTGCTGCCGTACGTCATCAAGAATCTCGTCTACGACCTGCCGGTCGTTGGCGAAAAGTCGTTCCTTCCACACGTCCAGAAGGTCGTTCCGACGGTCGAGGAAAGCGACATTTCGCGGGCGAAGGGGTTCGGTGGCGTGCGACCGCAGATCGTCAACACGAAGACGAAATCGCTCGATATGGGCGAGGCGAAACTCACTGGCGACGACATCATTTTCAACATCACGCCCTCGCCGGGGGCCTCGACCTGCCTGAAAAACGCGATGCGCGATACGCGTCAACTGCTCGACTTTCTCGACGATCAACACACCTTCGACGAGGAGGGCTTCCGGCGGGCGACCATCGGCAACTTCCCGCGCGAGAAACGGAGACTCGTCGCCGACGACTAGCGACCGACGAGTGGTTCACTTTCGTTCGCTCAGACGACCAGCACGGTGAGGACGCCAAGACCGACGAAACCCAGACCGAACCCGAGACGACCCAGCATCGCGCCGGTCTGGGGCTCCGGTTCGAGAAACGAGTGGTCGGGCGCATGTGGGTCGTAGTAGACGGTCGTTTCGCTGTCTTCCTCGTAGGATTCTATCGCCTTTTTCGCCGCCGCTCGCGTCGAAAATCGGCCAGCGAATCGACTGCCGCCGGGGTACACCGTCTCGCCGCGAAGCCGCTGCGTTGGGGTCTGGTAGGTGTAGTCGACGGCCAACACGTATGCCGTCGACCCGCCGCCGCGAACCGACTGGATCGCGACTCGGTGGAGGGTTCCGCGGGCCTGTTCGGCCCGTCTGACGGCCCCAACCGTCGTCCAGTAGCGCCACAGCGCTCGCCACGCGATGACGCCCCCGATGAGCACGAATGCGACAGCGACGAGGTCGGGAGCCCTGTCGAGTGCGACGACCATGGTTCCGCGTTGGATCGCGAGACCGATAAACGACCAGCCGGTGAACAATCACCCTGATCTCGGTGCTATTCGGGATACAGTTCTACGGTTCGATCGATCCCGTCGATCCGGCGGCACTCATCGGTCGAGAGAGTGAGATCGGCCGCCGCGAGATTCGCTTCTTGATGGCGTCTACGGCTGGCTTTCGGAATCGTGACGACGTGTGGCTTTGCCGTGAGCCACGCGATAGCGACCGCCTCGGGCGTGGTCTCGTGGGCCCGGGCAATCTCGACGAGCGTGTCGAGGTCGCGGACGCGACCGCCGGCGAGCGGCGAGTAGGCGACCAGTGTCGTGTCGTGGACGCGTGCATCCTCGAGCAACGCGGGCGACCAGAACAACGGGTGAAACTCGACCTGATGGGCGGCAATCGGCGCGTCAAGAACCGAGCGGGCGGTCGCGAGTTCGTCCAGCGTGAAATTACTCACGCCGACGGCGTTGATGCGCCCTTGTGCGTGGAGGCCGTCGAACGCGGCGAGCGTTTCGTGTGGCTCGTAGGTGTCGATCGGTCGATGAACGTAGAGCAAATCGATGACATCGACGCCGAGTCGTTTTGCGCTCCGTGTTGCCGACGCGTGGACGGCGTCGCCGCCGAGGCTGTCAGCCCATAGCTTCGTCGCAACCGTGCAGTCGTCGGGTGCAACGTCGCTTGCGGCGAGTGCCGCGCCGACGACCCGTTCGTTGTCGTAAATCTGGGCGGTGTCGAGATGTCGGTAGCCAGCGTCGAGGGCGGTCTCGATGATTTGTGGGTCGTCGATTTCCATCGTTCCGAGCCCGACCGGTGGAAATTTCATACGTGGTGTCGACTCGGCACAAACAAAAATTCGCCCGTGTGTCCGACGGTTCCGTGATTTCACGTCGGCTGTCCGCCGCCTACTCGATGCTAAGCGAACCGCCTGCGCGACCATCGTCGCCGTGTTCTTTCCACTCGATTTCGAACTCGACCGAGCGCTCGGCGTTGCCCCCGCTGCTGTCGGTTTCGCGCTCGGCTTTGACCTCGAACGTTGGCTGTGCGGGAATCTCCAACGTCGTTGACTCATTCCCCGACGAGAGCGTCACCGTCTCGCCGGCGTCGAGTTTGTCGGCAACCGCACGGAGATAGGTCGCAATCGATTCGCGTGACTGCCGTGATTCGGATTTGAACAGGACTTCTTCTGGCATAGCCGACAACACGTCGCGTGATGTCATAACGATTGTGCTAGATAGTCTCGGTACATGTCGAATCGCTTGTAGTAGTAAATTCGCAAAACATCCACGTACGGAACACGTTTCACTCCGGGGAATTCGCGAGTATGTGTCGGGACTAGCTCTCTTGGCGGTCGCAGGCCGAAATATTTATTTCTTTTAGAGAATAACTACTAATCGGACATTACCGATGTACGACTTGACAGGATTCCAGCGCGACCTCCTCTATGTTATCGCCGGCCTTGAGCAGCCTCACGGCCTTGCGATCAAAGACGAACTCGAAGAGTACTACGAAAAAGAAATCCACCACGGTCGGCTATACCCCAATCTCGACACCCTCGTCGACAAAGGGCTCGTTGAGAAGGGCCAGCGGGATCGACGCACGAACTTCTACACGCTGACGCGGCGGGGCTCTCGCGAAATCGACGCCCGAACCGACTGGGAAGCCCAGTACGTCGACGAGTAGTCTCCGGTCACATCCGGTACCGATTCGAGTCATCCAACGAGGGAAGCGTGCTTTCGCCGGTCATTTCCTCGTAGCTCATACCCGAGAGATACTCGTCGTAGGTAACATTGAAGCCGGATCGGAGATGGAAGTCCAGATCGCCGGTATCGACGGTCTGTCGGTACAGCAGGTGGACGCCCCGAACGAACAGTTCGGCCGGATCGTCGACATCGAACGCTGCGGCCAGCATGGCCAGTTCGTTTTTCGTTTCTCGATCGATATCGACCTCAACTGCGTCGTCGAGGTCGCTGTACTGGGCGGTGACTTCCTCGGTCAACTCGTCGAGGCTCATGTGTGTGTGACAGGTCGGCAGCTGCATAGGGATTGTCGTTCGTGGTGAACGGAACCCACGTGCGGGCTCACAGCGGCTCGATCATCACGCCTAACTTCACCGCTGCCCGAACACCGTCAATGACCGAGTCGGACTGCGACCAGCCTCTTTCGGCCGACAGCGATACCGTTTCGGCGGCCCAAACGGCGCTTATCGAGTGGTACGAGAACGACCACCGCAACTTCCCATGGCGCGAAACCGACGACCCCTACGCGATTTTGGTTTCGGAGGTAATGAGCCAACAGACCCAACTCGACCGGGTTGTTGAGGCGTGGGGCGCGTTTCTCGACGAGTGGCCGACAGTCGAATCGTTGGCTCGGGCGGCCCGAAGCGACGTTGTCGCCTTTTGGAGCGCTCACAGCCTCGGCTACAACAACCGTGCGAAATACCTCCACGAGGCTGCGGGACAGGTCGTCGACGACTACGGCGGCGAGTTTCCCGAGACGCCCGATGAACTGCAAGCGCTGATGGGTGTCGGCCCATACACCGCCAACGCCGTCGCCTCTTTTGCGTTCAACACCGGCGACGCGGTCGTCGACACCAACGTCAAACGGGTGTTGTACCGCGCGTTCGACGTGCCCGACGACGACACCGAGTTCGAACGCGTCGCCAGTGAACTCATGCCGGACGGAAGATCACGAATCTGGAACAACGCGATCATGGAACTCGGCGCGACTGCCTGCGGAAAGACTCCCGACTGCGACACGGCTGGCTGTCCGTGGCGTGCGTGGTGTTCGGCCTACGAATCGGGCGATTTTACCGCCCCCGACGTGCCGACCCAGCCGAGTTTCGAGGGGAGCCGCCGGCAGTTTCGTGGGCGGGTGATTCGAGTGCTCGGTGAACGCGACGAGATGGCACTGGATTCGCTCGGCCATCGAATCCGTGTGGATTACACGCCCGACGGCGAGTACGGCCGAGAGTGGCTCCGCGAGTTGGTGGCAGATCTTGCTGATGACGGACTACTCAGCGTAGATGACACCGGCGAGCAGTGTATCGTGCGCCTCAAACAGTAGCGACAGCGTGCACGGCTCGCATCAAATCGGTGACGAACCGTATTTGAGCGTGCCGCTGCTCGCGAGCAGCGTTCGAAAAAATAACGATGTTTACGGGGCGTTAGAACGTTTCGAGGTAGCGGTCGAGTTCCCACTGCGAGACGTCGATGCGGTAG
>CAYWFO010000065.1:0-9811 GCA_964457485.1 uncultured Haloferacaceae archaeon | reverse complement strand
GCGCCGACCATGCGGCGAACCTGTCGGGTGGCGTCTTTGCCCTCCCACACCATCGTAAAAACGGGCGCGGAGGTGATGAACTCGACCAGGCCGTCGAAAAACGGCTTGCCTTCGTGCTCGCCGTAGTGTTCGCTCGCGAGTTCCTCGTCGAGTCGCAACGCCTTGGCACCGACGAGTTTCAGTCCGCGGTGTTCGAACCGCGAGACGATTTCGCCAATCAGACCGCGCTGGACGCCGTCGGGCTTGACCATCACAAAGGTCCGCTCGTCGTAGCTCATACGCGAGTATCGTTACTCGTCGACTTGAGTCTGCTGGCCGCGGTTCTGGCGGCCTGCTTCGGTCCACTCAAGATCTCGGGCTTCGCGACCGAGGAGATAGTTCTTCTCGGCTTTCGAGTCCTTGAAGTGGAGGACGGTGCCGTTGGCTTTGACGAACATCGTGCCCGTGCCGGGCTCGATCTCTTCGCCTGAGTAGTCACAGGTTCGTGTTTCAACCATTGTCGTTACTGGCCTCCGATCGAATCCGCGTCACGCTGGGTTTCTCGTAGCTGCAGGATATCGCCCTCACGAATCGGGCCCAACACGTTGCGGGTGATGATACGGCCCTTGTTCGAGCCTTCTTGGATGCGGCATTTGACCTGCATGGCCTCGCCGTGCATCCCGGTTTTGCCGACGACCTCAATGACCTCCGCGGCCGTCGAGTCGCCGACGTTCTCCTCTGCGCTCATGGTGGATTACTGAAGTTCCTCGACCTTCGAGGCGATGTCTTCGATGTCGTCCGATGCGTCACCGGCGCTCACGATTGCGGCGGCCGCGCTGCCGACTTCGAGGCCCGCGGCGTGACCGATGTCGTCCTGGGTGCCAACGAAGACGACCGGAATACCCTTTTCGTCGGCGATGTCGGGAAGGTGCATGACGATCTCTTCGGGTGAGACATCCTCGGCGACGAAGACGAGTTGGGCGTTGCCCCGCTCGATGGCCTTTGTTGTTTCATTTGTTCCTTTCTTTACACTACCGGTGTCTCTGGCGACCTCGAGCGCGTCGAGTGCGCGTTCTGCGAGGTCGGCTGGGGTTTCGTAGTTGACGTAAACTGCCATTGTTGATCCTCTCCTATCGTCGGGCTCGCGCGTCCTCGCCGAACGGTAGGTCCCTGACGGCGAGGAGCATCATCAACCCCGATAGGCTGTATCCTCTCGTTTGGCTCACCCCCATAAAAGCGCTTTCAAACCGACTTCGCCGTGTGAGGCCGCACCACGGTTCCTCGTGGTGGTTTTCTCATGCTGTCGCTCACCGATTGTGGCGGCGACAGTCCGGGGTACCGTGTCGGCTTCGACGATGTACTACGCTGTCGACTGCGAAAATAAACGACGCCGTTGGCTGCGACGAATTCAGTCAGCCCGTCGGCCGACCATTACCAGCGCAATCATCGAAAAAACAACCTCGCCGTCGGCGGTTTCGGTTTCGATACGAACGTCGGCTACCCCTCGCCGGTCGGTTTCGGCGGTGCACGCAATGATTTCCGCTCGCATCGAAAGCCGGTCGCCAGGGCGGACGGGTGCGTGCCAGCGGAGTTTGTCGATTCCCTTCGCCCCCAGCGTTACCGTCTCGGAGAGAAACGAGTCAACGAGCAAGCGGGTCGAAATCGCGGCGGTGTGGAAGCCCGCAGCGATGAGCCCGCCGTACATCGACTCTTCGGCGGCCCGCTCGGGGTCGGTGTGGAACCACTGGGGATCGTACTGCTCGGCAAAGTCGATTATTTCGGCCTCCGTGACCTCGTACTCGCCGCCTGTCCACTCGTCGCCGACTGAGAGATCCTCGAAATAGACCGTCATTGTGAATGATGAGACTGGAGTCGGTAAAAACATTGAGTCGGTGAACAACCTGCCCCATCGGTTCAGTTGGCTCTGGAGCGTGTTGCTCCCGTAGCCGTGGCCCGAGTGGACTACTCGATCGGTTCAAGCGGGATGCGCTCGACATCCAGCGCGTCGTACGCGGTATCCGATCCGAGAATCCGGTCGTCTCGTGTGGCGGCGATTCCAGCGTGGATCGCATCAAATGGCGTCATCTCGTGTTCGGTAAGGTACGTTGTTGCGGCCAGCAGTGCGTCTTCGTCCGTTTCCGGACGGACGGGAACCACCGAAAGAAGGTTTGCGACCGTCTGCGACACATCGAACTCGAATCCGTTGTCCGGGTCGTAGGCACGGACGAGGAACTCGGCGTAGGCGAGAAGCGATGTGTGAATGTCTTCTCGTTCGATGGCGGCAGTTGGCTCCGTTTTCAGCCAGTCGTCGGGCTTCGCAATCGCAAAGAGAAAGTCAGTCTCGACGTACATCGGGGCGTGTTATTCCTCACGGCCGGTGTTGTCGGCTGCATGTTGGCGTTGTTCGCGGTCTCTGATTTCGGCATCCACTTCTTCACGGGCAGCCCCAAGGGCCTCGTCTTTGAGTTCGGTCGCTGACTTGCCCGCGAAGGCGTCGCCGACAGCCTCTCGCACCGCCGCGAGAGGGTCTTTGTCGACCGGAATCAGCACGATCCGACCCGGACGGTCGACCACGCGAAACTGCTCGCCGTGCCGTTCACGGAGCTTTTTCGAGAGATACACCCGCCCTCTGTCGTCCGTTTCGGTCACCATACCGGCCGATACGAGTGGGAAAGACAATAGTTTTTCCCAAAATTGGAGACGGATACAGGAGTTTCGAAATCACAGCAGACGAATCTGTCTGAATGACCGTGGTCACTCCAGCCGCGAAAACAGGTACCAGCGTCAATCGCCGTTCTCAGCTCCGCTTGCCGATTTCCTCACGAAGTACGCTGCTCACGGTTTCGCCGTCGGCCTTTCCGCGGAGTTCGGCCATACACTCGCCCATCAATCCCGAGAAGGCGGCCATTCCCTCGTCTTCGACCTGTTCGGCGTTGCGTTCGACGACGCCGGCGATAATTTCGCGAACCGCGTCGTCGTCGACGCCGCCAAGACCGGCCTCCTCAACGGCAGCTTCGGCGCTGAGGTCGGGTTGTTCGGCGAGCACGGTCAACACGTCGCCGACGCCCTCTTTGGCGAGGTCGCCGTCGGCAACGAGACCGAACACCGCGAGAAAGTGGTCGTCCGCGAGGTTCTCGACCGCAACACCGTCCCGACGGAGTTCGGTAACGGTGCTTTCGAGCACCGAGGCGGCGAAGGTGGCGTCGACGCCGCGGTCGACTGCCGCTTCGAAAAGCGGCATCCGTCGGCCGTAGGCGACCTGCTCGGCCAAGCCGGCGTCGAGTCCGAGCTCCGACTGGTACCGTTCGACTTTTTCGGTTAGCAGTTCGGGCTCGTCGACCTCGCTGGGGTCGGGTTCGACCGGCGGCACGTCGGTTTCGGGGTACATCCGGGCCGCACCCGGAAGCGGTCGGAGGTAGCGCGTGGTTCCCTCCTCGGTGGCCCCGCGTGTCTCCTCGGGAACGCCCTCGATAGCGGTTTTCGCGCGTGCGGCGACCGCCTCGATGGCGAGTTCAGCCGTCTCTGGGTTGGCAGCGACGATGGCAACCGCGTCCTCGTCGCCCACACCGACGGCCTCGCGGAGGGCGGCGACCTCATCGCCCGTCACGCCGTAGGCCGGTAGTTCGTCGGTATGAAAGATGCCGCCCGCACCGTTGCGCTTGGCGTGATCCGAGAGTTCGGTGCCGAGTCGGCGGTCTGGCTGGAGTTCGCGGCCGACGAGCCCGTCGAAGCCGAACAGCGGAACCGCGGTGACCGCACCGCCGGCACTGAGCGCACCGCCGATAACGCCCGAGTCGGTATCTTCGAACACATCTGTTACAGTCTGCGTGTCGCCAACGCTGGCCTTGCGGCGTCCGAGTTCTTCGCTGATCTCGACGAGTTCGGCCTGCCGCTGCACTTCGAGTTCGACGAGTTCGTCGATCTGATCGAGTGCCTGAACGCCCTTGATTTCGACACGCGCGCCCTCCGAAATGGAAACGTTGACATCCTGGCGAATCGTGCCGAGACCTCGCTTTACCTTGCCGGTTGAGCGCAGTAGCATGCCGATCCGTTTGGCCGCCTCTTTGGCCTGCTGTGGGCTCCGAATGTCCGGCCCGGTACCGATTTCGACAAGTGGAATGCCGAGACGGTCGAGGCTGTACAGCACGCCGTCGTCGCGTTCTTCGATCCGCTGGGCGGACTCCTCTTCGAGCAGGATGTCGACGATCGAAACCGGTCCGTCGCTCGTCTGAATTTCACCCGCCTGCCCGAGCAGCATCGTCCGCTGAAACCCTGACGTGTTCGAGCCGTCAATCACGAGTTTTCGCATGACGTGAAGCTGGTCAACAATGCTCATGTCGAGCAGCGAGGCGATCTGCATGGCGACGGTGAGCGCCTCATCGTCGACCTCGGTCGGTGGCTCGTCGTCCTCTTCGACGAGACAGGTGGTGTCGTAGGCGAGATACTCGAACTCGCGGTCGACCCGGCTCTCTTCGAGCGCCGCATCGTCGAGTTCGCCGAGTTCGCTTTTCGTTGGATGCAGAAACCTCGCGATCGTCCGTTCGGCTTCCTCGGGCTCACGAATCGCTGTCGGCGACCCACAGAACAGCTTCGTTTCGGTGTCGAGCTGCTGGTGGATTTCGAGACCCGCAACGAGACCGAGTTCCTCGTAGTCGTACGCGGAAGTACTCATTGCGCCAAGGTGGGTGACGGGAGCGTAAAAAGGCTGTAGATACCGCGTGTGGTCGCTCGGAGCCATCGACCTCCACCGTCGGACTGCAGTTCCGCATTTCGGCTCATCGAACTGCCGTCTCGCGTCGTGGCTCATCGAACCGGAGACAAAACCCTCTCTGGTCGTCGAATCGCACCTCGCTTGATCCGAGTTCACGCCCAAACCACCGCGGTTCGTCGACGAAAACTGGCTGTTCGTCTACTTTCTGGCGTTCGTAGGAGGCTATTAGTCGGTCGAGTCCCTACTTCACGTATGAGCAGTACACCCGTGATTCGGTCGGAAACCGCCCCACTCGATCTCCGGTTTTCCGATGATGAACTCGAAACCGTTCGCGAACGCCTCGCCGGCTTCATCGAAGATGTCGTTGCCGACGCCGGAGCAGAAGGTGCCGTACTCGGTCTCTCCGGCGGTATCGACTCGACGACCACCGCCTACCTCGCGGTCGAAGCACTCGGAACCGATGGGCTTCACGGCCTCGTGATGCCAAGCGAGGTCAACGATCCCGACACGATGAGCGACGCCGAACGCGTTGCCAGCGAGTTGGGAATCGAGTATGATGTCCTTGAAATCCAGCCGATTGCCGAAGAGTTCTTCGAAACCGTGCCCGAGGCAACCGAGAGCCGGATGGCGATGGGGAACGTTTATGTCCGGACCCGTGCCGTGCTCAACTATTTCGTCGCCAACGCCGAAAACCGGGTCGTTCTCGGCACGGGCAACCGGTCGGAGGCGATGGCCGGCTACTTCACAAAGTACGGCGACCAGGCCGTCGACTGCAACCCGATCGGCGGGCTGTACAAACAACAGGTTCGCCAGCTCGCGTCTTCGCTCGGCGTTGCCGACGATCTCGTGGCCCAAACGCCAACCGCGGGCATGTGGGTCGGCCAGACCGACGAGGAGGAGATGGGTCTCAGCTACGATACGCTCGACGCGATTTTGGCGCTGCACATCGACGGGCCGTTGTCCGCGGCGGCGACGGTTCGCCTGTTGGACGGTGTCGACCACGACGACATCGACCGCGTCGAGTCGCTGGTCACCGCCAGCGAACATAAACGGTCGATGCCGCCCGCGCCCGACCCACTCGGCTGACATCGCGTCGGTCGTCGTCTCGGGCGTCCCCGGCCGGTTTTTGCGGATTCCGTCTCGGCGTTTGCGTCTTTCTGTGGCGCTCGCCTCGCTGCTGTCGCCCGCCGAGCGCGACGACGAAACAGGTAAACCGGGTGCTTGCCAAAGAGCGGTCGATGAAAGAGTACAAGATGCGTCGCGGCGAGTACCTCGAAGACCGCGTGCCGGATCTCAAGGCGACGATCGAATCGTACTTTGGGCCCGTGACCGGAACCGAGGAGGCCAATGGCCACGACCTGTACGTTGTTGCCGACCCAACCAACCCGGTGTTCGACCGGATTCTCGCCGGCGCGGCCAGTTACAGCGGCAAAAAAGACAAACTCGCCGTGCATTTCGAGGAGCGTCCCGCTGAGGAGGTAATCGCCGACGGCGATGCCGAGGCCGCCGCTGAAGCCGTGTCGCTCAAAAACGAGTTTCTGCTTGAGGCGACCGGTCGCGATGCAAAATCTCGCCGAAAATCGATGAAACGAACGGTCGAAGACGATACACCGGACTACTGAGCCTGTTTAGTTCCTTGGTGGGCATGCCAGTGTCGCGGTCACTACTGGGTGTGAAGTTGCTGGCGACGTATGTGGCTATATTTACGCGAGTTTGTTGCGACAGCGTTACTCGCCGGAGCCTGGCTCGCAAAGCGGGGGGTGCGATCAGTCGGCCCGACGGGTTTCAGGCTGTTCGAACACCGGTTCGCGGGGGAGTTCGAGCGCTTCTTGGAGGTCGTACTCGCTGCCGGTCAACAGGTACAACACGTCTTCGAGAACCGTCAGAAGTTCGGGGAGTTCGCGGACGACGAGGTACGCAATGCCCATCAGCGCAACCACCGCGAGTATCTGGCTGATGACCCGATCCGACAGCAGGAACGACGCCCGGAGTTCGTTGGTCTCGCCGAAGAGAAACAGGACGACCTCGGGATACCACTGCATCATCTGGTTACCCGAGACGATCGAAATGAACGCTGTCCGGAAGATGTTGAGCACGAAAATAATCGGAACCGCAATCGCCAGTGCCCGCAGTTTCCGGCTGATCGGCGCGCGAACGGCGGCGATCAGTCCACTAAAGATGGCGATACTGCCAAGGCCTGTACATGCGAGAACGACCGTGATGTTGTAGCGTTGATCCCCGTCAACAATCCACTGGTAGGTCGCCATGTAGCCTTCGGAACTCTCGATCAGCGCTGGCGAGTAGCCGAGTCCGTAAATCACCCAGCCGGTGAACATTGCCGTTATTTCGATGAGATACTGCCGCGGAGCGGGAAACGCGATGCCGGCGATTTCGAAGGCGGGAATGGTCTCGAACGGGAGGTAAATGAACAGCATGACCGCAATCGCCCGCGAGAGAATAAACAGCGTGTTACGGCCGTCGTACAGCACTTTTGCGGCGTACAGACTCGCCGGGAACCCAACAAATGCGAAGATTGCTTCAACGAAGCTCTGGTGGTCAAACCAGAAGTACGGGACGAGGTTCAGCCAAAAAAAGCCGAAGCCAACCCAGCCGACGACCGCGATAAGTCTCGCCGGTTCGGTAAGCGAGAGATCTGCTCGCCGACCGTACCACTCGAGCAGGCCCGCAACGGCGAACAGTCCGGCGATGACCCAGATCGCCACATCGGCAAGCACCCCGAAGGTAAACAGCTCCGCGCGGAGCCAACTGAGTGCGGTGGCCATCATATACCAACTGATTCTCGGTACAGCATAAATCCCTTGTCGTTGAATGCGGCGCCAGCTGCCAGCCGTTCGTGTCGGTTTCGTGGTCCGCACTCGCTGCCCGGATTCTCGCCGTCCGCACTCGCTGCTCAGGTATCACTCCTCGCCGGGGCCTTTGACCGTCATCACGGGTAGTTCAGACAGCTGAATCACGCGTTCGGCGACGCTCCCGAGCAGGAGTCGGTCGATTCCGCTGCGGCCGTTGGTTCCCATCACGATGGCGTCGGCACCGATTTCGTCCGCGTAATCGACAACTGTTTGCCCCGGGGTTCCCTCACGAACGACTTCGACCGTCTCGACGCCCGCCTCGCGCGCGGTCGCAGCCGTCTCGCTCGTGATTCGTTCGCCTTCCTGTTCGAGCGTTCGTTTGATGTGGTCGGTTCCGAGTTTCGGTGCCATCTGGCTGACACGGTGGTGATCGACGACGTAGAGCACGTGCAGACCGGCATCGTGACGCGTCGCCATATCGATCGCGTGCGCCGCCGCTTCGGTTGCCGTGTCGCTGCCATCGGTCGGAAAGAGCACCGTCTCGTACATGGCTGATGCTTTGGCCCAACCGTTGTGAATGAATCGCTTTCCGACTCGCTACCGACAGTTGCGTGTGCGGCCGGTCGTCTCAGCCGATGTACCGGAGTTCTTCGTCGGGAATACCCTGCTGTTGGGCCTGCATTTCTTGAATTTTCCCGACGACCGCTTCCATCTCCTCTGCGCGTTCTTCGAGCGAGCCGAAGTCGACCTCGAATCCGAGCGTTGCCTGCAACACCTCGAGTACCGCCTGCGCACTTTTCGGATCCACCAGGTAGCCGCTTGTTTCGCCCATCAGACAGGTCGACTCGAAGCCGCGACGTTCCCCGAGCCCCAAAATGAGGCCGCTGACGCCGACGATGCCGCCGGCTGGCTCATCGCTGCGGAACTCGACACCCGCGTTTTCGAGCGATTCTCTCAGTTCCGCGTCAGTAACCGCGCCCAACACGGTGTACTCCTCGACGAGTTCGCCGGTCGGGACGCCGCCGAGTGCGAACGCGGTGTCGACACCGAACGATTCGGCGACATCGAGGAACGCGGAAGTAAGTCGGTAATGACCGTCGTTGGTCGCCGCCTGGTGATCGCCGGTCAGGACGAGGAGGTCGGAGCCGTCGCCGTCGGTGGTAATCGCATGGAACTCCGCGCAGGTGAGACTCGTCACTCCCTCGTCGTCGACAGTAACCTGCGGGGGAAACTCATCGGCATAGACACGTCGAACGAGTTCGCCGTCGAGTTCCTCGACCAAATGTTCGGCTGCCAGCTTGCCGACGTGGCCGACGCCGGGCAGCCCTTCGATCAGAACGGGATCGCTGAGCTTAGGCTCGGCGACCGATGTGATCTCGATAGCATTCATGGCTCTATTCGCGTTCGCGCCGCTTAAGAGCCCGTCGGTACTCGCCGTAGCGATCCTCCGGACTAAACGGTGCAGGGGCGGTGTTTTTCGTCGCCGAGCCGCAGTCGGGACAGCAGTCGCCAAGCGTGTACACCGGCCGGTCGTGTTCGGTTTCCCACGACCCACAGACGCGAATATCCGATTTCATGAAAACAGCTCGCTACTCGTCGTCTTCGCGCCGTTCGCGGTGGTAGTGCGCCGTCCCGCCGGCGGCCTCGATTGCCGACTCGGCACGGGCCGCGCTCGACTCGAGTTCGGCCTCGGCAGTCTTGTAGTCCGGGGCACGGACTTTGATGCGGTACTCCGGCGAGCCGACGTACGAGACCGAGAGTTCGATACCCTTCGGAATTTCACCGTTGCCCTCGGCGGCTTTGAGCGCCTCCTTGATCGCGTCGACGCCGTCGGGAGCGGGACACGAGAGGTCGACGTAGCCGGTGACGTTGACGTAGGGAACCGAGACGTTTTCGCGGGCGGTTTCGACGATGGCGTCGCGTTCGGCTTCCGAGAGGTCGGTGTCTTCGAGCGCCTCCTCGCCGTGAATGGCGGCCTGCTCGAAGCCGTCGTACAGCGTCTCAAACTCCGCAAGAAGTGCGTTTGCGACCGCACCATATGTTTCGTCGTCGACGTCGTCGCCGAGCGCGAGCAGCATCCAGTTGTCGGCTTTCTGCTCGTTTTTCCACTCCTGGATTTTCTCCTTGCGCTGGTGTTCGTTGACGTCCTTGATCGAGAGATCGATCTGCTGGGAGCCCTTTTTGACTTCCAAGACTTTGGCAACGACCGTCTGTCCCTCACGGACGTGGTCGCGGACGTTCTTGATCCAGCCGCTTGCGACCTCGCTGATGTGGGCGAGCCCGCGTTTGTTCTCGTACTCTTCGAGGTCGA
>CAYWFO010000064.1:0-9812 GCA_964457485.1 uncultured Haloferacaceae archaeon | reverse complement strand
ATGCCACCGGTCGACGCCTACCTCTGTGCGGGCGATGTCGTCGGCTACAATCCGTGGCCCAGCGAGTGCATCGAGCGGCTTCGCGAGTTGGAGGCGGTAACCGTCCGTGGAAATCACGACCACGCCGTCGCCACCGACGGCGGCGACTGGTTCAACCAGATGGGTCGTGCCGGCGTCAAATACAGCCGGCGTGAACTCGACCGGATCGAACTCCGCTGGCTCGACTCGTTGGCGACACACGAAACGGTCGCCGACGAGGATGTGCTCCTCGTTCACGGCCATCCCGATGATCCCGACAGATACACGTATCCGGATTCGTTTTCGGCGTCGATGCTCGGCGAGCGCCACCGTGTCGTCATTACGGGCCACACGCACGTCCAAGGCCACCGCGAGTTCGACCAGGGAATCGTCATAAATCCGGGGAGTGTGGGTCAGCCACGCGATGGCGATCCACGGGCGGGGTTTGCCGTGGTCGAACTCGATCCAGACACGCGAAAGCCAACCGTCGAAGAACACCGCGTCGAGTACGATATCGACCGGGTTGTCGACGCGGTGATCGACGCGGGTCTCCCCACGAGAATCGGAACGCGGCTTCGACGCGGAAAATAGAGCGAAATTCGACAGTCGCTACCGGAACGAATTAGACCTCTTCTTGAACGATTTCGAGCGTCGCTTCGCGGTCTTTCCACGCGACAAAGAGCGCGACGGAGGTTGCGCTGGTGATCACGTCGTGGATGTTGATGCCGGCGTCAGAAATCGGCTTGAGAATGGTCTGGATAACGCCCGGCCGGTTGGGGAGTTCGCCACCCGTGACGCGAATGACCGCAATTCCGTCCTCGACAGTGACACTCGAGAGAGTCGTCCCGCTGACGACCTGTTCGTGCAACAACGCCTCGGCCTGTTCGGCGAGGTCGCTGTTGACGTAGAACGTAATTGAATCCATCCCGCTGGCGACGGCGTCAATGTTGATTTCGGCCGATCGTAACGCCTCGGAGAGATCCGCAAGAATGCCCGGGCTGTTGCGGATTGCACGGCCGGCAACGGTCAGACACGCCAGTTCCTGTTCTTGCATGTCGATCAGGTTCTCGAACTGCCCTTCGATCTGGGTTCCGCCGGTCAGAAGGTCACCGTGTTGGTAGTGAACGACCCGGACATCAAGTTGTTCGTCCTTGTAGGACAGCGCGCTCGGTGCGACGACTTCCGCCCCGCGAAACGAGAGGTTTCGAAGTTCGTCGACCGAGATCCGACCGACGTTTCTTGCGCCTTCGACGACCCGAGGATCGCCCGTCATGACACCCTCGACGTCGGTGACGATGACGACCTCGTCGGCATTCATGTATTTGCCCAACATGACCGCCGTTGTATCGGAGCCACCACGGCCGAGCGTCGTGATCTCACCGCGCTCGTTTTGCGCCAAAAAGCCGGTGATAACGGGGACAATACCGTCGAGTTGGGCTGCCAGTTCTGCCGTCCGCTGTTTTGTGGCGTCGACATTGACCTCGCCGAGGTCGTTGGTGATAATTGGCCACTGCTCGCTTCCCGGTTCCAGAAAGAGCGCCTCGACTCCGCGGGCAGCGAGAGCGGCTTTGAGCATTCGGACGCTCGTCCGCTCGCCCATTGAAACGATTTCGGCCCGATCGGCATCCGAGGCATCGAACTTGATTTCGTCGAGCAGTTTGTCGGTCGTCGATCCCATTGCGCTCGCGACGACAGCAATCTGATGGCCCGCATCGACTGCACTCGCAATCGAATCTGCAGCACGATTGATTCTGTCACCGCTACCAAGACTGGTGCCGCCAAACTTTGCGATAACCCGCATTAGACGCCCTCCAGAGCCGCAGCGTCGGCAACGCGTACAGAGTCGAATACTGTGTCGGACTGAATCATGAACGGCCCTAACGTGGGCACTTGCATAACGTTGTTCACTTCAAATCGCTCGACATTGTTCACTTCAAATCGCTCGACATTGTTCACTTCAAATCGCTCGACATTGTTCACTTCAAATCGCTCGACAGTGCTGACTGTGAGAAAATAAAGTCACTCGGGAATGGTAAGTTTGAGAGGAATTCAGTCGTTCAAGAATGCAGAATATGAAAAATAAGCTTTGTCTGCGGTCAGTCGCCGCTCCAACTGTCGGGAACTTCGATAACGTACCGACCGTCTTCGCGGAGAGAAATGATGTACTCCTCGCGATCGTACAGTTCCATCAAATTGAGCTCGTAGTGTCCCGGACTGACGATTCGAATGCTCTCGAACTGCTCGTTGAGTTCGCGTCTGAGCGCGTCGACGGAGGCGTCAGTCGAATCGTTCGGCGTGGTGGAATTAGTGGACGAAACTGGTTGTGACCGCTGATCCTGCTCGTCTGGTTGAGTTGAGTGAGTTGGGTGTTCCGGCTGCGTAGACTGATCCGATTCAGTCGGTTGATCTGCCGGGTTAGCGCGGCGTGTATTGCCACCAGCCAGGTTCACCTCGTCGGAACTCGCGATATCAGACCGCGCGGTCGACTGTGCGGGTGCCTCCGAACCGGCATCGTCGCGGTTGTTGGACACGACTTCCGCATCACGACCGAATTCAGAGGCGGAGGTGTCCGATCCGTTATCGGTATCATCCGGCGTTGGCCAGGGACGATATCGTGGCTCTTCATCGTGGGCCGGATCTCTGCGTGCGGTTTCGGGCCACTCGTGACCGGTAAGCCCGCCTGAATCCGCTGATTCGTTCCGTGTGGTCTGCTCGTCAGGTTGGGCGGATGAGGCGGTCGATGACTCGGTCGGAGTCGGCGACGACTCGGTTGGTTCGCGGTGAGAGTCGGTCGAGCGAGGAGAGTCTGTAGACTCCGGTGAGTTGGTCGACGTGTTGGACGGAGTCGATTCCGCTGGAGTCGACTGCGGGGTGGAGGACTGCTCGGAGGGGCTGTCGGACGGGTCGAAAGTGTCGACAGCCTGATCGGAGTCAGTCAGGGAAGATGCGGTAGGCTCGTCTACTGGCTGGCCCTCGAAGTCTTCGACTGCACCGGGCTTGAACTGGAATTTGTTGCCACCACACGAGGGACACCCCGAGAGCATCTCTTTCGAGCCGTCGGGGAACAGATGGCCACAGGAGGTACACTGGTGAGCCATCGCTATTTTCGTGAGACGAGCGCGCTGATGAGCTGGTCGTCCTTGTGCAGCGTTTCGATCTGGTTGGCGGGACCGATAACCGTGAGTTTCTGTGTCGATTCTCGGCCCATGAGTCGGTCGAGGAAGCTCTGGTCGCTCGCATTCGACCGTGGATAGCTCTCGATTTCGATTCCGGTGAAATCGTCGGGGCTGATCTCGGTCATCGTTACCTCGATGAGTCGTGACTCCTCATCCGGCGAGAGGCCTTCTTCGAGAATGACGATGTTGCCGTCGCGAACGCCATCGAGAATAAGCCGAATTTTCTCCATGGTTCGCAGACTGTCCATTCGCGACCCGCTTATCAGATCGATCTGCACGCCGCTTTCGGAATCTGTGGGTGTTGCTTCGGGCATTATGCAAAGTACTCCGCTATTTTGTCGTACACTTCGTCCATGTTGCTGCCTTCCAACGCCGACAGCGGAATCGTTTCGTGCTGAGGGAACGCGTCGGCAACCCGCTTGACGTTCGAATCGGGGAGATCGGTCTTGTTGGCAAAAATAAGAACCGGCAAGTCCCGACTCTCGATGATACCGATGAGCATCGTGTTTACCTGCGTAAACGGGTCGGTTGTGGAATCAAGCACGTAGATCACGCCGTCGACGTCCTCGCGGAGCCAGTGCATTGCTTCGGCAACTCCTTCGGTTGCCTCACGCGAGCGACGAATCGCGTCGTCTTTCTCCATGTCGTGTTCGAGAAACTCCGTGTAATCGACTTTGGTCGCGACACCCGGTGTATCGACGATATCGATGGTGACCGACTGGCCGTTGCGTTCGATATCGACGCCTTCCTTGCGCCGAGCTCGGCGTGTTTCGTGTGGAACGTGACTTTCGGGGCCGATCGCATCACCCGTCCAGTCGCGTGCGATACGATTCGCGAGCGTCGTCTTCCCGGCGTTTGGCGGTCCATAAATGCCGATTCGTTTCGGTTCTGCGGACGCGAACAATCGATCGGTTACCCGCGAGATGCTGTCTTTGAGATTTGTGAGTAGACCCATCCTGGCTCCCGCACCTCCCGCAGTTTACGCGCGTAGAGAGGGCGTATGGAAAATCTTCCATCGCCGGCATACTTAAACACTACGTCAGACAACGTTCATCCTCAATGCTGAGGGTTGGATAAATCCACGTTTAGCGGTAACGTGTAACTAACCGACGTTGGTGCCGGATTGACGGACGTCGGTGCCGTCCCTCCCACCCCCACCCCTTCGTTTCAAGTGGAACAACCGAATAGCCGAACAACTATTTCTACAAACGTGTTCGATGGCGATCTAACAGATATATAATCAAACATAACGTCGTTGAATACAACCTGCTTAATTGCAGTGCGGACTGATTGTTTATGTGGCATAATAAAACTATGCTTCTTGAATATCCCTTTCGACCCACCTTCTTGATCGTGGTTCCACCCGAAACAAAGGGGTGGGGGGTAGTATGGCGTTGTATCACACAGTTCACCTTCCGTGATATACTGATACTCTCAGGATGCTCAAGGAACGGTAATTTACGGAGTCTTCGCGGTGTCTTCGATCGGAGGTCTATCTCGGTAGTATCTCCACCAGAACGGCCAAAAGCACTTGTATCGTGATAGCTATCAAACAGAACGTCCACTAAAGTCGGTTGAGCTTTTGCGTGCTCTCGGTGATACTGGCGAATCACCAATAACCGGGTGATCATTTCGGGTATCGCTACCGAACCAGACAAAAATCTGTTACAAATCCGGCCGACAAAAGAACGTTTTTGTACCTCCTCTTCGTTCGCTTCGAGTGTATCACGTGGACATTCAAATATGTCTACTTGCCTAATACGTCAGGTATAGCGTCTCTATACGCCGTATTGGCCGCTTTCGCACAACGTTCCACATGAAACAAAGGGGGATAAATGACTGACAACACTGTAAATACGGATGAGACTTCCACGGACCGGGGAGATAACTCTCAATCAAAGTCGACCGTCAAACCAACCGAATCGGATCACGTAGACGAGACATCTACGAACGACAACAGTCCTTCAGCTGTCGATGGCGAGACAACCCAAACAGACGACGAGCACTCGTCAGTTTCGACGGAGCCAACCCAGACGGGTCGAGACCGTTTGGCGGCCTCGTCGCACCTCGATTTCGACCGTCTTCTCGATGGCGCTGACGCTGACGGCGAAACTGGTGGGCCTGACGGCATCGAAGAGACTGAGAATGTCGAAAGCAAGGGATTGTTCGACGATCTTCTCGCAGGCGAACCGATCTTCGAGAACAAGGAGGTACTCCGTCCCTCGTACACCCCTCACAAACTTCCACACCGAACCGACCAGATCAATCAGATGGCCACGATCCTCGTTTCAGCACTCCGTGGCGACACGCCATCGAATATTCTGATTTATGGAAAAACGGGAACCGGAAAAACCGCCAGCGCGAAGTTCGTTAGCCAGGAACTCGAATCCACGTCGAAAAAGTACGATGTCCCCTGTGAGGTAGAGTATATCAACTGCGAGGTAACCGATACTCAGTACCGAGTGCTCGCTCAACTTGCCAACAAATTCATCGAAAAGAACGTCGCCCGGA
This sequence comes from uncultured Haloferacaceae archaeon, assembly GCA_964457485.1. Classification (GTDB taxonomy): domain Archaea; phylum Halobacteriota; class Halobacteria; order Halobacteriales; family Haloferacaceae; genus PL-Br10-E2g29. The sequence continues at coordinate 4,107 of CAYWFO010000064.1, read as the reverse complement.
TCGACGCAGAAATTGCGGCGCTTGAGCGGCTTCGAGACGAGATGGGTGAGGAGAGTTCGTCGGCGCAATCGACGGAATCGGCCGACAACGCTGATGACTCTTCAGCAGACCGATCAAATCCATCGTCTCAACCGTCGAAACCGTCGTCATCGAGGTCGGATCCGCCCTCACAAACAACCGACGGAAACTCACCGGACGACGAGTTTACGGTTGATCCGAGCGCCTACGACTCGGTCGCCGAAATAACCGAACGGATTGAGTCGCTCACTGAAGATGCCAAGGAACTCGAACCCGTCCCGATGACTGGCTGGCCGACCGATCGCGTCTACTCGACGTTTTTCGATGCGGTCGACTACAACGAACGCGTCGTTGTTATCATGCTCGACGAAATCGACAAACTCGTCGAAAAAAGCGGTGACGACACGCTGTACAACCTCTCGCGGATGAACTCCGAACTCGTCAACTCACGAATCTCGATTATGGGGATCTCCAACGATCTGAAGTTCACCGACTTTCTCGATCCCCGCGTCAAATCCTCACTCGGAGAGGAAGAGATCGTCTTTCCCCCGTACGACGCAACACAACTCCGTGACATTCTCCAACATCGCGCCGATGTCGCATTCAAGCCCGATGCGCTCACCAGCGACGTCATTCCGCTGTGTGCGGCCTTTGCGGCCCAAGAACACGGTGATGCACGGCGTGCGCTCGATTTACTCCGGACGGCCGGAGAACTCGCTGAACGGAGTCAGGCGGATCTCATCGAAGAAAGCCACGTTAGACAGGCCCAAGACAAAATCGAACTCGACCGGGTTGTCGAGGTGGTTCGAACGCTCCCCACGCAGAGCAAGATTGTGCTACATTCGATCATCCTCTTGGAAAAAAACGGCGTCCACAACATCAACACCGGCGAGGTATTCAATATCTACAAGCGGCTGTGTGAGGAGATCGATGCCGACGTGCTCACCCAGCGGCGGGTCACGGACTTGATCAGCGAACTCGACATGCTCGGCATCGTCAACGCCGTCGTCGTCTCGAAAGGTCGGTACGGTCGAACCAAGGAGATGGGCCTCTCGGTTCCACTCGAAGAAACAGAAGCCGTCCTCCTCTCGGACTCCCGACTGGGCGATATCGAAAACGTTCAACCCTTCGTTCAGGCTCGCTTCGACAACTAAGATCCCTCTCCGACTCGCGAAACGGTTTTCACAAGTTCGCCTCGGAACGCCACTTCGACACCCAAGAACTGTCCACACCCTCGATCAACACCGCTCTGTGTTGTTGACGGATAGCAAGCGGAAGCCTCGCCCTTTACAGTAGTTGCCTCGACGAAAGTCTGATTCGGCAACTACTGCTTCAGGGCGGGGAGGATATCAATACCCCAGCACCACCAACTCCAGTGAGACCGATTGGAACGAGTGGGCCTGTACTGGCTGCACCTGTGACGGCCAGTCGAATCCAGCCGAGGTACGGGATTCGGAGCCGTGCGACACCGGTCACCCAGTCAGGTTCGACAACGGGGGCAATACCGCTGGCTTGGTCGTATCGACTATTGCTGTTCTGGTTGTCGCCCTTCGTAATGTAGCCGCTGTGTGGGGCAGGGCAGTTCGCGAGTGCCGCACAGTCGTCGGCGTTGAGGTAGTCGGGATTTGCCCGATCATGCCAGTTTTCACCCTCCTCAACGAAGAAATGTGCGCGGTGGATAATCGGCGATCCACGAGAGCCCGGTTCGTGAAAGACGATCACGCTTCCCGCCTGATTGAAACTGCTGTAGCCAGTCGTTTCGGCGGTCTCTGCGGAGACGATTCCACGGTCGTCGGCCTCGCCGGGCGCAAATCGACCGGGATCAGTCACGAACACCAAGTCGTACTGGTTGATGTTCGGCTCCATACTGCCGCTTTCGACGGCAACCATTGGCGGCCAGACACCACTCACCCCGAACAGGAGGAGTCCGATAACGAGGACGATGCAGACGCTGATGAGAATCTCTCGGACGAACACGATCGGACCGTCTTCGGCTCGCCAGAACCGGTTCCACACCGACTCCGAAGCCTGATGCTCTTGCGATTTCGGAGCCACCCTCTCGGGTGATAGTTGTGTCGGATCTTCGAAGACCTCGGGTTCGCCAGCTGTGGAGTCACCCAACTCGTCGATCACGGATGCATTTGAATCATCGCCAGCCGACTTACTGGTGTCGTCAGCCACAGTGGGTTCGGTGGCGTTGTTTGCCCCAGATGGTGTCGAATCGTCGTCATGGTTTGTTGGCTCTCGACGATCCCTCCCATCCATTATCGGTTTTTGACCGGGTGACTGTTTGAACCTTCTGGGTACCGCTGGCGTGTCGGTCGGTTTTGATTTTCGATTGAGGTGAGTTGACATACGCCGTGTCGCCGCTGATTCTCCGCTGTGTCACTGCCTACAATACTCCGAGTCGGCACCAAGATTCTCGGTTTCGCCACCGGGACGCTTCGCGTCGCCACCAGGTGCTACCCGTTTTGACACGATATCGGCGACGGCGACCACGCGCCGTCGGCATCTTTTTGACTGGAGCGACCCGAGAACCGTCAGTGCCATCGGAGACCCCGTCACGAATCGTTCAGACGCTGGCCCGAGCGGGCTACAACGCCGAGCGCGAGGCAGTGACACTGCTCGCAAACGCGCCTGATCCGGCGGCCACCATTGAGGCAGTTGTTGAGGCGGCCGATGACGACGCGCTCCGACTTACTGCCGAGGATGTCCGTTGCTGTCTCGCGCAACGCGAACCCGTTGCCGATCCGCCGGGCGTTGACGCGAACATGATGTCGACGCAGACGACCCGATCCGATGACACGGCCGCGACAGCACGGACGGAGTCACCCGACAGCCCTTCACCCACTGCTCCTTCATCGGATCAGCAATCACAAACCTCTGTTTCAACTGGAGGCAAAAACACGAAAAATCACACGCAGAAAACGGAATCTCCACCTGAAAAAAAGCGGTTGTCTGACACCGGTCATAAAGAATTCTCCACGGTATCAAACTCCGCCGAGCGCAGCCCAGCACCGGCCGAAATCAGCGGTGATGTCACCGGTCGAAGTACGGGAACTGGCAAGTACAGTCAGTTCGTGACGACGTTTCGCGATCGCTACGAGCGGCTGTCGAAACTCCTCAGAGGCCGCGTCAACCACCGACCGGCCTCAGCGATTGCCGAAATGTCGGGTGGCAGCGAAGCCGAACTCATCGGCCTCGTCAACGACATTCGGTCGACTGCCAGCGGCCACTGGCTCATCGAACTCGAAGATACGACCGGAACCTTTCCGGCGCTTGTGATGAAAGACCGGCCGATTGCCGAACTGGTCGACGAACTCCTGTTGGACGAGTGTGTTGCGGTTCAGGGAACGCTTTCGGACGACGCGGGCATCCTGTTTACCGACTCTATTCACTTTCCGGACGTGCCGCGAACGTTCCGGCCTAACACGGCCGACCGTCACGTCCAGGCGGCGCTCATTTCGGATGTCCACGTCGGCAGCCAGGAGTTCATGGCCGATGCGTGGAACCGGTTTGCCGACTGGCTCCACACCGAAGAGGCCGAACACGTCGAGTATCTGCTCATCGCTGGCGACATGGTTGAGGGCGTTGGAATCTACCCGAACCAGGACGAGGAACTCGACATTATCGACATTTTCGACCAGTACGAGGCGTTTTCTGAGCATCTAAAAGCGGTGCCTGGCGACCTCGAAATCGTACTGATTCCCGGCAATCACGATGCCGTCAGACTCGCCGAACCGCAACCCGGATTCGACGAGGAACTCCGCGAGATCATGTCCGCGCACGACCCGAAAATCACGGGCAATCCGTCGACAGTCACCATCGAGGGCGTCTCGGTGCTGATGTACCACGGCGTCTCACTCGACGAAGTCATTGCGGAGTTACCGAGTGACAAGGCGAGCTACGACGAGCCACACAAGGCGATGTATCAACTCCTCAAAAAACGCCACGTGGCCCCGCAGTTCGGCGGGCACACACGGGTTGCTCCCGAGGAGAAGGACTATCTCGTCATCGAGACCGTCCCCGACATTTTCCACACCGGCCACGTCCACAAACTCGGCTGGGGAAAGTACCACAACGTGCTCG
>CAYWFO010000063.1:0-9819 GCA_964457485.1 uncultured Haloferacaceae archaeon | reverse complement strand
TGGATGATTTTTTGCAGTTCTGAATTGTGCGTTTCACAGCATGCTGTATATGCGCGTTGCATCTTGCACGCGGATCTTGACAAGAGTCGGATAGACAGACCGTGCGAAGTTTTCTATGACACGCTCCACTCAACAAAAACAGACCGGTTCCAGTTAGATCAGCCCCTGCTCGATGGCGACGAAGTAGGCTGCAACAAGCACCGCGAGCAAAACCAGCATAATCACCAACACCGTGCCGCCCGATGGCCCTGCCGAACCGGCCGACGAATCGTCGCCCGCTGGTTCGGATTCATCATGTTCGTCCTCAGTTGGTCCGTCGTCGGTTGGTTTGTCGTCGGTTGGTTTGTCGTCGGTTGATTCGTCGTCGGTTGATTCGTCGTCATCGGCTGGTTCGCCCGTTTGCTCAGTACTGTCGGCGGTTTCCTCGGCTGCCGGTTCGGCCGGCGCATCCGACTCGTCTACCGCGCTCTCGTCGGGCGCACCGAACTCGTCGCGTGTGTCGCGAACGGTTGCAATCCTGACGCCGAGTACCTCGGCGATTTCGGCGTTCGTGAGCGTTGGATCGTCCTCGGCGGCGTGGATGATCTCGCGTTGAATCTCAGTGAGTTCACCCGCCGCTGCCGTTTCATCGCTGCTCGACGTGTCGTCGCCAGCCGCGTCGTCGCCAGCCTGTGTCTCCTCGGCTGCGGCCTCGATTCTCTCGCTGTACGCGGTTCGGGTGTCGCGAACGAGCGTGATTCGGGAGTCGGTCTGTTCGGCGATTTCGGCGTTCGTGAGCGAGGGGTCGGCTGCAGCCGCAGCCACGATGGCCTGCTGGGCCTCGGTGAGTTCGTCGTCACCGCCCGCGCCGCCCCCGGTGTCGTCGCTCCCGGTCGATGCTTCGTACTCCGCGCCGTGTTCCTCGCGGGTGTCGCGAACGAGCGTGATTCGGGAGTCGGTCTGTTCGGCGATTTCGGCGTTCGTGAGCGAGGGATCCGCCTCCGCGGCCTGCAGAATCGCCTGCTGGGCCGCCGAGAGCGCGCTACTCGACCCCGTTGTCGACTCGGCGGTGTCGGAGCCGTCCGGCGGAACGTACTCCGCGCCGTGTTTGTCGCGGGTGTCGCGGACGAGCGCGATTCGCGTGCCGGTTTTTTCGGCGATCTCCGCGTTCGTGAGCGACGGGTTTGCCGACACCGTCTGCAAAATCGCCTGCTGGGCGTCGGTGATTTCGCCACTGGCCGACTGATCGGTCGCCGTTTCGCCCTCCGAGAGCGTGACCTCATCGGCGTACGTCTCGCGGGTGTCACGAACGAGCGTGATTCGCGCACCCGTCTCGGCGGCGACCTCCGCGTTCGACAACGACGGGTTTTCGAGCACCGCTCTGAGAATGGCTCGCTGGGTTTCGCTAAACCGTTCTGAGTCGATATCTTGCGCCATTAGCGGCTCACCCCGAAGTCGGCCGTGGTCAATGGAGCACCTACGCTGTCAGTTCGGTTTCGTGTGGGCCCGACCCCAGTGACTCCTGTTCGCATACACCTCGTTCACTCAGAGCAACAGTATTTAATCTACCGTCTTTCATGATGGTTTTTGCCGCAAAACCGCCATTCGTGCGTTTCAATCCAGCACACCTCTCGGATACTCATAACGTTTTGACACAAATCGACGACGACCACACCGCCCCTATTTTTACGGACTGCGAGCGAGACAGAGATGTATGCGAACGAAACATGACGTTTTTCAGGAACTCCGAAACAGCGGGGTTGTCGCCGTGCTCCGCGGTGTCGATGCCGACACGCTCATCGAGATCACCGACGCGCTCGTTGCGGGTGGCGTCACGGGAATCGAACTCACGGCCGACACGCCCGGTATTGCCCGCATGGTCGACGAACTCACGGGTTCGTTTGACGAGGAAATCGCCGTCGGTGTCGGAACCGTGCTCGATGCCGAAACCGCCCGGACGGTCATGCTGTCGGGGGCGGATTTCGTCGTGAGCCCGAGTCTCCACGAGGACGTGATCACCATCTGCAACCGGTACGGCACGCTCGTCGCACCCGGCATCATGACGCCAACCGAGGCCGTGACCGGCTACGAGGCCGGTGCCGACCTGCTGAAGGTGTTTCCGGCGTCTTCGGTTGGCCCCGCACACCTCGGCGCAATCAAGGGGCCGCTTGGACAGGTGCCGCTGATGCCGACCGGTGGGGTCGGTATCGACAACGCTGCCGACTACATCGACGCGGGTGCGGAGTGTGTCGGTGCGGGCAGTGCGCTCGTTGATTACGAGGCTGCCAGTCGCGGTGACTTTTCGGAGATCACTGAGACGGCCCGCGAGTTTTCGGCCGTGATCGACGCTGCTCGCGAGTAATCTCGTCGCCGAGTCGACGCTGAGACGGGAGCTACACCGTCCGATCGTCTGGCGGCGCTCCGTTGAGGTCGTCGCGGTCGTCTGTCGTCGTGTCGTGGTCGTCGTCTGTCGTCGTGTCGTGGTCGTCGTCGGCCGTCGTGTTGCGGTCGTCGTCGGCTGTCGTGTTGCGGCCGTCGTCGATTCTGTTATCACTGTCGACCCCCGTGTCGTCGGCGTCGCGGTTGGGCGTCTCACCAGCGTGACTGTCGGTGTCGCCGGACGACGCTTCGCGACGGGTCTTGTCCTCGTCGCCATCGGAGGTCGTCGCTGTCGGCTCCGTTTCGGTCGGTTCGCTGTCGCCCGCGGCCGAGGCGGCCGACCGTGTTCGTCGCATCGCCCGTCGGTCGATCAGTGCGTCGTTGAGCCTCTCGGTGAGTGTGGTTCGCAGCGCCACCGCATTCTCGTCGTCGATGTCGACGGCGGCACAGTCCTGGCCGAGAACCGACAGCGAGCCCGCGGTGTCGACGACGACGCTCGCGACGTTCCACCGCCGCTGGAAGACCGTCCGTCGGTCGATCACCGTCTGAATCCGGTAGTAGGCGACGATTTTCGTCTCGCGGTTCCAGAAGCCGTTTCGCGTGACAACGTGGTTCTCGCCGAGCCAGTAGCCACGGTGAAGCCACTTGTAGTGCGCGGCAACCGGGGTGAGAAGTGTTGCCACGAGCGGGAGGTACCACGGAATCGACGCCGCGCGAAAAACGAACACGCTGACCGCATACAGCGCCGCGGCAATCGCCCCGAGCGCGAGCAGATACCGCGCGAGATAGCGTCGGCGAATCCGTTTTGGCGGCCGCGAGAAATTCGGGGTGCCGAAGGAATCGATTTCGGCGGCAAGCTGTTCGACGCGGTCGCGACTGGCGAGCGGAACCGCTGCCTCCGTGCCGCGACCGCCCGCCTGTCCGGGTGCGTATCCTGCGGTTTCGACCGCGAGCGTCGCGTAGCCAACCCGGCGTTTTAGCGGGTTGTCCTCGATGGTCATCGCTTGAATTTTTTCGAACGGAATGGTGCCGCTGTACTGCTGCAACAACCCCCGTTCGTAGCGGAGTTCGTCACCCGAGCGAAGCAGACGAAACCCCCAGTAGTTGAGTATCGCCGACACGGCCCCGACGATCCACGCGAGAACAATGGCTCCGATCAGCAGAATCCCGACTGTCGCAATGAGGATGGCCGTCGATCCGGTTGTCGGGAGAATCGGGGAGACGAACGGAATCGAGCCCGTAAAAACGGCAATGAGTACGCCCGGAACCCGTGGATCGAACGACAGAACGCCGGCGAGGGCGAGTTCTGACGGATTGAGTTCGAACAGCAGTTGCTCGTCCGCTCGGCGCTCGCTCCGCGGCGAATCCGAAGCCGGAGCGCGGCCGTCGTCGGCCTCGCCATCGTCGGTTGTCCCGCCCACAGCCGTGTCGTTGCTTGGCTCGGTTCGACTGTCCTCGGCGACCGGTTCAGGGTCGCGTTTGTAGTGACGAATTTCGCGCTGGAGTCGCTGTCCTTCCTCGACAGTCACGTACTGGATTGACGCTTCGGTCGAGCCGCCGCCAGCGGTTTCGATGTTGACCGCCGAGATGCCGAGCAGGCGCTGCAGGATGTTTCGGCTGATGTCGACGTTCTGGATTCGTCCGTAGGGAATTTCGCGCTCGCGCCGGCTGAACACCCCCGACTGGAGATCGAAGGTGTCGGGCGTCAGTTCGTAACGAAACCGGCGGTAGTAGGCGACTTCATACCCCGTGATGATTATGAGAACGGCACCGACGGCGGCGAGAACCCAGAAACTGTCAAACTGGAGGCCTGCTCCAATCGATGCAAGTATGACGATCGTGAGGATGAGGCTCCCACTTTTTTGAGCCACGCGGTATGGAACCGCAATGGGCGCTAATTTCACACCGCATCCTCCCCGTCGGCGGCGATTGCCAACCGTTTGAGCTCCGTTCGAAGGTCCGCGGCGGCTTCGGGTGTCAGCCCCGGAATCGTCACGTCCGCGCCGCGCGACCCTGCTGTGTAGACGACGGTGCTTGCCAGCCCGATGAGCCGCTCGAACGCCGACCGCCGCGAGTCGACGTGTTGAATTCGAACGAGCGGTACCTCGGTTCGGATTTGGGTGAGCACGCCGCGTTCGAGATAGATGGCGTCGTCGCCGACGACATACCGCCAGTTTCGGTAGCGAACAATGGCGTGGACCACGCCGATGAGAACGAACAGGAGCGAAACACCGCCACCGATGAACAGCGATCGGTCGAGAACGAAGGCGATTCCCGTTACGACGACACCGGCGATGGCAGCCCGAACCATCGCACGGAAAATCCAGACGAGTCGGATCCGCGGATGGAGCGCGTTCATCGGTTCGCCTCCATGGCGGACTGACGAGTGTACATACCTGACGTACACCCGGCGGCCGTATAAGTCTCAATATCGCTGGATGCCGTCGAGCAAACCGCACACCGGACATCGGTTCAACCTCTCCAACAGAACGTCTGCACAGCACGCTCGTACTCGCTGGACGATGTTCACGGCGGGCCGTGCGACTGAGCGGCCCGACAAAGCGCGTTTTCTGGGTGCTCGTTGCTGGCGTCACAACCCCGTTTCGGGTGTTTTTACTTCCCTCGCAGCGTGTGACGACCAACGCGGCTCGACGATCAGCCGACGGCACCGACCAGAGAGACAGAACCGAACACAGCGCGAATCAACGACGACGACACAGCCACCACACACCACTCATGACACACATCGACTTCAGCGGGGTTTTTCCGGCGATGGTAACCCCCTTTACCGTGGACAACGAGATCGACACCGAAACACTCCGAAAAGACGCCCAACGACTTGAAACAGCGGGTGTCGACGGCTTGGTTCCGATGGGCTCGACCGGCGAGAGCGCGACGCTGAGCCATGCCGAACACGTCGAGGTCATCGAGGCTGTCGTCGACGCCGTCGAGGACGTGCCCGTTATTGCCGGAACGGGCTCGAACAACACGGTCGAAGCCTTGGATCTCTCCCAGCAGGCCGCCGACGCCGGCGCGGACGCCCTCCTTTTGATTTCGCCGTACTACAACAAGCCCGAACCTGCGGGAATGTACGAGCACTACCGCCAGATTGCCGACGCGATCGACCTCCCACAGATCGTCTACAACGTGCCGAGCCGGACGGGCCAGGACATCACCATCGACACCGCGGTTCGGCTCGCCGAACACGAGAATATCCGCGGCTACAAGGCCGCCTCGGGCGATCTCAATCAGATTTCCGAAGTAATCGAACGCACCCGCGAACAGGACTTTGCGATTCTTTCGGGCGACGACGGGCTCACACTCCCGATTCTCTCGATCGGCGGTCACGGTGCGATCAGCGTCGTCGCCAACGTCGAACCCGAACGAGCCTGTGCGATGGTCGGCGCGGCGCTTGAAGGCGACTACGCGTTCGCGCGGGCAATCCACCACGAGTTGGGCCCGCTGACGCGGCAGTTATTCGTTGAAACCAACCCGATTCCGGTCAAAACCGCGATGGAAATGCGGGGCTATGCGCCCGAACGCATCCGGTCGCCGTTGACGCCGCTGTCGGACGAACACCGTCCGAAACTCGAACGGCTGCTTGCTGAGCTCGCGGGCGACGGTGACGACGACACCGAACGCACCGAATCCGAGGCGTCGGAGGACGCAACAGAATGATTACACTCGGCGTAACCGGCGCGGCCGGCCGGATGGGTCGCGAGGTGCTGGCGGCCGCGGCCACCCGCGAGACGGTCGACGTCGCGTTCGCGGTCAACCGATCGGCCGTCGACGAGCCGATTTCGGGCGTCGATGTCGACACGAACGACGAGTTCGCGGCGCTGCTCGCCGCCCACGACCCGGCTGTCGTTGTCGACTTCACGGCTCCCGAGTCGGCCGTCGAGTATGCCGCCGCCTGCGCCGACACGGGCGTTGGGTTCGTCACCGGCACTACCGGCTTCGACGCGGCGGGACTGGCCGCACTCGATCGTGCGAGCGAGTCGACGGCGCTGTTGAAAGCCTCGAACTTTTCGCGGGGCGTCGCGGCGCTCCGACTTGCCGTTCGCGAGGCAACCGCTGCGCTGCCCGACGCCGACATCGAACTCACCGAAACCCACCACAACGCCAAGCGCGATGCGCCGAGCGGCACCGCAAAAACGTTGCTCGATGACATCGAAGCCGTCCGCGGCGATCTCACCGAGTGGGTTCACGGTCGCGAGGGCGACGCACCACGCGATGACACCGAAATCGGCGTTCATGCCCGCCGCGCGGGCGACGTTGCAGGCGAACACGAGGTTCTGCTCGGCGGCAGCAACGAGACGCTCTCGTTGACCCACCGCGCCGGTGATCGGTCGATTTTCGCCGAGGGCGCACTGGATGCCGCCGAGTGGCTGGCCGGACGCGCTCCGGGCCGATACGACTTTTTCGACGTTATTGCGGACTGATTTTCGAGGCTCTTGACCGCAGTACTAAACTTCGTGACCGGCCGCTTCGTCGATGAGCGATGCGGCCTTTTCTCGAAGGCTGCCCGTCATGTGCAATCCATGCGAATCCACACGCCTGACGATTTCGTGGGCGTCCTGCGGATCAAGCCCCTCGTCGACGGCGCGAACAATGACACCAACCGTTCCGGTGACCGTCGCGCCGAGTCCACGGGCCGTCGTCCGAACGCGTCGATCATCGGAAACGACGCCGACCGGTTTCGACGCGGCCGTCTCGCTGAGCACTGCCGCAATGAGGTAGACGTCTCCGTTTTCGGATTCCGCACCGAGAACCCGCTTGGCTTCGTGCAGGCGGTCTATGGAGAGATCGTCAGCCGTGACGACCCCATGGCGATCAGTAAAACGGTCGAGATTGGTTCGTGCCGGCTCAGTTGTCACCTCGTCTTTGACGACTGGAAACACGACGAGATCACCCGAAAAACTGGTCAACAACTCGAGTTCTCCAATCGTCCCGAGTGCGATGAGCGTCGTCGCATCGAGAAGAATACGCGTCATAACTCACGCGCTGCCGTCGCCTCGGACTCGATATCTTCCGTCGAGAGCTGTGTCGTCAGATTGTATTCACGGGCTATTTCGAGCCACTCAGCGAGGCTCACGTCGGCGAGCCGCGCCGCCTCATTAACCGATATCTCTCCCGTCTGGTACCGTTCGATGGCGATACGCTGGCGGATCGATTCGAGGCCCTCTGAGAGGGCTTTTCGAATAACCGTACTTTTGTCCTCATCGAGGAGTTCGCTCACGGCCTCGAGTTCGGCTTCGTCTTCGTCGGGAACGCGGGCACTAATCGAGGGCATGTATTCATAGTAGCACAACGTATACATAACTGTATCGCTGACCGGTGACTGTGCTTCCGAGGCGACGTAGAGATTGAACCTGTCGGATACACACTGAGCATAATCGACGGGTCTTATTGGATGGCCCAAGAAGTCGCCATACGATCAATGTCGACACTCGAATCCGAAATCACTGGGCTGTGGAACCGCTACGACGACGGCCTCACCGCCGCCGACGCAACCGACGACGATCTCGCTGTTCTCGACGTGTTTCTCGAAGCACTCGAAGCCGGCGAGGTTCGCGCGGCCGAAAAAACCGGCGACAGCGTCACCTCGTGGGAGGCAAACGCCTGGGTCAAACAGGGAATTCTCCTGAACTTCGGCCTTCGGCACACCGAAGCACGCCACTACGGCGGCGTCGACTACCACGATGTGCTTCCACTTCGCGAGACCGCCGATCTCAACGAGCGCGGCACGCGAAATACGCCGGACGGCACAGCCATCCGCCGTGGGGCGTACCTCGGCGAGGACTGCATTATGATGAGTCCATCGTTTGTCAACATCGGTGCCTCCGTCGGCGACGGCACGCTCGTCGACTCCTGCGATACGGTTGGCTCCTGTGCCCAGTTGGGTGCGAACGTCAAACTCGGCGCGAACACGCTCGTCGGCGGCGTGCTCGAACCCGTCGAAAGCGCGCCGGTCATTATCGAAGACGGCGTTTCGCTCGGCGCGGGCTGCCGGGTTACGTCGGGGTTCAAAATCGGCGAACACTCGATTGTCGGCGAAAACACGCTGTTGACCCCACGGATTCCCGTCTACGACCTCGTCAACGAGGAGATTATCTACGGCTATCTCCCTTCCGAGCGCCGCGCGTTCACGCGTTATGTCGAGTCCTCGGTCAGCGATCACGAGATGTTCGATGGCGGCGCGTACAAACCGGCGGTCGTCGCCACCGGCGTCGAGGAAGAAACGCTCGAAGCAACCCAGCGCGAAGACGCGCTCCGGGAGTAGAAACCGCGGTCGGCGTCGAATTGGCACATTCATCGCCTCCCGGGAATGACGTTCCGTTCGGGAGCGAAACGGCCGCAACTGGATCAAGCCGATCGGCAGTTACTCGAGAAAGTCGGGTGCGTCGCGTTTTTCGTCCCGCTCGTCGCGGAGATGGGCGAGAAAGTCGTCGGGATCGACCGATTGTTGTTCGCGTTCCTGGCGGTCACGCACTGAGATCGTTCCGTGGTTGACTTCGTCGCTCCCGACGATCACCATGTAGGGAACGCGGTCGGTCTGGGCCTCACGGATTTTTCGGCCGAGCGTCCACGAGCGATCCTCGATATCGACGCGGAACTCGTCGTCTTCGAGATCGTTCTTCAGGCGATGGGCGTAGCCGAGTTCGTCGTCGCTGATCGGGAGAATGCGGACCTGTTCGGGGGCGAGCCAGAGCGGGAACTTGCCGTTGTAGTGCTCGATGAGCACCATAAAGAAGCGCTCGAAACTCCCGTAGAGCGCGCGGTGGATCATGACTGGGCGGTGGTCTTCGTTGTCCGCACCCGTGTAGGTGAGATCGAACCGCTCGGGCATGTTGAAGTCGAGTTGGACGGTTGGGCCGTCCCATTTGCGGCCGAGTGCGTCCGAGAAGGCAAAGTCGATCTTCGGACCGTAGAACGCGCCGTCGCCGGCTTCCAGATCGTACGCCATATCCGATTTTTCGAGGACGCTTTCGAGTTGGCTTTCGGCCTTTTGCCAGATTTCGTCGCTGCCGACCGATTTCTCGGGGCGGGTGGCCAGTTGGACTTCGTAGTCGAGATCGAACGTGTCGAGCACGCGGTTAATCATCGACATGATGTCGTCGACCTCGCGTTCGATCTGGTCGGGCGTACAAAACAGGTGGCCGTCGTCGATTGTGAACGCCCACACACGCGACAGCCCGGAGAGCTCGCCGCGCTGTTCTTTGCGGTAGACCTTGCCGTTTTCGGCGTAGCGGACGGGCAGATCGCGGTAGCTCCACGAATGCTCGTTGAAGATCGTCGCGTGGCCGGGGCAGTTCATCGGTTTGAGGCCGTACTCCTCGTCGTTCACGTCGAGCAGGAACATGTCGTCGACGTAGTTGTCGTAGTGGCCCGACCGCTTCCAAAGCTCCGTCCGAAAGAGGTGGGGCGTCTCGACGTAGTCGTAGCCGTACTCGTCGTTCA
>CAYWFO010000062.1:2920-10020 GCA_964457485.1 uncultured Haloferacaceae archaeon | reverse complement strand
CGGTTGTGCCCATAATTTCGCAGTCCAGCCCGCGGCGGCCGATTTCGGTCTGGAGTGGTTCGCCGATGTTAACCGATGTTTGGCCGCCGAACTGAACCATCACGCCCTCGGCGCCGGTGGCTTCGACCACGTCGGCGACCTCTTCGGCCGAAATCGGGTCGAAAAACAGCCCGTCCCTTGTGTCGTAGTCCGTCGAGACGGTCTCGGGGTTGTTGTTGACGACGTGGGCCTCGATGCCCAGTTCACGGAGCGCCTGAATCGCATGCACCGAACAGTAGTCGAACTCGACACCCTGGCCGATGCGGATCGGTCCGCCGCCGACAACGACGACGCTCGTGTTTTCTTTGTCGACTTTCAGTTCGCCCCCAGCCTCGTCGCCGACGAGTGGGCCGGTGTGGAACTCCGGCAGTCGCGCGGAGTAGTAGTACGGCGTTTCGGCCTCGAACTCGCCGGCACAGGTATCGACCTGTTTGTAGTTGCGACCGGGAACCTCCTGTTCAACGGTTCCAACGTCCGCGCTGCCGTCAGTCAGCGAGGCGATTTCGTTGTTGGTGTAGCCGGCGGTCGCGGCGGGCGTGAACTCACCGTGTCTAGCGTCCGCTGCGGCATCGGCAATGCGTTTGAACCGCTCGACGTACCACTTTTCGATCCCGGTGAGCTCGATAACGTCCTCGACCGTGTAGCCGCGGTCGAAGGCTTCGAACATCGCATACGGGCGGTCCGGCGAGGGACGTTCGAGATACTCCTTTGTCAGTGTCGTATCGTCGACCGACGCCCACTCGACTGCCGGGTCGTACTCCGACGAGCGGAGCGCTTTCATCAACGACTCCTCGAACGTCGAGCCGATCGCCATCGCCTCGCCGGTCGATTTCATCGCGGTGTCGATTTCGAAATCAACGTCGTCGAACTTGTCGATAGGCCAGCGTGGCACTTTCGTCACGACGTAGTCGATGGCCGGTTCGAAGGCGGCGGTCGTCTCGCCGGTAATCTCGTTTTCGATCTCGTGGAGGCGTTTACCGAGTGCGACCTTGGCGGTCACGCGGGCGATCGGGTACCCGGTCGCCTTCGAGGCCAGCGCAGAGGATCGAGAGACACGCGGGTTGACCTCGACAACGCGGTACTCACCGCCGGGGGTGCCGTCGTCGCGCCAGGCGTGCTGGATGTTGCAGCCGCCCTGAATCCCGAGTTCGCGGATGACCTTCAGCGCCGAGTCGCGCATCGCTTGGTGTCCTTTGTCGGGAATCACCTGCGAGGGGGTGACGACGGTCGACTCGCCGGTGTGGATGCCCATCGGGTCGATGTTCTCCATGTTGCAGATGATAACGGTGGAGTTGTCGGCGTCGCGCATCACCTCGTACTCGAGTTCGACCCAGCCGGCGATCGACTCGGTGATCAACACTTCGCTGTTGCGTGAGAGTCGCAGTCCTTTCCGCACCCGCTCGACGAGTTCTTCGAACTCGTGGACGATGCCCGATCCTGACCCGCCCAGTGTGTAGGTCGTCCGCGCAATGACCGGCAGGCCACCGACTTTGTCGACGGCGGCTTCGACACGGTCACGGAAGGTGTTCTCGTCAAAATCGGTGACTGACTCGTCCTCGTCAAGTGAAATCGTGGTCGACTGTGCCACCGGTTCGCCGATTTTTTGCATGCGTTGGCGGAACAGATCGCGGTCTTCGGTCGCATAGATGGTATCGAGCGGCGTTCCCATGATTTCGACATCATACTCCTCGAGAATGCCCTCCTCGGCGAGTTCGGCGGTGACGTTGAGCCCGGTCTGGCCGCCGAGACCGGCGATCACGCCGTCGGGTTGTTCGGTTCGGATGATCTCGCCGATTGCCTCGGTCGTGATCGGCTCGATGTAGACCTTGTCGGCCATCTCGGGATCGGTCATGATCGTCGCCGGATTCGAGTTGACGAGAACGACCCGCGCGCCCTCCTCCCGGAGTGCCCGGCACGCCTGTGCGCCCGAGTAATCGAACTCAGCGGCCTGTCCGATCTGGATCGGGCCGCTGCCGATCAGTAGGATGGTGCGATCCTCGCCGGCTGTCTCCGCCGTCTCGTCGCTCATTAGCGGGTCGGAGTACGTTGATCGTAATAAGCCCGACGAATTAGTACGAATTTCGTAGCAAATGTTTGGAATTCGTAGCGTGAGAGTCACACGCACGGTCGCGGCTCGCGCGAACACTGAGCAGAGAAGCAGCCAGACACGCTGGCCAACCGCAATGCATCTGGCGACCGGTAGGTGACTGATCGGCGTTCGCTAGTTCGGATCGTCGATAGTGTATCGGTAGGGTCGCTGAGGAATCACCGTGATCTCACCGTGTTGAGCCTGCCGGCCGAGGACGGTCGCAATCCGGTGGGGACTCTCGAACTCGGTGTCACCACGGGCTTCGAGTTCCTCGAGAATCTCGCGAGCCGTGAGCGGCTTGTCGGCCGCCGCCAGCACTCCCCGTAATCGGTCGAGACTAGTGCCTGTGGTAGGCATACTCATTGTTGTGTCGTCGGCCGATTAAAACTATGTGTGACGGCCGTCAGCCGGGCGTCTGAAGCAGGTCACAACCGCGTTTGTTGTTGTCTCAGGGGGAGAGTCGCTCAGACGTACAGGTCGTCCTCGCTCAGATCGCGTTGCTCGCGGTACTGCTCGACGAACGCGCTCACATCGAACTGGTGCATCTGCTGTTCGAACTCGGTCAGCGTGCTCGTGTCGTCGGCGTGGCTCACGGCGTGTTCCATAAGCTCGATAACGAGTTCGACGATGTGTTCGTGCAGTGTTCGTGAGTCGAAGTCGGTCACCCAGAGCATCGAAAAGCCGACCGATTGGTCGTCGCTCGCGTCGTGGGCGACGACGAGCGAGGGAAACTCCTCCAACACGACACCGAGCAGGTGGGGAGTGCCGAACTCTGGCATCTCCTCGCTCGTGGTTTCGATTGCCTCTTGAAGCACCGAAACGAGAAATTCGGGGAGAAAACGGTCGGGCGGATGGACGTCCATGACGACGCCGTGGGTCTCCCCACAGTCACAGTCAAACTCCCGCATGCCGAGGTCGAACTCGCCGAGCGCAACCGACTCGCCACAGGGGAGTTCAACGGTTTCGTCACCTCGGCCCGGGACGCGTGGATGGGCCATACCGCTTGTAGCGGGGCCGACGGATTAAAACTCGTGTTGTTCGACTGCCGACTGGTCGTGTTCGGTTGGCTAGCTTTCGGCCGGGTCGGCGTCGACACCGCGCATACCGGGTGCCTTGCTGGGATCGACGCTCTCGGGCTCTTCGCGGTCGCCACCGACGTGGAGGTCGCCCTCATCGTCTTCGACGTAGATGTCGTCGGCAAAGCCCGCAATGGCATTCTCGTAGGCCGGTCGATCCCGTTTTTTGGGCGTTTTCGGCGCGTCGGCAATCCCGTCGGTCGGCCGGAACGACCCGAGCGGGTCGTCAACGCTGATAGCGTGGTGTTTGAAAAACGCCTCGTACCGTCGGAAGTGATCTTCGAACTCGTCGGCAGGAATCTCCATCATCTCGGTCCAGCCGTGGTTGAAGAAGTCGAAGTTGGCCTGAATGTGCGTGATTTCGCGGGCTTCGGCCTCGCGAAAGCCGGCTTCGAGCGCGGCGACGTAGGAATCCATCGTGGCATCGAAAAAGTCGTCGAGGTGCGCGCGGCGTTCCTCGCGCCGGGCTTCGTCTGCTTTTCCGAGAAAAATGTCGGTGTGCATGTCGACGAGCTTCTCGGTCGCGATCTCACCGATAACCGGGGCGGTGAGTGCCTGTTTGGCCGCCCAGTGGCGCAAGTTTTGACGGATCTTCATCACGATGTGGTTGGGTGCCGACGGGCTTGAAGCACACGACGTGGCGGGCGGTCGCAGTCGGGCGTATGTTCAGTGTGTCGTGTGTTTTTCGACGATTACGGGGTGTGTTCCTAACTATCACGATTGTTCTCGCCGATAGCAACCGACTTTACCCCGGCGGTCAAACGCAGGCGTATGACAGAGTCGTACGTGATCATCGGCGACGGGATTGCGGGCAGCTCCGCCGCGGAAACCCTCCGCGAAGAGGCACCCGAGGCCGACGTGACCGTCATTACCGACGAGGGCGAGGCCCTGTATAATCGCATTCTGATCAAGGAGTTCGCCAAAGGCAAGCTCCCCGAAGCACCGATCTCGATTCACGATGCTACGTGGTACGCCGAGCGCGAGATCGACCTCAAACTCAACACGCTCGTCACGACCATCGACCCCGAGGCACACACGGTGTCAACCCACGAGGGCGACACGGTTGAGTACGACAAGTTGCTCGTCGCCACCGGCGGCACGCCAACGCAACTTCCCGTCGAGAACAGCGATGCCGACGGTATTCACCACTTTTGGACGTTTCAGGACGCCCGCAACATTCGCGAACACATCGAGGAAAGCGAGTCGGCGGCAATCGTCGGCGCGGGCCTGCTCGGCATCGACCTCGCCGCCATCTGTGGGGCCCAAGGCGTCGCCGGCAACTATCTCATGCGCGGCGATAGCTGGTGGCGCTACGCGCTCGACGAGGAGGGTGCGGAAATCATGCACGACGCGATGCGCGACCGCGGCGTCACTCCCGTGTTCCAGAGCGGCGTCGACCGCTTTGAGACCGACGACGACGGCCACGTCGTCGCCACGGTCGACCCCAACGGTGAGCGCTTCGAATCCGACTTCGTCGGTATCGCCATCGGGCTCAACTTCAACACCGAACTGCTGTACGGCCTCGATGTCGAACAGGACAACGGCGTCGTCGTCGACGAGTACATGCAGACGAGCGATCCGGACATCTACGCGGCGGGCGACCTGACGCGGTTTTACGACACGATTCTCGGCGAGCACGCCCAGAACGGCTCGTGGGGGTCGGCGAAAGAACAGGGCTCGGTCGCGGCGAAAAACATGGTCGCGCCCGAAAGCGAGGCCTTTCGCTGGGTCTCGTCGTACTCGATCACGCACTTCGACTTCCCGTTTCTCTCGTTCGGCCACCCGACACTCGGTGACGCCGCCGTGTCGAAACGGTACTCCGACACCGAGTGGCGACGAATCGCGCTCAAAGACGGCAAGGTCGTCGGCGGCGTGCTCATCGGCGACCTCGCGCCACAGAGCGCGCTCAAAACGCTCATGCGCGAGGAGGTTCCCGTTGGTGACCGAACCGACGCCCTGCTCAACGAGCAACTCTCGGCCGACGACGTGGCGGCGGTCACCGAGCAGTAGCCGTCGCCGCCGGTCAGCAGTAGCCGTCGACGCCGACCGATTTTCGTGATCCGTGTTCGTGTTCGAGTGCGATAGCCTCAACACGGCGCGTCCGCACTACAGAGACAATGACCGACATTCATCCGAACCAGCGGGTTGCGGTGCTCGCGGACTCACAGAACCTCTATCACACGGCCCAGACGCTTTACTCGCAGAACCTCGATTACTCGGCTCTGCTCCGTGAAGCCGTTTCGGACCGCGAACTCACGCGGGCCATTGCCTACGTCATCCGGGCGGATTCCCCCGAAGAGGAGTCGTTTTTCGAGGCGCTCGTCGACATCGGCTTCGAGACCAAAATCAAGGCGATCAAAACGTTCGGCGACGGAAGCAAAAAAGCCGACTGGGACGTGGGAATGAGCCTCGATGCGGTCACGCTTGCGAACCACGTCGACGCCGTCGTGCTCTGTACGGGCGACGGCGACTTCTCGCGGCTCTGTTCGCACCTCCGCCACGAGGGCGTCAAAGTCGAGGTGATGGCGTTCGGCGCGTCGACCGCCGAGGAACTCATCGAGGCCACCGACGAGTTCACCGACCTTTCGGACGACGAGGAGACGTTTCTGCTCTAACATGGTCGAGTACCCCTCAATCGAGGCGATTGCGCTGCCGTTCACGTTTGGTATGGCACTCGGACTCGGAATCGGCCGAGTGATCTTCCAGAGCACGCCCGTTGGCGTGCTGCTGGGCGTGTTTCTCGTGTTCGTCTTTCTCGCTCTTCGACAGGTGCTGGTGTCGTAACCAGTTTCGCGTGTTCGTGTCGTAATCGTTCTTGTGTGTTGGTGTCGTCACCTGCTCCGCGTGTTGGTGTCGTGACTGAATCCGCCCGTTTTTGTACGCCCGCCGGGATGGCAGGGTATGAGCGATTTCGACGACGCCAGCGCCGCTGACGCCGATGCCGACGCCGCTGGTGACAACTTCGATGCCGTCGCTGCCGACCGCAATGCCGACGGCAACCGCTCGATTCGGCCGCTACGGACGGTCGCGGACTACCAGTTCGGCTCGGGCGCGGGTCGGGCGCTGTTTCCCCCGGCCGACTCGTTCGAGATTCGCCGCTCGACCGGGGGCCGCCCCCGACAGGTGTTTGCGGACGGCCAGCGACTCGTCTCATACGGCACCGACGGCCGGTTCACGCTCGGCATTGCGGGCGGACGTCGCCTCCACCGAGCGCTGTCGCCGCCGGCGTACCGAGTCGTCGTCGGCGACGAGAGCGAGCCGTTCGTCCGCGACGGCAAGAACGTGTTCGCCAAATTCGTCCGCGAGGTCGATCCCGCGATTCGGCCGGGTGACGAGGTGCTCGTGGTTCACGACCGCGGCGACCTATTGGCGGTCGGCCGTGCCACGCTTTCGGCCACCGCAATGACTGATTTCTCCTCGGGAATGGCGGTCAAAGTTCGCGAAGGCATCGACGAGTAGATCCGAACAACCGATTTTCGTCGGTGTCGACTCAGAGCAGTCCCGCCACTCCCACCGTTTCGACGAGCGAGACGCCGGCGAGGATCGAGCCGACGAGGTAGCCGCCGATTGCGCCGCCGTTGAGCAGCGGCAGGCCGGCGTGGGGTTTGCCCTTCATCACCATCGACATGAGCACGAGCAACCCGCCGATCGTGCCGACGAGCGCGAGCAGCGCGGGGAGGTTCAGTTCGATAAGCGGCACCGCATACTGTGGGGCGGGCGAAAAAAAGGCCGCGCTGGCGATCAACACGCCGGGAATCACGGCGTCACCGAGGCCGATGAAAAACACGTCGCGCGACCCGTCGCGTTCTTTTTCCTCCGCTTCTGCTGGAGCGGTGTCGCTGTCGGTGGTCGTCTCAGCGTCGCCGTCGGCGGTCGTCTCAGCGTCGCCGTCGGCG
>CAYWFO010000062.1:0-2820 GCA_964457485.1 uncultured Haloferacaceae archaeon | reverse complement strand
GGTCGTCTCAGCGTCGCCGTCGGCGGTCGTCTCAGCGTCGCCGTCGGCGTCGGTATCGGTCGCCGGTTCCACGGTGTCGCCGTCACTCTCGGCATTCCCAGTGTCCTCAGTGCCGTTCTCCGCGGTTGTGTCGGTGGTCTCCTCGCCAGCCGATGCGGCCGACCCACCGAAGTCGTCATCGAGCAGCGAGTACGAGAGCGTCAGCGGGATGATGAGAATGGCGGGAATCCGGAGATCCATCACGCCGTCTGCGAGATCCAGCATGTGCTTGGTTTTGTAGACACTGATCGCGTCGTAGACGGCCAACACGACCAGCAGAATCAGCGCCGGCAGGATGCCGAACGTGATGCCGAACAGCCCTGCCGCGCCCGCACCCATCAGCACGCCCGCGGTGTTGACGACGTACCACTCGGGGTACACCCAGAGTGCGACCGCCACGGCCCCGCCGAGAACGGCGGCGACCGCGGGCGAGACGAGCGCCGAAAAGACGTACCACGAGAGCAACCCGCTCGTGAAGACGATGACGACACGGACGACCCAGTCGAGATCGTATTTGAACGCCGCGAGAAAGCCCGCGGTGGCGACGAGGATGGCCCCGATGTACACCAGGCTGATCGTCGGATCGTTCGGGTTCTCGACGGCCTGATAGCCCTGTTCGAAAAAGGTCTGTACCAACGCGAGCGCACCCAGTTGCACGAGAAGAAACAACACCACCGCAAACCCGACGCCGCGATACTCCCGAGAGGACATATCGGTCGTAGAACGCTGGGGGGTTTGGCCGTTGTGTTTGTCGTCGACTACTTTGCGTAGAGCTTCGTGCCGACGAGCGCGGGGAGATCGGCTCCGGTCGGCGTAATCGCGACATAGGGCGCATCGACGGGGCCGAACACGTCGACGATCCGGCCGACCGTCGAGAGCGACTCGTCGACCACCATGAGGCCGATATCGGGCGTGTCGTCGGCCGCGACGCTGACGATCGCCAACCCTTGGGCGGTGCGGTCGACGGTACCGATTCGGCGCATCAGTCTCGGAGGACGCCGAGGTAGGCCCCGATCGCCTGAACGAGGTCGTTCTTGCTGTCCTCGGCTCCCTGCACCAACACCCGGCCACGGGGCTCGTACTCCCGCGAGTAGGTCTTGTCGCGTTCGATAATCGCGTCGTAGCCGACCTGCTGGACGGCGGTTGCGATCTCGTCGACCGTCGGCTCGCCGACCGCGAGCGACTCGGGCACCCGTCGGCCGTCCGACCGCGTCAGCGCGGCATCGAAGTACGCCGGCCACAGCACGTTCTCAACCATACCCACACAGCGTTTCCCCGTCGGTAATACCGTTACGACTGCGTTTGTTGGCCACGTCGCGCTCGCAGGTTCGGTGTCTCGCTCGCAACCGCACCGTGGCGTCGCGCTGCGCGGCCGTTCGGGTCAACGAACACCCGCAGCCGACGAAGGCAGAGCCAGCCCGTAGCTCTTTGCCCGTCGGCGTCATTGGCTCATTCAATGCCTCGGAGTCGTCCACAGTTCGAGACCGCGCCGCGTGACTATCCGACGCCACAGGTTGGCGCGGCAGCAACCCAGGCGCTCGTGTTTCTGGCCGGCAATCCCGAGTTGGCGTTTCGAACCCACGAGATCGCCGCCGAAACGCCGATTTCGACCAGCCGGCTCAACGCGGCGCTCTCACAGCTCCGACAGTGCCACCTCGTCGAGTACCGAAACGGCCACTGGGCCGTCCGCGACGAAGTGCTCTCGCGCGTCGTCACGGAATCACCGCAGTTTCAGCCCATCCCCGACGAGTGAACCGGCTCGACGCGTCGCGCGTGCTGCGCACCCATCATCCGGCGATTCCGACGGCGGAGTGAAAGTAAACAGTACTCGAATTGTTCGACCGCAGTATAGCGGTTTCGAACCGAAAATGGGGGGTTGTACTCAGTCGCTCAGCAACAGATATCCCGCGACGCCGCCCACGCCGAAAACGAGGGCAATCGCCGGCCAGTACGCCGTGTCGCGTTCCGCATATCGGCCGTGCGCCAGCACGCCGACCGCACAGAGGCTGTGGGCGACGAGCGTCACGAGGAGCACGGTCGAGAGCGAAACCATCAGCCGACCCGCTCCATCGGTCGCGGTGGCGTCGAGCGGGCTGTTCGTCCGCCCGGCGGGCGTCGCCGTTTGCCAGCCGGCCGTGATCGGAGCCGACGGTGAGTCCTCATGCTCGGCTCAAGACGACCGACGCACTTAGCAGGCTGGATTGCTCAGGCGGCGCTCGTCGCGGTCGAACAGGTCGGTATCGACCCGGTTGGGCCGACACACGTCGACCGCGAGTTGCTTGATGAACCGGCCGGCCTGACACCGAAATCACTTTTGTCGGCCCATCCCGTGTTCGACCAACTCAACGACCGCATTCACACGCTCTCGGCTGGCTCGAACGTGTGCTGGTGGCTCGAACCGAAGAGGCAGACCCGGTCGTCTCGTCGGTTCGCCGCAGTCCGGCCGCCTGCGTGCGTGTCCATGCCGACCGCTCCCCGTCTGCCCGCCGGCCCTAGACATCGTCGCTCATACTGTCGGCCTCGTGGCGACGAGCCAGAGAACCATCTGTTTACCGCTGGGTTGGTGGTCGATTCTTACCGACACCGAACGGTTTTGATTCGGTGGGGCGTACTGCTGGGACGCCGGCCGCGTTGTCGGCGCTGGCGACTTACTGCTTTGCTCGTCGTCACCGCGGTCATCCCCTCACCCATGCCGAAATCAATCGCAATCAACGTCGCAGCCAACACGAACCTGCCGGGTGTTCGCGGGCCCATCTACCCCGACGGCCGGTTCGTCTATCT
>CAYWFO010000061.1:0-10143 GCA_964457485.1 uncultured Haloferacaceae archaeon | reverse complement strand
ACGGCCCACGCCATATCACACCGGAAGCCGTCGGCGACCTCGGCCCACTCGTCGATTGCTTCGAGCAGGTGTTTGCGGACTTTGAGATTCGTAAAGTCGAAGTTGGCGATGTACTCCCAGCCGAAGTAGGTTTCCGGCTCGCCGTTGTCCTGCCATTCGTACCAGTCGTAGTACTCGGAGTCAGGGTTCTGGTAGGCGTCCTCGAAGAACGGATGGTCGCGCGCCGAGTGGTTCAACACGAGGTCGAACAGAATCGACATCCCGCGTTCGTGAGCGGCATCCACGAACGACTCGTAGTCGTTTCGATCGCCCAGATCGTCGGCAATCGAAAAGAAGTCCGTGATGTTGTAGCCGTGTGGCGCGCCGTCATGCTGGAGCACGGGCGTGAGCCACAAACAATCGACGCCGAGGTCTTCGATGTAGTCGAGGCGTTTTTCGAGCGCTTCGAACGTCGAATCGGCCTCGTCGTCGTCGGCTGCAAACCCACGGACGTAAATCTCGTACAGGGTGACCTCTTTACCCCATTCGGGCGGATCGTTGAGCCGGTGGACGGCGTAGTTACCGGTTGCAGCGACACCGCCGTCTGTCACGAGCTCCTCGCCGAGTTGTTCGATTGCGACCGCGTCGGCAACGCTGTAACTCTCGCCGATGGCGACGCCGTGAACACGGACTTGCTCGTCGATCACATCGAGCGGAATGCGGACTGTTCGGTCATCAATCTCGACGTCGCCCTCGCTCACGCCGTCGCGGTCGTCGAGCAGGAACTCCACGTCGAGGTCGTCGGCATCGATCGTCGAATCAGGGTGTGGTTTCGGTGTTGCGCGAACGACGGCCTCGTCGCCAACGATTTCTCCGTCGAGACGAATCCGCGGCCGACCGCCGCTCTCGCCGGGGGCTGCGCCGAGCGCGCCCGATCCCGATCCCGAGGCGAATCCGCTCTCGCCGCGGTAGCCGCTCTGGCCGCTGTAACCGCTCTGGCCGCTGTAACCGCTCTGGCCGCTGTAACCGCTCTGGCCACCCGTTCCCGCGCCCGCTCCGGTTGGGCGGCGATCGCTGGGGAACGCGCGAATGGTCAATGTGTGGGTGTCGGCCGGTGTTTTGAGTGTGAGTGTGTAGCGTCCCGGCACGTCGGCAACGAACCGTTCGACACTACTGGCACCGACGTCGGCCTCGCTGGCCAACGGCGCTTCGCTGACGGTCCACTGGTACTCTGCATCCGGATCTGGGTCTCTCGGTGCGAGTTGAACGACATCACCAACCGCGACGAACTGCGGGGGGCCTGGATGGTTCATACGGCTATCTTGTCACTCCGTTACTTTGGTCTTGTGTATTCGGAAAGTACTGGCGACTGGGGTCGATAATTGTGACAGATAGTCGTCTGAACACGGTGAGATAATACGAGAAAATCACGCCGTTGTCACAGTGTTTTGATTTGTTATGTGTATAACTATGATTATTTATTGTTAGGTGGGCGCACGAAAGCCACCAATACTTAGTTATGGGTGTGTAAGCACCGGCCACATGCGACTTCGCACCGCGCTAAATGAGTATAAGCGCCACCGCGGTCGACGCTTCGCCGAAGAGTGTCGAACCACCCAGGGGGCGTTTTCGGCTCATGGGGATCGCCTCGTGTACGTCGATCCCGAAGGAAGTCTCCAAGACTACTCCTCGGCGCTTTCAGGACTTCATGGTATCGACCGATCACGCTTGGGGATCGAAACCAAGAACGGCACCCGGTGGTTCGACGATTTCACGACCGTCCGTCAGCACTACTACCGCGAAACCAACGTCGTCGAAACCGAGTACGACGCTCACGGCTTTACTGTCCACCAGTACGACCTGACGCTCGGGCGGGCACACCTCACGCACATCGAACTCAGAGGGGCCATTCCCGCCGACGCCGAGCTGACCGCATTTCTCACCTTCGCGCCCGAGGGCAAAGAATCGAAAGTCGGCCGACTCATCCACGATGGGGCAGGGCCCGACGGTACCAACGCCGTCGAAGTGTTTCACCGAACCGAACACGACTACGTGACGGCGTCGACGGGTATCACGGAGGTTCGCGGACAGATTCCCGAACGGTTCGACGAAATCCTCTCCTCGGACGCCTACGAGTTCCCACGCGACGCGGTTATCCAGCGGTTCGAAGACACCCACCTTAGCGGCGATGTCGTCGTCAACGCGCCGCTCGAACGAACGGGACGCGCCGCAAAAACAACGCTCGTCACCCAACTGTCAGACCACGATAGCGTCGATCGCGAGGAGGCGCTTGCCGACCTGCGGTATGCCGCTGAAGCCCACCGCACTGCCGACGACATCCGCGCGGCTGGCCGTGAGCGGGCGACCGTTTCTGTTCCCAATACCGCACCGAACGGCACCGTCGTCCGCTCGGATCTCCGGGCACTGTCGTTGCTGACCGCACCGACGGGCGCACACATCGCCGCCCCCGAGTTCGATCCCTTCTACAGCCACTCGGGCGGCTACGGCTACACCTGGTTCCGCGACGAGGCTGAAACCGGCCAACAGCTGCTCGATGCCGACCGGCTGCTTGAGTTGGGCCTCCAAGACGATCTCGAGTCGACCGCCGCGTTCTTCTGTCGAACCCAAGAGAACGACGGCTCGTGGTCGCACCGCGCGTGGGCGATCGACGGCTCGCTCGCACCCGGGTGGGCCCACGGCCGAATCGAGGGCAACGGTGACGACGAGTATCAGGCCGACCAAACCGCCAGCGCGGTGACGTTCCTGTCGCGGCTGCTCACCGAACGCGGCGGTGAACTCGATGACGACCTGCAGGATTCGATTCGGACGACGATTACCGACGCGCTCGCCGTTCTCGATGAGACACTTGCCGACGACGGGCTTCCCGAGCGGTGTCAGAACCTCTGGGAGAACATGTCGGGGCGGTTTACCCACACGGCAGCGACCTATCTCTCCGCCTATGCGACGGTCGCGGCTGCGCCGCTCGGTGACGACGTGAGCGCGCACGCACGAGCGCAGGCCGCACGGGTGTTCGACGGCTTCGATGCGTTCTGGAGTCCGAGCCGACAGGCGTATGGAATCCGACTCAACAACAGCGGCAAACTCGACGAACGAATCGACTCGGCGGCGTTCGCCGTCGTCGATGCAATGATCGCCTACGACCGGTTGACCGACGCGCCGCTCGACGATCTACTGCTCGATCGGCTCGTCGATCACGTCGAAAGCCTCTATGAGGCGCTATACCGCGATCCGGTCGCCAGCGACGTCGCCGGACTCGCCCGGTTCGAGGGCGACACGTGGCGGTCGGCGGGCCAGCAGGGCGAAAAAATCTGGACCGTCTCGACCGCGTGGGGCGCAAACGCCGCGACCGACCTTGGGGTGTTGTTGGATAAGTACGACCGCGAGGATGACGCCGAGGCGTGTTTCGATCTGGCCGGGCGGCTCTACAAACAGCTGTTGCCCGACAGCCCGTTGACGACGCACGCGGGCTATCTCGGCGAGCAGGTGTTCGATGACGGCACAGTCGACAGCGCGGTTCCGCTCGGCTGGTCGCACGCGCTTCGGCTTCGCGCGACCGCCGTGCTTCGTGAACAGAACGCGCTGCCGGTGTCGACGCCGCCGCCATCCGGTCCGGAAAGTCGCCCACGCTGGACGACCGGCGAAAAGTACGCCGTGGCCACCGTTGCCGATCACGAATCTCCAGAGCCCTCGAAGGTCTGGTTCACACTGACCGAGGGCGCGCTGACCGAGGCTCGGTTTCCCCGTGTCGATCTGATGAATCTCCGTACTGTCGATTTTCTCGTTGTTGACGCGAGTTCGAAATCGACATATACGGCCCGGACGCACAACGAAACGCGGCTTGACGATGCGGCCGATACGGTCGAGCGTCGTGTCGAACCCGCCGATGACGACGCGCTGTTGTTCCGTCATATTATTTCCGAACGCGGGGACGGTCGCGGGCACAAGTGGTCGCTGACCATCGAGTACGCGCTCGACCCACAACACGACACCATTCTCGCACACGTCGACTTCAGGTCCGACGACGCAAACGAGTACGAACTGTATGCAATGGCCGACATCTCGCTGACGAACACCGGAACGCGTGACCGCGGCTATCGGCTGGGCGAGAGCGGCAACTACCATCTGGCCGCCAGAGACGCCGAGGCCTACGACACCGGTCCCGACCAGTTGCTCACCGACGAGGAAGGAGACGTCTACAGCGTCGCGCTCGCAATGACGACGACGAGCCGCTTCGACTGGGCGACCGTTGGCAGTGCGGGCTCCGAACATCTCTCGAAGCTCTATGCAACGGGCACCCGACCCGCACCGAACGATCGGCTTGATGACGACAATATCGTGCTCGCAGGGCGCGTCGGCACCGGCGATGTCACCGAAACCGTCGCCGTCGGGTTTGGCGAGAACGCCGATACGGCAGCCGCGCTCGGCGAGGCCGAAGGCTCGCTCGCCCGCGAGTACGAAACGGTCAAAAGCGAGTACGTCGACACATGGATCGACTTCCTCGCTGATAAGGAGATTCCCGAGTTCGTGGTCGACGACGACGCGCTCTACAAGCAGTATAAAAGCAGTCTCATGGCGCTGCGCGCCGTCGAGGACAAAACGTTCATCGGTGCAGGAATTGCCAGCCCCTCGGTACCGTGGGGCGAGGCGGTCACCGCCGACGAGCCGAAAGGCTACGGCTACAACTTCGTCTGGTCGCGCGACCTCTATCAGGTGTTCACCGTCTTCGAGGCCGTCGGCGACTACAAAACGGCAACCGACGCGCTGGAGTTCATTTTCGAGTATCAACAGGACGACGAGGGGTTCATCCCACAGAACACCTACGTCAACGGGCTCACCCGATGGGGTGGTGAACAGATCGACAACATCTCGTTCCCACTCATTATGGCCTACCAGTTGGCCGAAAATAACCTTGCGTTCGCCGACGTTGGCTACGACTACATCCACGTCAAGCGGTCGGCCGACTACGTCGCACGAAACGGCCCCGCAACCGCCCAAGAACGCTGGGAGGAGGAGGCAGGCTACTCGCCGTCGTCGATCGCCGCCGAGATTGCAGGACTCGTCTGTGCGGCCGATCTGGCGCAATCGGAGGCGGAGACGGCCGATGCACTGGTGTGGCTCGCACTGGCCGACGCGTGGGCCGAAGGCGTCGAACAGTGGTGTGCGACAGAGACTGGTACGGATCTGCACACCCACACGCCGTACTACGTGCGAGTCACCCGCGACGGCAACCCCGAGGCGGGCCATCTGCGGACGCTTGCGAACGCCGGGCCGACGCTCGATGAACGCGAAATCATCGACGGAGGCTTTCTCGAACTCACCCGACTGGGAATCAAGCCGCCGGATGACGAACTCATCGTGAACTCACTGGTTGAGGTTGACGAAACGATCCGGATTGATACCCCTCAGGGCCCGG
This sequence comes from uncultured Haloferacaceae archaeon, assembly GCA_964457485.1. GTDB lineage: Archaea > Halobacteriota > Halobacteria > Halobacteriales > Haloferacaceae > PL-Br10-E2g29. The sequence continues at coordinate 4,730 of CAYWFO010000061.1, read as the reverse complement.
CGTTTTATCGGTACAACGGCGACGGCTACGGCGAGCAGGGCGAGGAAGCCGAGGGGGCACCGTGGACGGTCGAAACCAAAGGAAAGGGTCGGCTCTGGCCCATCTTCACCGGCGAGCGCGGCGAGTACGAGTTGCTCGCGGGCACCGAGGATGGTTCGTTGGCTCCGCGAGCGTTGCTCGAAACGATGGCCGGCTTCGCCAACAGCGGACGAATGATTCCCGAGCAGGTCTGGGATCGCCACATCGACAACGACTACAACTGGGAACTCGGCGAGGGAACCGGGTCGGCGACGCCGCTGGCGTGGAGCATGGCCCAGTTCATCCGACTGGCACACGGTATTGCAGCCGGCAAACCCGTCGAAACACCCGGTGTTGTCGCCGAGCGGTATCTCACTGGCGCTCGACCGGAGAGCCCAACACTTCGCGTCGAAACCCGCGTTGTCGACGACGAAATTCGGATCACCGGCGAGACCGATGGGGCAGTCGTCGCCGCCAAAGCGACCGCCGAGGCGGCGATAACCGAGGCTGATGACGACGGCTCGTTCGAACTCACCCTGCCGGTCGAACGCGGCGAATGCCCGCTCACCATCGCGGCAGCCACGTCGAAAGCGCTCGATACGGCGGGAACGACCGTCGAACGGCGCTCGATCTAACGACCCCGTCGCGGGCGCACTCGCACCGGGCGAGGCCGCGGCGTTTTTGCGACTCGCCCGCGTACCGTTCGTATGGCACGCTACAGGCGGCGCACCCGGATTCGGGCCCCACTCGACGACGTCTGGGAGTTTCACTCGACAATCGACGGGCTTGAGCGACTCACACCGGCGTGGATGGGTCTCGAAATCGAGTGGGTTCGCGGCCCCGACGGCGAGGACGACCCGCCAACACTGGTCGAGGGAAGCGAGATTTCGATGAACTCATCGCCGACCGACTTCGTTCCCTCGACGCGCTGGATTTCTCGAATCACCGACCGCCGCGAGGCGGAGGGCTACCGAATGTTCCGCGACGATATGCTCGGCGGCCCGTTCGCACTGTGGATTCACACCCATGAGTTCTACGGCGACGGCGACGAAACCGTTCTCGTCGACACCGTCGAGTACGAACTGCCCGGTGGCGCACTTCGTCGACTTGCCGAACCAGCCGCGTGGCTCGGATTCGAACCGATGTTTCGCTACCGCCACCGACAAACGAAACAGGTGCTCGAAACCAACGCGAACTGATCGGCTCTCGCGAGTGGACGCTTTTTATTGATGGCGATCGAAACGCGGCCAATGAGCGTTGACATCGTTGATCTCGATCATGTCGCCATTCGTGTCACCGATATCGACCGGGCACTGGCGTTTTATCACGACCTCCTCGGATTGCCGATTCGCGACCGCGACCGCTTTGCCGACGACGAGGTGCCGTTTGTCGCAGTCGTCGCCGGCGGTCGACACATCCACCTCGTGCCGACCGAAGAACCGATCGATGTTGCCGGCGAACACCTCTGCCTGCTCGTTCGATCCGCCGACATGGACAGTCGCGCCGAACTCGAATCGCTGCTCGAAACCGTCGAGGATGCGGGCTACGAGGCCGAAGCGGATGAGCCAAAAAAACGCTACGGAGCGTACGGCCGCGACTGGGCGGCCTACGTTCGCGACCCCGATGGCCGGCGTGTCGAACTCAAAACTCACTGAGCGACACCCGACAGCCAAACGCTCAATGGCGGTCGAAGACAACGGTTCGACATGGAGGCCAGCGACGAAGGGGACGACCGCTCGACTGAGACGGTTCGTGTGACTGTCGTCGACGACGACACCGAAACCGAACTCGTCGTCGAGCGTGGTCGACTGTTGCGTGACGTATTGAGAGCGGCCGGCTTTTCGCCATACAGCGCCCTGACCGAGCGGGCCAACTGCGGGGGCCGCGGGTTGTGTGCGACGTGTGGGGTTCGCATTGTCGACGATGTCGAACCGGCCCACTGGCACGACAGCCTTGCCAAGCGGTTCGGCTACCCCAGGCTGTCGTGTCAGATCGACGTTGATCGCGACTTGCGCGTCGTGTTGGTCGAAAAAGTGGTGTGGGGCAGTCGTCGCTCGACCGACCAGAGTCGCGAAGAGTCTCTGTAGCGAAAGCCGCCGAATTTTAGCCACCACCCGTCCGAGTCACCCCATGGGCGAGGATCGCGAACCCCGACAGGCGACCTTCGGCAGCGACGGCGAACTCGACACTGAACGCGACCCGAACGCCAGCGGCGACAACGACTTTGGCAACCCCAAGGAGGCCAACGAAACCGACGGTGGCTACAACCGCTATACGGTTTCGAGTCTGCTGCAAAAGGCCGTCCGTCGAAGCGACGAGGAGGTCGCCGCCTGGGCCGCCTGGGAGCTCGCGCGGTCGGGCTACGCCTGGAACCTCTGGGATCGACTGAATCTCTACGTGGTCGAAGACCTCCGCGCGGGCCACGACGTTGCACTGACCATCGAGCGCTACGAGACGCTCGCGACCGACCGCTGGGACGAGGCTGGCTGGAAGGGCCGACTGTGTGCGATTCACGCCGCCTTGGCCGCGGCGCGTGCGCCATCAACCCGTGAAGCCGCCAACGCGGATGAATACTTCCGCAAGGTGGCTGATGTGCGTGCCGACGCATCCGAAATGGGCGAGGCGCCTGCCGTTGAGTTCCCGGCAGGTGATCTCGAACCGGGCGGAAAGTTCGATGCGATTTTCGACGGCCACACCGGCGAGGGATCGCGCTTGGGTCGCGGCAAGCGGTTTTTCAAAACTCGTGGTGCGCGCGTCGGACCGGAAGGCGAAGACGATCAGAGCGCGCGCTGGCAACGGCTAAGTATGGTTCTCGATGGGATCGACTTTAGCGAGACGGAGATCAGCCACGCGCTCGACCCGGTTGATCCCGACGAGCGGTGGGCTGAGCCTGACAAGTTCGTCGAGCACGGAGACGAGTAACCATTCGGCCATGCACCGACTCGATGTCCGGATCCGACCGTAACCGACTACTGGGTCGACTCCGCAGTCATACCATGTTGTTCACACCGGGGCCAACCGCCGTTGCCCCCGAGGTTCGCGAGGCGATGGCTCGCCCCCAGCCAAACGCAGCGGTTCAATCCGAATTCACCGATCTGTACAACCGACTTTGTGAAAATCTCCAAACCGTCTACGACACCGATCACGACGTAATCGTCCCCGGCGGCGAGGGAATTCTCGGACTTGAGGCCGCTATCGCCTCCCTTGTCGAACCGACTGATCGCGTTCTTTGCATCTCGAATGGGCTCTATGGCGACGGCTTTGCGGAGTTCGTCACAACCTACGACGGCGAGCCCACGCTCGTCTCCGCACCCTTCGATGAAGGGTACGATATCGACGCCATTGCGGCTGCGCTCGCCGAGGCCGACGCACAAAACGACCCGTTCCTTGCAGCCACGCTCGTCCACTGCGAGACGCCGACCGGGACGCTCAATGATCTCGACGGGGTGCTTGATTTGCTGGACGAGTACGACCTGCTCAGTGTCGTCGACGCCGTCTCCTCACTGGGCGGTACCCCCGTTCCAACCGATCGGATCGATCTCTGTCTCGGTGCCTCCCAGAAGTGTTTCAGCGCGCCGCCGGGGCTTTCTACCGTCGCCGTCAGCGACCGCGCGTGGAAAGCGATGGACGATCGCTCACCCTCTTCGCTGTATACCAACCTACTACCGTGGCGCAACATCTCGGATGGGTTTCCGTACACCCACCTCGACGCCAACGTCGCTGCGCTCGAAACCGCCGTCGTGCGCCTCCTCGACGAGGGGATGGATGTCGTCTACGACCGCCATCAGCGCGCGGCAAAACGGTGCCGCGAGCGCGGGGCAGAACTCGGCCTCGATCTCTACCCCGACGAATCCCGCAGCTCGCCGACGGTCACGGCCTTTTACATCCCCGGCGAGGCCAAAACCATCCAGCAGCGCGTTGAGGCCGACCACGACATCGTGTTGGCGACCAGCCTCGGCGAGTATGCTGACGACATCCTGCGCGTCGGGCATATGGGGTACAACGCCGAGATCGAAAAAGTCGACCGGGTGATGGACGCGATTGCGGATGCGTTGGACTGAGTCCGGTTACGGAAAGTCAAGGAGAAAGCCCCGTGGTTTAGCGCTGTCTCTTACCCATAAGTCATCGACTGACATTCGGATTTTACTCGGCAGATCGCAATACGGCAGCGGTATAGTTCATCCTGGCTGATCTTCAGTCGTGAGTGATCAGACGGTCTTACCGTAATATTGCCATATTTTACCGTAATCTGGTGCACTCAGAAGTGTTGTCAATAAATTATCAAATATAGAATCAGCTATAGCGTGGCTCAGGCGCTATTTGAGGTTCACAACTCTCGACGAAAGATGTGGGTAAGAGACAGTGGTTTAGCGCGGGGATGAATCCGACAACAAGGACGCAAACTACGAGTTTTATTACACTTGACAGCATACACTAGGGTAACCACATCAGGCGAAAATTGGAGTTGGATTGGGGTCTCCACTATCAAAAAGTAGCCCTGCGTCGGATGTCTACTCGCCCCTCGTGGGTGAGTCGGGTCGATGGCACGGCCTGTGAGGTGCAAGCGGATACCCAAGCACACCACGCCTCCTTGCGAGGCCCGACGCACTACTCACAAACCATAACCGAGACCCTGATGGTCTCGGTCAGGGTGCCTTCGGGGACACACGAACGGCGTGCTGTCCCACGAAGGAATCCTCGCGCTTCAGCGC
>CAYWFO010000060.1:0-10185 GCA_964457485.1 uncultured Haloferacaceae archaeon | reverse complement strand
AAGGCCCGTTCGCATGGTCTGTGGGATCGAGATCCCACGCTACCCTCCACGAGCGAGGTCGCAAGACCGAGCGAAGTAGGGAGGGGTCGGTTACGGGACAGCAGAGCCAGCGTCGACTCGAGTGGGCTTCGCGCCTCAGACGGCGGAGGATGTCAACTTGATCTGATTTGGAGCAGCGTCTCGGAAAACGATCTAGACGAGCAGTTGGATGTCGGCCTTCTGCATCTCTTGGAAGGCCGAGGCGGCACCGACGCCGGTTGTCACCCCGTCGTAGAAGTCGTCTTCGTTGTAGCCAAGCAGGTCGATGGTCATCTGACACGCCTGGAGATCGACACCGTGATCAAGGGATATCTCGATGAGTTCTTGCACCGATGCGACGTCGTTGTCGTCGATTTTCCCGCGCATCATCCGGGTCGTCATCCGATCCATCCCGGGGAGTGCGGCGATGGCGTTCGGCATCGGCATGTTCGGATTTCCGACCGAACTCAGTTTGAGATTCTTGGATTTCTTCTCGTGAAGAATCTCCAGTCCCCAGAATGTATGGAAGACGGTGACATCGTAGCCGAAGGCGGCTGCCGTGCTGGCGAGGATGAGCGGAGGATACGCCATATCGAGCGTTCCCTTCGTGGCGATGATGACCATCTTGTTGGAGTCCTCGTTAACCTCCGTCCGAAGATCGGCGACTTCGTCTTCGAGTTCCTCGATGCGCGCCAGAAGTTCGGCGGCCTCCTCGGGCGAGCGTTCCGCGTCGGGACCGGCTGGTGTCTCCGTACTCATCTTCAGTTGGTCTTCTGGACGTAGTGTTTGTAAATGGCTTCGCCGTCTTCCGTCGTTTCCTCCTGGTCAAGCAGTTCTGCACCGTCCGTCGACGCCGCCCAGCCTTTGATGTCGCTCATGCTCCCGGAGTCGGTCGCGACGACTACCAGGGTCTCGCCGGCGTTGAGGTTCTCGAAGGCACCTTTCGTCTTGATGACGGGCATCGGGCAGTTCTGTCCTTTCACATCGACCGTCTCAGTTGTTTCCGTACTCATTGGTTATCTCCCCTGTGTTGGGGTTATTACACAATACTGGACACCCGAGTATAAGTGTGTCGATTATTGGGTAGAAGGTGAAATACTGATGACTGTTCCGATCCGACCAAATCCGTTTGCGTCTCTGTGTGCGCGACTATTGGGTTTGTTATCGGAGAACACTGTATACTTATATTGTGTGTTTATTGAATTACCGTGCAAACCCTTAAGTCATTCTGGATAGTACGTGTGAGTGTATATGGATCCCGAAGCGATGGATTTCCCAACGCCGGAATCGGACGTAGAATCGATCGAGCCGGAAGCGCTCAAAGAGCGCATCGATGGCGGTGATGACGTTACGCTGCTCGATGCACGTATGGAAAGCGATTACGAGGAGTGGAAAATTGACGGCGAAACCGTCGAGAGCATCAACGTCCCGTACTTCGAGTTCCTCGACGAGGAAATCGACGACGACGTGCTCGCGTCTATCCCCGATGACGAACACGTTACGGTTCTCTGTGCGAAGGGCGGTGCCAGCGAATACGTCGCTGGCGCGCTCGCGGATCGTGGCTACGATGTCGACCATCTCGAAGAGGGAATGAACGGCTGGGCATCTATCTATGAGGCTCACGAGGTCATCGGCTACGACGGCGCTGGAACGCTGTTGCAGTATCAGCGTCCCTCCAGCGGGTGCCTCGGGTACCTCATTTACGACGACGGCGAGGCTGCCATCATCGATCCACTCCGTGCATTCACCGAGCGGTATGTTGAGGATGCAGCCAGATTGGGCGTCGAGTTGAAATACGCGTTTGATACGCACATACACGCAGACCACATCTCCGGTCTCCGCGGCCTCGCCGATGAGGGCGTCGAAGCCGTCATACCTGCGGCTGCCGCCGACCGCGGGGTCACGTACACCGACGAGGTGACGCTGACGACCGACGGCGACACATATGGGGTCGGTGACGCGACGATCGAGACGGTATTCACCCCCGGCCACACGACCGGAATGACCTCGTATCTCGTCGACGACAGCCTCCTCGCGACGGGCGACGGGCTGTTCATCGAGAGCGTCGCCCGCCCCGACCTCGAAGAGGGTGACGAGGGGGCGCCGGATGCAGCACGTCTGCTGTACGATTCGCTACAGAACCGCGTTCTGGCGCTCCCCGCCGACACGCTCGTTGGTGGCGCTCACTTCAGCGATGCAGCCGAACCGGCCGCGGACGGCACCTATACGACACCGCTTTCGGACCTCAAAGATCGGATGGACGCCTTGTCGATGGACGAAGACGACTTTGTAGAACTGGTTCTTGCGGATATGCCACCGCGCCCAGCCAACTACGAGGAAATCATCGCGACGAACCTCGGACAGAACACCGTCGACGACGAGGCGGCGTTCACCCTCGAACTCGGCCCGAACAACTGCGCCGCCAGCCAGAATGCACTCACGAGTGACTAACGACAACCACGAGGTTCACGACCGATGATTGCCGAACTATTCAGTTCCGGGATGTTCGAGGCGCTGTTCCCGAACGGTATCTCCCGATACGCCGTCGGGGGAATCCTCGTCGGGCTGGGAACCGCCATCATCTATCTCGGAACGGGGATTGCAGCCGGCGCGAGCACGTTCCTCGAGTCGACGCTGTCGTACGCTTCGAAAAAAGAGCAGTTCAAACAGTATCGGCCCTCGCGTGACTGGCGACTCGTCTTCACGCTCGGGATCCTCGGTGGAGCGGCGATATACGCCCTGACTTTCCAGTCGGGACTGGTCTCCAGCGGCCTCTATGCCACGGGCGCGACTGGTGAGCTACGAGACGTCGGCGGATTCACCATCTGGCTGACTGACGTCCAGCCGTGGCGGCTGTTCGTCGGCGGCATCCTCGTCGGCATCGGAACCCGAATTGGAAAGGGCTGTACGTCAGGCCACGGCGTCTGTGGCGTCGGCTCCGTCTCCCGAACCTCGATCATCGGTGTTGTCACGTTCCTCATCGTCGCAATCGTGACCGCGAACCTCGTCGCTGTAATGGGGATCTCGCCATGAGCCGGCATCCACTGTTCATGCCGGTCGTCCTGCTCGGTGGGCTCGTCTTCGGCTTCGGTCTGGGATTCAGCCACATGGCTCGCCCGGAGGTCGTCCTCAACTTCCTGACGTTCGACGACCTCGGTTTGCTGTTCGTGATGTTCGGCGGCTCCATCGTTGCCGGTCTCGCGTTCTGGCTCGTCCCGCGGCTCCGCTCGAACGCTCCATTGACCAACCGCCCGTACGGCCGACGGCTGAAGTCCTTCGACCGAAACGTCCTCATCGGCGGTTCGATCTTCGGCGTTGGCTGGGGACTGTCGGGAATCTGTCCCGGTGCCGCCTACGCCAGCCTCGGTGTCGGGAACGTCACCATCCTGTGGGCCATCGCCGGGATGTTTCTCGGGGCCTACGCACAGGGCGTCTGGCGGAGTCAGTCGATAGGTGCGGAATCTACCGTCCCTGGAGACGACTGAGCGGGCTCAAACGCCGTCACTTTTCGAGTTGGCTCACGTTTCGAACCCGAGCAGACGCAGTCCGATGAGGCTGACGAGGACGGTCGACCCTTCGTGTCCGATGACTGCGAGCGGGAGTGGAATCCCTGCTGTGAGGATGGCAGCGACCATTATCAGTATCGCGCCGAAGGCGATAGAGAAGTTGACGTACAGGGTTCGCTTTGTCTCACGACTCAGGGCGAGCGCGTAAGGAAGTTTTCCGATATCGTCCGACATGAGAACGATATCGGCGGTCTCGAGGGCGACGTCCGTGCCGGCACCGCCCATCCCGACGCTTATGTCCGCGGTCGCAAGCGCCGGGGCGTCGTTGACGCCGTCGCCGACCATCGCGACAGCCTCGTGATTCGCCCGTAGCGATTCGATGTGTTCGACCTTCTCTTCGGGGAGCAACTCCGCGTACACCTCGTCGATGCCGAGTTCGTCGGCGATAGAGTGAGCGACACGATCGTTGTCGCCGGTGAGCATGACGATGGTCTCGACGCCACTCTCCCGGAGGCGTTCGATGGTTCCGGCCGCATTCTCTCGTATCGTATCGGTGAAGGCGAGCCAGCCGAGAACCTGTCGTCGGTCGTCTGCCTCCTCAACGACGAGGACGCTCGTCTTGCCGCGTTCTTCCAGACGCCCAACCGCATCGAGTCCCGCTTCGAGACCGTCGATCGGTCGGTCATCGAGAACGGTCTCGAAGTATCGAGGATTACCGATATGGATCCGTCCGCCGTCGACCGTGGCTCTGACGCCCTTCCCAACAACTGCCGTGAATCTGTCAGCGTCGGGGACGTCAGCTAAGTGCTCTCGGGCGGCTTCAACGGTCGCTTCGGCGAGATGGTGTTCCGAGCGGGACTGGACGGCCGCTGTGATAGCCAGTAACCGGTCATCAGTTATTTTCTCATCCCCGAAGGTGGCGTTCTCGGCGGTGGTGATATCGGTTAGTTTCGTGTTCCCCTCGGTCAGCGTGCCCGTCTTGTCGAAGGCGATCGCGTCGACGGTTCCCGCGGTTTCGATGTGCTCGCCGCCCTTGAAGAGGACGCCCTGCCGTCCGCCGGCGGCGATAGCCGACAGCACCGCTGCCGGTGTCGAGATGATGACTGCACAGGGTGAGGCGGCGACCATGAGCGTCATGGCGCGATAAAGGGTCGGGTCGAACGGCTGGTTCAACAGCGTGTACGGGATCAAGATGGCAAGTAGCGTCATTCCGAAGACGCCAAGGACGTAGGGCTGTTCGTAGCGGTCGATGAGTTGCTGGGTCGGGGCTCGCTTCCCCTGGGCTTCCTCGACCATGTGAATGAGCCGTGCGATGGCGGATTCGTCGGCCAGTCGGGTCACGCGCACCTCCAGCGTCCCTGCCTCGTTTATTGTACCGCCAAACACCTCGTCACCCGGTTCCTTCGAGATCGGGACGGATTCACCAGTGAGCGATGACTGGTCGACCGAACTTTCGCCATCGACGACGATCCCGTCGAGCGGTAACCGGTCGCCCGGACGAACGACGAACACGTCGCCGATCTCGACGTCGCCTATCGGAACCGTGACCTCCTGGTTGTCACGAAGCACCTGTGCGGACTCCGGTCGCATCTGGATGAGGGACTTGATCGCAGTTCTAGAACGGCCGATTGCGTACCGCTCCAGAACTCCCGAAAGGGAGAACAGAAACAGCAACATCGCACCTTCGAACGGCGCACCAATAAAGAGGGCGCCGAACGCAGCGATGAGCATCAGCAGGTCGATTTCGATGGCCGGCTTCCGGAGGCTCTCGATGCTTCCCCTGAGACCATACCACCCCCCGAAGACGTACGCAACGCTGTAGCTTCCCCATACGACCGTTTCGGTCGCCCCGAACCAACTGGCCAACAGGCCGCTGACCATCCCTATGAAGGTCAAAAGTACGAAGACGGCTTGCAGTTGAAGTCCCGACTGAACGCCCGGTAGTTCCGGGAGCTTGTCAACGACGGAATCGGACCTCCATTCGGTTTTCACTCCTGAAAATCAGTGTCTTGTTCGCATAAACGTTTTTTCACCGACCTCCATCCGTGCCGACGGCTGACGAAGAGTTATACGTCAATAACTCGATGTATCATGCATGAGTAGCAATTCCGATGCGGCTGACCAGACAACGAACGGCGTGGTACAACTCAAAAACGAGTCGGAACTCGACGCGTTCGTCTCGAAAGGGAGCGTCGCGCTCGTCGAGTTCTACACCGAGGGCTGTGGCATCTGTCAGAGTATGGAACCCGTCATCGGCAATCTTGCCCGTGAAATCGAGATTTCGGTCGGAACGGTGAACCCGCGTGATGACCCGCCGCTCGTCGACCGATTCGACGTTCGGAGCGTACCGCTTTTCGTGCTCTTCGACGACGGCGAACCCGTCGCCAGACTCGCTGACGGCTTCGTCAGCGGTGACGACCTCACGGACTGGATCGAAGAACACACCCAGTAGCGGTCGCGGGGACTTTCGACGCCGGAGACCACTAACCGATACGATAGGTGTCCCTCGGATCGGGTGCTACATCTGCCGTTCTCAGTAGTATGACATCGCATACGTCTTTCTGTTTCCTCGTGGGTAACTGGTTCTACAGATGAGCAAGGCGAGTGCCTCGGGGTCGTACGGAAGACAAGGTCTTCGGTGATGACCAGATGCTTCGCGTCTCGAACCACTTGACCCCGGGGTACTTCACTGGGTGTACTGCTGGATGGTGTTCGTCAGTTGCCCTTCGGACTGTGCGCCGACCAGTCGCTCGACGTTCTCCCCGTCGGCGAAGACGAGCAACGTCGGAATTCCCTGAACGCCGTACTGGGCGGCGAGGTTCTGGAACCGATCGACATCGACCTTCAGGACGGCCGCATCCGTCTGGCTCGCGACGGAGTCGATCGTCGGTTCCATCATCTGACAGGGGCCACACCAGTCCGCATAGAAGTCCACGAGGACGGCGTCGTAGGTCGCGACGGCTTCCGCAAGGTCGTGCTGGTCGGACAACTGAATCGGTTCGGTCGGGACGGATTCTGCTTTCGAACTCATCACTCGCAACTAGAAGCTGAACACTGATAATGGTTTTGGATAAAAATCACAATACTATACACGATTTATCTCTCTACCTACCGGCGAGAAGATCACGAGCGGAACGTCGTACCTGAAGGTAGGTGAGAGCAAGCCCCTACCGACCAATCTGCCCACCCTATATTGGACATACAAAACAATATTATATGTCCGGTACGTACCCTCTCGCATGAAAGCGGTATGCGCAACTGACCTCTCGGCGGCGAGTGAGGCGGCAATCGAGACAGAAACCTGTCTGCACTGTCTCGGGAAGATCGGTGTCGAAGAGATACACCTCGTCACGGTCATTCCGTCGAACGTCCACGCCGGGATGCCGGGAATGCAGTTCGAAAAGCGCCGAAAGCGCGCACTGGCGCAGTACAGGGAGATAATCGAGGATGCCGGATTTACTGTCGAGACCCACGTCGTTCGTGGGACACCGCATCGGCGTATCAACGGCGTGGCGGGCACGGTTGGAGCTGACCTCACCATCGTCGGCTCGCGCGGCAAGAGCCCGCTGGAAAACCGCATTATTGGGTCAACAGCCAGAAACCTCACGCGGACGACCATCGCCCCGCTGCTCGTAAACCGCATTGAGCGCGGCGTCGAAGATCCGAAGCTCGTTCGCGAACACCTCTTCGAGCGGGTGCTCTATGCGACGGACTTCTCGGAGAACGCCGACCGGGCCTTCGAAGCGTTTTCGTATCTCCGGCAGGCGACGAGAAACGCAATGCTCGTCCACGTCCGGACGCCGAAAGACCCCGAACCGAATGACGAGGATCCACACGATCGACTCTCCGAACTGACCGAGCGGCTCAATACGTGGGGTATCGAGACCGATGTTGAACTCCGGCAGGGCGACCCAGCTGAAGAGCTTCTCGCCGTCGAGGAAGCCTACGGCGCGACGACGACGCTTCTCGGCTCGCGGGGACACAGTCGACTCCGGCGGCTGTTGCTCGGCAGCGTCACCGAAGACATCGTTGCCAACGCGAACGGAAACGTGCTGGTGGTGCCACCGGAACGAACGGCATGATATCCTCCTCGCCATGAACGGAGAGGGACTACGTCCCTCAAGCAGTCGGGCTTGCGTTCTGAGGACGCCGTGAACGGCGGGACTCTCTCCTTGAGTCAGGTAGCACCGCAAGTGATAACAGAGCTATCCCTTCTGGACGGGCTGACGCACCGAACGAGGGTCAAATGGTTTGCCGATAGCCCGTTATGGAGGCAACAGTCGGCGAAACGTTGATCATTCGGCGTTCGTTGGTCGTGATGGCGAGTCCAAGGAGGGATATGCACTCTTCATCAGGGTGGATGACGCTCGCTATCTCAGTCGGGAGCCGTGCTGGCACGGCCCACAACCTCCCCGCGTACGAGTGAATATCTGCCGTGGCCTGCCCGGTCTATGAGCGGGAACGCAGCGGCTTTACGCTGCTGGCAGCAAAACAAGACGTATGTTTGATTCGCTGGCGCAACACGAAACTGCACTCACACAACCAGCCGCTGAGTACAGTCCGGCGGCGTTGCGCGAGCGTGCGTCGGCGTTTATCAGACAGTGCTACGACGAGCTCGACAAACGGGAGGCCGTCGACGACCGGATCGCAGCGATCGAGCGTGAGATCTCCGAGACGGGGACGTATACACAGACGACCGAGGAACTCACCCACGGCGCGCGAATGGCCTGGCGCAACAGCAACCGCTGCATTGGGCGGCTGTTCTGGCAGTCGCTGGACGTGCTCGACGAACGCGACTGCACAACGCCCGAGGCGGTCCACGAGGCGTGCTGTCGACACATCGAGTATGCGAGAAACGACGGCGACATCCGGCCGACGATTACGATTTTTCAGCCGGATACACCCACCACCGACCGGGTTCGCATCTGGAACGACCAACTCCTTCGGTACGCAGGCTACGAAACTGACGACGGCATCGTCGGCGATCCGGGCCAACGCGAGTTCACGGCGTACTGCCAATCGATGGGCTGGGAGGGCGACGGCGGGCGGTTCGATCCGCTTCCGCACGTGATCCAGGTCGGCGACAGCGAGCCGGAGCTGTTCGAGCTGCCCGACGAGCTGTTCGTTGAGGTGCCGATTTCGCACCCGGAGTATGAGTGGGTTGCCGACCTCGAGTTGCGCTGGTACGATGTACCGGTCGTCTCGAACATGCGACTCGAAATCGGCGGGCTCAACTACACCGCCGCTCCGTTCAACGGCTGGTATATGGGTACCGAGATCGGCGCGCGAAACTTCGCCGACGAGAACCGATACAGTATGCTTTCGACGGTCGGCGAGCAGCTGGGCTACGACACCTCGAAGAACCGCTCGCTGTGGAAAGACGACGCGCTCGTCGTGCTCAACCAGGCCGTGTTGCACTCCTATGAGGAGGCAGGCGTGAAGATCGTCGACCACCACACCGCGACCGACCAGTTCGCCCAGTTCGAACAAAACGAGGCGGCCGACGGACGGTCGGTCACTGGTGATCGAAGCTGGTTGGTGCCGCCGATGAGTTCGTCGACGACACACGTGTTCGATCAGTCGTACGACACCACCGTCCGGACGCCGGGGTTATTTTATATACCTGAGAGCCTGCCAGATGCGTAGGAGACCGCGATAGACTCATCCGTCCTACAGCGGGTGTTGGACATCCGCAACCGTATCAGTACCTACACAGCGTGGATGTCTGGTCTGGTTGTGGGTGAAATGCGAACTATTAGGTCATCTGAGAGCGTACACTATATATGGCTCAAAACGTCGGTTCGATAGATCGAAAACTCCGAACAGCAGTTGGTGCAGTTGCCGGTCTCGCCTCACTTGGCACACTCGCAGGTGTTTTTCCACTCCCGGACGTGGCTTCGCTAGTATTGGGAATCGTCGCGCTCATGATGCTGGCGACGGCAGCAGCAGGAACGTGTGGACTGTACTCGATTCTCGGCGTCGACACCTGTTCGGTCAAATCGAACTAAGCTGCTGGGCAGCCGCTTAGTACCCAGGTTGTGGCGTACAAAGCGTTCGGAGTAACTGTTATTCAGTGGCAGCACAATACACTACCATGGCCATTCTCGTGGCACTCGGTGACGACGACCGGTTCGAAACCGTCCTGGCGGTCGCAGTCAAGCTGGCCAACGGACTCGACCAGACACTAACCGTGGCGCACGTGACCGAAAACCGAACGGCATCGGCTGACGATCGGGAGTTCCGTGACGAAATTCGCTCGTATCTTTCGGACGTCGACGTCACCGCGGACGTCTCGCTGGAACATCTGAACCGAAGCAGCCTCCGCTCGGGGACCGCCATCGGCAACGAGCTGGTCGACATCGCCGAGGGCGTCGAGATCGACCACATCGTTATCGGCCATCGCTCGAAATCCCAGCTGGAAACGCTGCGCGACGGTCACACTGGCTTTGTGGTTGCCGAAGCGGCCGGCGTGCCAGTGACGATCGTCCCGGAAGCCGTCGAGGAGTCATCGGCCTAACGGCGGTTCTGCTGTGCACCCCCATCGAACGTCGAACTGAGCTGAAATCGCTGCACGACGAACTCGGATGATTATATATCGCGATTGGGAACGACGCGTATGGACGCCAGCTACCGAGTGGCTGCAGTGTCGGCCGGTGCCGGA
>CAYWFO010000059.1:0-10327 GCA_964457485.1 uncultured Haloferacaceae archaeon | reverse complement strand
ATGTGCGTTTGCATAGCCCTACTCGGGCTACCGGGGACAAAAAGCATCAGCCTCCGCCGCGCGGAAGGGCCAGAACACGATCGCGTGCGATGCGACCACGATCCGAGACGTCAGTTCGCCCACCGAGCAGCCAGCACCAATCACCGAGCAGCCAGCAGCCGTGTCAGTTCGCTCGTGCACGTGATCGTAACCCGTAAGCGGGTTCGCTGTCGTGGTTCAGTCATCACGAAACGACGGGGCCGACCCGTCGTCGTCGCGGGCGATGGAGCTCGCCGATCCCAACCGACGAACCGGCTGATGGCTCCTTTCACGCCATGACACAGAGACAGCTCCTTTCCCAACTCGAACCGATGTTGTTGATCGCCGTCGGCGGCTTCGCCGGCGCAAACCTTCGGTATTTTTTCGACCTGCTGCTGCCAGGAACGCTGGCGGCAACGTTCTTCGTCAACGTCGTCGGCAGCTTTGCGCTCGGCGTGATGGTGTACGACGCGATGGGCCGGTCGGCGATTGCGGACAACTCCCGGCTCGTGTTGGCTACCGGCTTTCTCTCCTCGTTTAGCACCTACAGCACGTTCATTGTTGACGCCGCGCTCGCCGATCCGGTGACGGCGGTCGGCTACGTGCTGGCGAGCTATCTCGTCGGCTTTCTCGCCGTTGGTGCGGCCCGCCGCGTTGTCGGCGGGGGAGGCTGGTGATGCCGTTTACCGAACCCGCCTACCTCGTCGGCACGGGCGGGGCGATCGGCGCAGTGGCGCGGTATCTGGCGGCAACGCTTGTCGTTCGTCTCCGCGGCCCCACGACGTTCCCCATCACGACCATCGTCGTCAACGTCCTCGGGAGCTTTCTGTTCGGCCTCGTCGTTTTCAGCGGCGCGGGCGACGATGTCGTACGGTTCGTCGGCGTCGGCATCTGCGGGGCGTTTACCACCTACTCGTCGTTTAGCGTCCAGACCGTCCGGCTACTCGAAGACGGCCATCGGGGGCTGGCGGTCGCCAACGCGCTCGGAAACCTCGCGCTGTCGGGGCTGGCGGTCGGCTTCGCGTGGCTGTTCGTGGCGTGAGCTGACGGTCGGTTCCGCGCCAGCGACGGGGCGAACCGCCGCCAAAACTCGCCGATTCGTCTGCGAGCAATCACAATGAAAGAGCGGAGACACCCACGCTACGGCTGTCGAATGGCTTATTTAGCCGGCCGAAACAGTGGGCACAACCAGCTTGCTGGATTCAACCGATGCGCCTCATCCAAACGCTCGTTCCGGACGGCAAGCGCGAGACGGTCATTGACATCCTCGAAACCGAGGAGATCGATTACGCGATGACGACCGAAAGCTCGCGGTCGGGCTTCAGCGATATCGTCTACATTCCGGCCGACGCCGACGAGGTCGAATCGATCATCGATCAGCTCAGAGACGTCGGTGTCGAACGCGACGGCTACATGGTCGTCAGCGACGTCGAGACGATCATCTCCGAGCAGTTCGAGGAGAAACACGGCGAACAGACCGAAAACGGCGAGGATATCCGCATTTCGCGCGACGAACTGCGAACCAAAGCCCAGAATCTCTCGCGGAGCACGCCAAACTATCTCGCGTTGACGCTGATCAGCGCAATTGTTGCGACCGCCGGCCTGCTCCAGGACAGCGCGGCGGTCGTCGTCGGCTCGATGGTGATCGCGCCGCTGATCGGTCCGGCGATGGCCTCGTGTGTCGGTACCGTAATCAGCGATGACGATTTGTTCTGGGAGGGGCTTCGCTCGCAGGCGATCGGGGTCGGCTTCGCGGTTGTTTGTGCGACGCTGTTTGCGCTCTCGGTGCGGTTCACCGTTTCGCCCGAAATCGAACTCCTGTTGATTCAACAGATCGCCGAACGCGCGCATCCCGGCCTGCTGGCGCTGGCGATCGCCCTCGGTGCGGGCGCGGCGGGGGCAATCGCGCTGACATCGGGCACCGACGAGGCGCTGGTCGGCGTCATGATCGCCGTGGCGCTGATGCCGCCGGCCGCGTCGGTCGGGCTCGGAATCGCGTACGTCAACGCGCCGCTGGCGTTTGGAGCCGGCGTGTTGGTGCTGGTCAACCTGCTGTCGATCAACGTTGCGGGTATCGCGACCATCTGGATCAAGGAGTACAAACCGAGTCATTGGTACGATGCCCAGCGCGCCGAACGGGCGACCGCCGAGCGACTCATCGCCTTCGGGCTTGCCGTGTTGGTGTTGACATCGTTTCTGGCGATGGCGTCGCTCGACGCCCGCGACAACAACGCGTTCGAGAACGAGGTCGAACGGATTACCGCGTCGGCAACGGCCAGCGAGGTCGACATCGAGTTTCGCTACCAACCCGATCTCGTCTCACAGGAACCGAGACAGGTGACCGTCCACGTGTACGGTGATGATGCGCCGGCGGCGGCCGACCTGCGCGAGTCGATACGCGAGCAGACCGGCGTCGGCATCGAGGTTCGGGTGGTCACCGAACAGGCCGATATCGCCTAAAGTGGCGACGTGTCGGCGGGGGCGTCAAGTTCGCTCACGAACGCGGCGTAGACGAGCAGTTCGTACACCAGCGTGGCTGGAATCAACAGCAGGCCGATAACCGTGATGCCGACGAGCACCTGCAGAATGCTAAACAGCGTCGGAACGATGAAAACGACGAGCAGGACGACCAGCAGGTACCGCACACTGAGGCCGGTTCGAACGATTTCTCGGAGCGCAAACGCGTCGGCAAGTCGCCGGTGGCGGCTGAAGGCGTACAGCACGGCCACCGAAAAGTAGAGCAATCCGAAATAAACGGCGGCGAGAAGCACGAAGCCGACCAGCATGAGTTGCTCGTTGAGTTCGCCGACAAACAGGACGACAACCGCCAGCACGATGAAGCCGACCGCGTAGACGAGGGTAATCGCGAGGAGTTTGGCTCCGTCGACGAACAGTTCGCCAACCCGTTCGAACGCCGGCGGCGGGTCGTCGCAAGCGGCCGCGCTGATTGCGTGGACGAAATAGCCCATCAGGACGATCAGTGGGAGGATGAAGACGGAGCCGACCACGAGCAACGAGCCGATGAGCAGCGTTCGCGGGAGGTCGTCGGCGTCGAGCGGGTAGCGGAGGGAGGAAACGAACATGCCGGCTGTTGTGATGACGCAGGTATAAATCCGGGTGATTCGTCGGAGAAAAACCGAGCGACTGCGCCGCGTTCGGGGGCGCTCACGACTGGAAGTCGGCAAAGCCAATCCCGTTCAGCCGTGTCGGTAGCGCGCCGTCCAGCGGGGAATCGCGCGTCGGTAGCAGACGGTGCCGACAGCCGCGAGTCCGACACTCCACACAGCGAGTCCAACGAGCGCCCCCGGCGACAGCGGGGCAAGCGTGAACGCCACAACGAGAATCGGCAGCAGCGCCACCATCATCGCCAGACCGAACAGCGCGAACAACACGGTGTCGAAGAGGGACTCGGTCGGCGAGAGCCCGGCAAGAAAGATCGTGACGCCAAAAATGTAGCCGCTTGTTGCGACCAACACGAGAACGCCGACGGCGACCTCACCGAGTGGGGCCGACTGCCAGCCCACGGCAAGCGCGTAAAAAACGAGCGCAACCGCCGGGCCGAGAAGCACGAACGCTCGCCGCTTGGCCGCAAACACCTGTTCGACGCGCACCGGCTGGCTGCGGTAGGTCTCGATGTCGTCGTACTGCGTGAGCCAGTTGTACGTGGTAAACGCCGACAGCCCGAGAATCGCGCCGAACGCGATGGCAACCGACGGCCCAACGCCGGTGATTCGGCCCGCGAGGTCGACGAGGCCGACGATCACCGCGAACAGCACCGCGACCGAAAACACGACCGCCCCGAATCCGCCGGCGCTTCGGTGAACGTCCAGCAGCGTTTTCGTCGTGAGTGGCTCGCCAACGCGCCGGTTCCATCGGCGAAACGCGGGCGCAGCCTGCCGAGTGCGTTGTCGGTGCTGCACATCGAACAGCCGAGCGGCGAGCAGAAACACGGCCGCGAGCGCGCCGGCGGTGGCGACGAGACCGCCGATGGTGGGCGCACGAAACAGCCCGTAGGGCGTGTAGCCGACCGGGTCGATCGGAATCGCGATGGGATCGGTCGCGAGGACGACGGTTCCCGCGGCGAGTGCGACACCGACCGCGACGACCAGTACGAGTCCCGCTCGACCGCGTTGGGCGAGGCCGATCGCTGCGATGGTCACGCCGAGACCGAACCCAAAGGTACCCATCAGCAACAGCCAGAGCCAGCTCACGGCCAGTAGCAGGCCACCGCCGGTCGCGCCGGTGAGCCACACCACGGGCGCGAGACCGAGCGCGATCGGCGCGAGAAACAACAGCGCGTAAAACACCACATCGCTGGCGACGAACACCGCCAGCAGACGGCGTGGCGAAACGGGCAGGGTGCGCGCCGAAAACACGAGGCGTGTCTGCTCGCCGAGCAGGTTCGAGAGTTCGTCGCGGCCGACGAGCCCGATCGAGCCCGTATGGAGGCCGAAGACGAAGACGAGCGCGAACGCGCCAGCGAGTACGAGAGCCGGGTCGGTGCCCGTCCAGACGACGCCGAACGCCGTGGTGGCGGTAACCGTCGTGAGCAAGACGGGAAACAGCGTGAACCGCCGGTGGCCGAACAGCGTCGTGTGAATGCGGTACTCCTCGCGGAGCATCTCGACGAACAGCCGGCCGGTGAGCGACCGCATGGTTACTCCTCGGTCGGGGCGGAGGGTGCGACGGTGTCGCTCTCGCTGTCGCCGTGTTCAGACTCGCCGGGTCGCGATCTGCTGTCGGCCGAGTCGTGGCCAACACGCGACAAAAACACCGAGAGCAACGTCTCGTCGCCGAGGTCGGCGGGCCGGCAGTCGGCCACAATTTTCCCCTCATACATGATGACGACCCGCGAACAGAGGTCTGCGGCGACATCGACATCGTGGGTCGTGATCATGATGGTGTTGCCCGCGGCACGGTAGTCGCGCAGGAAGGCCTTCACCTGTTCTTGGACGATCGGATCGAGGTTCGCCAGCGGCTCGTCGATGACGACGACCGAGGGTTCGTGGAGAAACGCCGCCGCGAGCATCACCTTCTGTTGTTGGCCGCGAGAGAGATCCGACGAGCGCGTGTCGAGGTGGGCGCGAAAGCCGAGGCGATCGGCCCATTCGTCGGTTTGGCTGTCGACGCGCTCATCAGTGAGGCCGCGAACGCGCCCGACGAACTGAAAGAACTCCCGCGGCGTCAACACGCTCGGTGGCGACTCCTTTTCGGGGAGAATGCCGAGTCGTTCGCGAACCCGCGTTGGCTCGGCGACCGGGTCGACGCCGCACACCCGCGCGGTGCCGCCGTCGGGGGTGCGTTGGCCGGTACAGATATCCAAGGTCGTGGTTTTTCCCGCGCCGTTCGGTCCCAACAGACCGAACAGTTCGCCCTCATCAACGACGAGCGAGAGCCCGTCGACGGCGGGGGAATCGCCGTAGGTTTTCCGGAGGTTCGAAAGCTCGATGACGGACACGGAGAATCACGTGAAACAGGGCGCTCGACCCACATAAATTCGGCCCTCGTCGCGGTCACGCGGTTCCAACGCGTGGTGAACGCGATCAGTCGAACAGGCGTTCGCGAAGCGACCGCTCGTGGGGGCGCTCGGCGAGAATGACCGCACAATCAACCGTGTTGACGACGTCAAAAATCAACGACCGACGTAGCAGCCGCGAGAGCAGCCCGCGTTCGGTCGCACCCATCAACAACAGCGAGTGCTCGGCGGCCTCGCGGGCGATTGCCGACTCGACGTCGCCCTCGGAATCGACGATCAAGTTCGGGCTCTCGAGGTCGTGTTCGGTGGCCCAGTCGGTCAAAAACCGCTCGGCCCCTTCGCGTTGGCCCTCGCCGTCGACAACGTGAAGCAACGACACCTCGCTGTCGTAGCTCTGTTGGAGCAGTGCGGCCGCCTGCGCACACAGCGCGCTGTTGGCGTCATCGGTCGTCGGCACCACGATCCGCGTCGGATCGAAGCCCCCGTCTTTGAGCACGAGCACCTCACACGGCAGGTTCGCGGCGAGTTCGTCGAACGCGGTGGCGGTTCGACCGCCCGTGAGCGGCGAGTCCGTTCGCCAGCCCATGACGAGCGTGTCGACCGCGAGCCGGTCGGCGGCGTCGAACACCGCCTCGAGCGTTCGGTGTGAGTACACCAGCTGCGTTTCGATGGGGACGCCGAACTCGTCGGCGTCGGCTTTGGCCGCCGCAAGCAGTGTGTCCGACTGCGAATCGAACCGCTCGCGGTTTGCTCTGGCACGCGACAGCGGTACCTGGTCGGGCACCCGAACAACGTGGGTGGCGACGACGACACCGTCACGTGCGGCCGCAATCGCACACGCAAGCGCCATCAGGTCGGTTTCGGTTCGCGGATTCGCCAGCGAGACCATCACACGAAAGTTCGCCCGTTCGGGACGGGCGGCCTCGGTCGCGGCGACCGCCGAGTCGGGCAGCCGGTCGGACTCGCGGAGAATCAGCCGGCTCACCAACCCCTCGTCGTCGGTGCGGTCACGGCCGTAAACCAGATACCAGCCGACCGAGCCGACGATCAACAGCCCCGTCGCCACCAACACGATTGGCTCGACGAAGGCGAGCAGGCCGAACGAACACACCGCGCCAACAACGGGTGTCACCGGATACAACGGCACCCGAAACGTGGGGGCGTAGTCGACGTCGACGGTGCGAAAGACGAGAAGCGCAACGTTGAGCAGGCCGTAGCCGACGAGGTGGAACGCGCTGGCCGTCTGGGCGAGCAACACGAGGTCGTCGACGAGAATAAAGCTCAAAATCAACAGCCCCGTCACCTGCAGCGAGCGGTACGGCGTCGTGAACCGCGGGTGGAGATTGTTGAGCCACTCGCCGACCAGCCGCTGGCGACCCATCGCGAACGTGATGCGTGCGGAGGCGAGCACGGAGAAGTTGGTACTCGTGGCGGTCGCCAGCAGTCCCGCAGCCGTCATGAGCGCGACGCCAACCGGCCCAAATGCGAGTTCAGCAATCGTCAACACGGCCGGAGTTTCGGTGGTGAGCACCGCGAAATCGACCTGGCTGGTGACCACCAGCGTGAGCGCCGTGTAGAGAACGGTGACGACCACGACGCTGCCGAGGACGGCGATCGGAATGGTTCGCCCAGGATCGTACAGTTCCTCGCCGAGGGTGGCGATTTTCGCATAGCCGAGATACGAGATGAAGACGACCGCAACCGCACCGAACAGGCCGTCGATGCGAGCCGGGGAGAACACCGAAAGCGCCTCGAGGCCGACGGTTCGAAGCCCATCGACGGCAACGACGAGCAGAATGCTGATGAGTGTCGCCACGACGGCGAGTTGAACCCAGCCGGTTCCTTTGACGCCGAGATAGTTGAGCCCGACAAACAGCGTGCCCGCGAGCATCGCGCCGAGCTGTGCCGGCGAGAGCACGAGTGGAACCACCGGAAGGGCGACCGCCGGCAGCGGCAACACGAGCCCGAGATAGATGCCGAAGCCGAGGCTGTAAAACGAGGAGGCGACCGCGAGACCGAGCCAGTCGCTAAAGCCCGCAACCGAGCCGAAAAGCGGGCCGAGCGCCCGGGTCACCCAGTTGTACGCGCCGCCCGACGCCGGCATCGCCGTACCAAGTTCCGAGACCGATAGCGCATTGACAAACGCGAGCAGCCCCGCGAGCAGGAACGCGAGAACGACGAGTTCGCCGACCTCAGCGGTGACAAACGCGGGAAGCACGAACACGCCCGCGCCGATCATCGTTCCGACACCGACAGATGCGGCCGTCCAGGTACCGATATCGGTCGACAGTTCGTTATCTGGCATCTGGGTTCCTTACGCGCTCACAAACCGTCGGGTGGCTTGGATGATTCGGTTTTATTGCCACAAGCGCGGGAGAACCGACTACTGGCGGCTGACCGACAAAAAATCGAACGTCATAACGCGCTTACTCCGGCTGCAGCACGCTCTGGGAACCGACAAGGCTCTCGACCAGTTCGAGATCCGTAATCGTGGTTTCCACGTCGGTAACGCACTCGATCAGTTCGCTGTTTTCGACGGTCGCGTCGGGGAACACAAGCGAGTCGGTGATCGTCGAGTCGGTGACGGTTGCGCCCGACATGACGTGCGTCGAGCCGTTGAGTTCGCTGTTTTCGACGGTCGCGTCGTCGGCGACGAGCGGTTCGCCGCCGAGTTTCCAGTCGACCGCATCGAGATACGCCGGTGCCTCGCCGATGTCGAACCAGACGTCGTCGAAGGTGAACGCGTACACCGACTGGCGCGACTGGAGCCACTGGAGGAACCAGCCGGGCTCGTCGGGGTTCTGGTCGTCCGCAAGGTAGGTGTCGAACAACGGCAGCACGTCGGCGGGGAACGCGTAGCAGGCGATCGACGCGAGCGTTGTTTTCGGCTCGTCGGGTTTCTCCTGGAAGTCGACGACCTCCTCGCCGTCGAGTTCGACGAGCCCGTAGGATTTCGCCCGCTCGAAGTCGCCCACGTCGTAGGCGGCCAACACGGGCGACTCTTTCTCTTCGAAGAAGTCGACGAAGTCGGCGATGTCGAAGCCGACCATGTTGTCACCGGCGATGATGAGTAGGTCGTCCTCGAGTTCCTCGCGGTCGATCAGTTGGGCAAGCGCGCCGACGACGCCGAACTTCTCGTCTTCGTCGCTGGTGTCTTCGACCGAGAGCTGCGGTTTCTCGTAGCCCTGTTCGTCGACGTAGTTCGCGAAGTCGCTGGCGAACGCCTCGTTCGTGCTGATGTAGACGTCGTCGATTCCGTCTTCGGCGTCGAGTTGGGCGAGCGTTTTGTCGATGACCGTCGTGTCGCCGACCGGCAACAGCATTTTCGGTCGGTTTCGCGTGATCGGCCACATTCGCGTTGCATAGCCGCCAGCAAGAACAATTGCGTCCATACAGTTTACACCAATCCGAGTTGTCTTATAATCTTTCGTTGAGGATAATCGGACACGTAGA
Source organism: uncultured Haloferacaceae archaeon (assembly GCA_964457485.1). Taxonomy (GTDB): domain Archaea; phylum Halobacteriota; class Halobacteria; order Halobacteriales; family Haloferacaceae; genus PL-Br10-E2g29. Next base: position 1,380 of record CAYWFO010000059.1, on the reverse strand, counting down.
CCAGGCTCGCGAACGCAGTCAGGGAGAAATGAACATTCGGTCGGTTATTGCGGATTCCCGGATGACGAAGACGGTCTGTGGGCGGTTAGTCGGCGAACGTGTACCGTTCGCTGTCGACGACCTCGTTCGACGGAACGTGAATCAGCCGGACAGTGATTCGCTCGTCAGCGACAAGCGGCTGTTCGCTGACATCGAACTCCCAGCGATCACCGGGGGCAAACTGGCTCGGATCGCTCCCCTTGACGAAATCGCTATTGGGGTCGTCTTCATCGAGAACATACCGCTCGGTGGTCGACCCCTGGCTCACCGTCACTGAGAGCTCACCGGCCGGAACCGTGGTGCCGCCAGCATGGCTGACGTTCGCCGTACTCTCGTTGCCGTCGACCGTAATGCTCACCAACGGCGCGCTCTCGTCGGCGAAATCGCTCAGAAAGAACGCGCCGAAGGTACCGATGGCGACGACAACCACCCCGATGAGCAGGATCGTCCCGATAGTCTCCGACTGGGCGCGGCACTGGTCGGCAGTCGGACAGCGGGGACGACTGGTGGGAATCATTGGTGCGTGAAGCCGGTCGTATGGCGTGTCAGCCGTCCATACAGCCGGCGGGTACAAAAAGGGGGCGTCTGGGACACCGACGGCTCAGTGCGATCACTCGCCCCGGTTTTCCGGGTCGTCGTCGACGATTTCGCGAAGTCGCGCCGTTTCATCGGCCTCGAACCACAGCCGTCGACGCCACCACGGCCCGCGGCCCGAATCGTTCGACAGCTCGGTGACGAGTCGGTTCGCCGTCGCGCCCGAATCGGCCGCACTGAGCGGTACGGCGTGCTCGAACAGCTGCGACCTCGGCCCGCCGCGAACAACGACCTTGGCGTCGAACTCGCGGCGCGCGGCGTGAGCGTTCTCGGCGACAACGGAGTTCGACGGCGACACCGACGCACACTGCTCGGCGTCGAGCACGTCGGCAACGCGGAACTCGCCGATCAGGTACGCGCCCCACTCCGGGGCGACCCAGTCGACGCGCTCGCCGACCGCGGTGTCAGCGCCCGCGGTGTCGACTTCTGCGGGCCGGTCATGCGTCGACAGCGTTGCATAGAAAAACAACGAGTCGCCCGGCGACAGCGTCGACAGCGGCCCGGCTTTGACCGCGTGTTCGTCGCCGTAGGTGAACGTCGAACAGAACGGATACGAGGTGAACGCGGGATCGAGATGCACCGGTTGCGACAGCACGTCGGCCGGGAGGTCGAACGGCAGCGGATCGAGTTCTGAACGGAGGTCGCCGTAGGTCGGCACGTCGGCGGCGATCGGTTCGCGCTCGGGAATCGGCAGATAGACGAACCGGCCGTCGGGGTAGATGGGCCCGCGAACACCCGGCAGGTTCG
>CAYWFO010000058.1:0-10513 GCA_964457485.1 uncultured Haloferacaceae archaeon | reverse complement strand
TGATAAGAACAAGCAGAGTGGGATTGCGGACTTTATGTAACGGCCAGTCGAGAGCGGACACAAATGGACAGTAGTACGGATTCTCGGCAACAAAAACGAAACCAGCAAGCGGCGTCCCAACCGGAGAGACAAACGAACGGTGAGTCAGGCCCACTCGGTGAGCACGGGAGCATCGGTCTGTGAAACCGAAAGCCACGCCTCGTCTCGGTTGACATCCGCGATCACATACGAAGGTTGGCTCGACGACGCGTCGACAGCGCCCATGACCTCGCCCACCGACGCCTCCGAAACGGGTGTGTGGTTTTGTGTCATGGTTTTCGGTCGCACGCTCACGTACATAAACATGTCGAAAGAACCGACTGACCGACCAAACGCCGTCTCCGAATAATACAAGCGGCTGGCCGACGGTAGACCGGAGTATGTACGTAGTCGACGCCATGACGCCGCGGGAGACGCTGGTGACAGTCGAACTGCCCGGTACCCGCGATGACGTTCTCACCTATCTCCAAGATCACGGCTTTTCGTCGGTTCCTGTCGTCAAGCAGACCGGCGGGAACGAAGTCTACCGTGGACTCGTCTCGCGGGACGACCTCATCGAGCGACCCGATGAGGACCAACTCGCGCTGTTGATGCGAGAGGTTCCGACAATCGACCCCGACGCCGACATCCACGATGTGGCCGAACGCATGCTCGCCGAACACGCCCGACGCGTTCCCGTCGTCGATGACACCGGCGATCACGATCTGGTCGGTATCATCACCGTCACCGACGTCGTCCGCGCAATCGCCCGCGAGGAGATCGATGGCGATCGCGCGGTCGGCTCGCTTGCGACAGCCGAGATCAACACGACCTACGTCGACACGCCGCTGCTCGTCGCCGAACGCGAGATCTACTACGCGAACGTTCCCTACACGGTCGTCCTTGACGACGAGGGCGACATGACGGGCATTCTCACGGAGGTCGACATCGTCGAAATCGCCCGCGTGGTCGAGGGCGAAGACGACACCGGCGAGTCGATCGCCGAACAGGATTCGAAGTGGGCCTGGGAGGGAATCAAGGCCGTCGGCAACAGCTACTTCCCGACACGAAACGTCGAAATTCCCGCCGAACCGGTCGCCGAAATCATGACGAGCGAGGTGGTGACGATCGGAAAAACCAAAACCGCGGCCGACGCGGCGAAAATGATGCTCAAACACGATATCGAACAGATTCCGCTTGTTTCCGGCGGCGAACTGGTCGGAATCGTCCGGGATGTCGATCTGCTGGAGGGCGTCTGATGGCCGATCAGCGCGACCTCATGGAGTTGGCCAAGCGTCGGGGGTTCTTTTTCGGCTCCAACGGTGCCTACGGCGGGACGGCCGGCTTCTACACGTTCGGGCCCGAGGGAGCCTCGCTCAAACACAACGTCGAATCCGCCTGGCGCGACCGGTTCACCGTGCGACTCGGCAACGACGAAATCGAGGCCCCAACAATCATGCCCGAGGCCGTCTTCGAGGCCTCGGGACACCTCGACGGCTTCGACGACATGCTCATCGAGTGTGCGGAGTGTGGGGCGACCCACCGCGCCGATCACCTGATCGAGGACGCGGTCGACGGAATCGAGGACGCCGAAGCGCTTGGGATCGAGCGCGTCAGCGAACGCATCGCCGAACACGACATCGCGTGTCCGGCCTGTGGCGCGTCGCTTGCGGGCGAACCCGTCGAGGAGTTCAATCTGATGTTCGAAACCTCGATCGGTCCCGGTTCGGGCCAACCGGGCTATATGCGCCCCGAGACGGCGCAGGGAATCTTCGTCGAGTTCCCCCGGCTCAAGGAGTACGCCCGCGGCCAACTGCCGTTCGGCGTCACCCAGATCGGTCCGGCGTACCGCAACGAGATCAGCCCGCGGCGCGGCATTATTCGGGTTCGCGAGTTCACGCAGGCCGAGTTGGAGCAGTTCATCGACCCCGCGGAGGACGAACCGCCGCTCGGCGAGGTCGACGACGTGGAGGTGACGCTGTATCCCGCGACCGAACAACACGCCGACGAGGGGAGCTACATCGAAACCACGATCGCCAAAGCCGTTTCGGAGGAGGTCATCGGCTCGCCATGGGTGGCGTACTTCATGGGCATCGCCCAAGAGTGGTACGAGCGAGTCGGCGTCGACACCGATCGGTTCCGGTTCCGTCAGCATCTCAGCGGCGAGCGTGCGCACTATGCGGCGGACTGTTGGGACGCCGAAAGCGAAATCGACGGCAACTGGATCGAGATTGCCGGCTTCGCCTACCGCAGCGACTACGATCTGTTGAAACACGACGAGTACTCCGAAGGCCGCTTTACCGTTTTTAAACGCTACGACGAGCCGAAAACGGTCGAGAAAACGGTCGCCGACCCCGACATGTCGAGACTCGGCCCCGAATTCGGCAGCAACGCGGGCGACGTGGCAGATGCCCTCCAGGAGCTGGCCGAACGCGACCCTGCTCGCTTCGATAACGGCGAGGTCAGCGTCGAGATTGATGGCGAACGCTACACCGTCGACACAGACGTGGCGAACGTCGCAGTCGAAACCCAGACCGAGGCGGGCGAGCACATCACGCCACACGTCGTCGAGCCGTCGTTCGGCGTTGGTCGAACGGTGTACACACTGCTCGAACACGGCTACCGCGAGGACGAGGTCGACGGCGAGTCGCGAACGTACCTCTCGTTGGCCCCCGAAATCGCGCCGACCACCGTCGCCGTCTTCCCGCTCGTGAGCAACGATGAGGCGCTGGTCAAAATCGCAACCGACCTTTCGCGGACGCTCCGGCAGGCGGGCGTGTCGGTGACGTACGACGATTCAGGATCGATCGGGCGGCGCTACCGGCGGCAGGACGAGGTCGGCACGCCGTTCTGTGTGACCGTCGATCACGAGGGGCTCGAAGGAGACGACGAGACGAGCATCACGCTCCGCGAGCGCGACTCGGCCGCCCAGATTCGCCTCCCGCTCGACCGGGTTGCCGACGAGGTTGCGGCGCTCGTGGCCGACGATCGAACGTTCGACGAGTTGCGCAGCCGCTACGACGCCGTTGAAACCGACGTCACGGCCGCATGACGCTGCCGGAGTCGCGTGGTTTCGAGCGGACGGGACAATCGGAACGGACGAGACGGCCACGACGGACGGGACGGATGGGACAATGAGTGAGTACAGCCGCCGAGCGGTTCACGCAACGGGCGTCGGCATGCCGCTTATCTACCTGTTCGGGTTGGTGAGTTGGGGGCAACTTCGGCTGTTCATGATCGCCGTGACGATCATCGTGTTCGGTCTCGAATTCTTCCGTCTCGTCGTCGGTGTACCCCACTGGATCTACGACGAACTCACGCGGGCGTACGAAGCGGAGACGGTCGCCGGCTACGCGCTCTACATGACGAGTATGACGGCCGTTGCGCTGGTGTTCGCCCCGGCGGTGGCGCTGCCGGGAATTTTGATGCTTGCGCTCGCCGACCCGGTCAGCGGGATGCTCGGCGAGAACGGCCCACACGAACACAAGCGCCTCGGCGTCGTTGGCGTGATGTTCGCGGTCTGTGTTGCGTTGGCCGCACCGTTCACCGTTCCGTGGGCCGGCGTCGTTGTCGGCGCTGTGGCGGCCGCCGCCGGTGGGGTGCTCGCGGCGGTCGCCGACGGCATCAAACCGATCATCCGCGGGGTCGCCGTCGACGACAATCTCACGATTCCGCCGGCGGCCGCACTCGGGATTGCCGGCGTCTTCTGGCTGGCCGGCGTCGACACCGGCTTTGATCCGTTCGGCTTCTGAGTCCGCCGAGTGGTTTCGTGTTGCCGCGTCGCTGATGCACCCGCGTCTGAGCGCCGTCCACATCCTCCCGCGGATCTATATCCTCCCACGGATCTATGTCCTCCCCCGCGGATGTATGCGCCGTGTGATCGTCAGCCACATCGGGTCAATCACGTAATCGTTTTGTAGCCGAGGTTCGATTTATCGCCAATGTCTCCGGTCGGTCGCACTGAATCGCCGCGCAGTCGACAGCGTCGGCTGCGGCCGTGGTGCCGGCGGGCACCCCGGCGACTACCGCGAGCGGGGCGGCTTTCCGTGGCCGACCCCGCCTCGTTTCGGCGAGCGGACCAGTAGCCCAGCACTGGTTCGGTCGGTGATCCGATTTTCTTGATTCCCCGTTTTCGACCGCATAGCCATGTCTGTGCGACTATTTTCGAAAAGTAGAAACGCTGAATTTAAGTTGCAGACCCCGGTTTGTGTGGGTAATGACAAAGCGCGTGGCACTGGCGTTCAGCGGCGGTCTCGACACGACCGTCTGCGTGCCGGTTCTCGAAGAGGAGTACGGATACGACGAAGTAATCGGCGTCACCGTCGACGTCGGCCAGCCCGCAGACGAGTTCGACGAGGCCCGAGAGACCGCCGAGGCGCTCGGACTCGACCACCACGTTATCGACGCCAAAGCGGAGTTTGCGGCCCTCTGTTTCGACGCCGTTCGAGCGAATGCGGACTACCAGGGCTACCCGCTCGGTACGGCGCTCGCCCGTCCCGTGATCGCGAAGGCGATTCTCCGGGTTGCACTCGACGAAGGGTGTGACGGCATTGCACACGGCTGTACGGGCAAAGGGAACGACCAGCTTCGCTTCGAGGCCGTCTGGCGCGCCTCCGACCTCGATGTCGTCGCGCCCGTTCGCGAGATGGGGATGACCCGCAACTGGGAGATCGAGTACGCCGCCGAGCGCGACCTCCCCGTGCAGGCCGGCAAGGAGGGCGTCTGGTCGATCGACACCAACCTGTGGAGCCGGTCGATCGAGGGCGGCGAACTCGAAGAGCCGAGCCACGTGCCCGGCGAGGAAATCTACGAGTGGACGACCGCGCCAACCGGCGAAACCGAAGAGATCGAACTCGCATTCGATGAGGGCTACCCGATCGCGCTCGACGGCGAGGAGATGGAACCCGTCGCGCTGATCGAAGAACTCAACGAACGCGCCGGGAGCTACGGTGTCGGCCGCACCGACACGATGGAGGATCGTATGCTCGGACTGAAAGTCCGCGAGAACTACGAACACCCCGCGGCGACAACGCTGTTGAACGCCCACAAGGGGCTCGAAGCGCTTGTGCTCACGAAAGAGGAACGCGATTTCAAACGCCAGGTCGACGACGAGTGGAGCCAGAAGGGCTACGAGGGCCTCGTCGACGGCCCGCTCGTCGCCGCGCTTGAGGGATTCATCGCCGAAACACAGACCGCGGTGACCGGCACCGTGACGATTCGGTTCGAAGGCGGACAGGCCCGCGTCGTCGGGCGGTCGAGCCCGTATGCGGTCTACTCGGCGGACGCCGCGTCGTTCAACACCGAAACGGTCGGCAAAATCACCCAAGAGGACGCCACGGGCGTCGCCAAATACCACGGCTATCAGGACCGCATTGCGGCGCAAGCGAAACGCGACATCGACGACAGCGAGTAAGCATGACCGACGACTCGACAGAACGCCGCAATCCGGAAACCGACGCGGGCGACACCGTCGTCCGCAGAGCACGCTTTAGCGGCGGCCCTGCCCGCGAGTTCCTGTCGAGTCTCGCCGGCGACGAACGGATTTTTGCCGCCGATCTCGCGGTCGACCGCGCCCACGTCGTGATGCTCGCCGAACAAAAAATCATCACGGACGAGGAAGCCGGCACGATTCTCGGCGCGCTCGAAGACGTCGAATCGGCGGGGCATGGTGGTCTCTCCGGTGGCGAGGACGTCCACGAGGCGATCGAATCGGCGGTCATCGGCCGCGTCGGCCCCGACGGCGGGAAGATGCATACCGCCAGAAGCCGCAACGATGAGGTCGCCGCCTGCATTCGGTTCCGTCTGCGGTCGGACCTACTCGATGCGGCCGAGACAACGCTCGCGCTGCGCGAGGCGCTGATCGAGGCGGCCGTCGCGCACACGGAGACGCTGATGCCGGGCTACACCCATCTCCAACCGGCCCAGCCGATCACGGTCGGCCACTATCTCTTGTCTTATGCCTCGGCGGTCGCCCGCGATACCGCACGTCTGCTCGATGGCTACGACCGAACCAACGAGTCGCCGCTGGGCGCCGCGGCGTTTGCCGGAACGCCGTTCGACATCGACCGCGAACGAACGGCCGACCTGCTTGGCTTCGAGCGCGTCGTCGAGAACTCGATGGACGCGTCGTCAGCGCGGGACTTTCTCGCCGAAGCAACGGGTGCGCTGGCGGTTCACGCCACCACGCTCTCGGGGCTCGCCGAGGATCTGATCATCTTCGCCAACGGGGGATATCTCGATTTGGCGGACGACTACAGTTCGACCTCGTCGATTATGCCGCAAAAAAAGAATCCCGATTCGCTGGAGCTCACGCGAGCGGTCGCCGGTGACGCCACGGGCGAGCTGACCGGCCTGTTGACGACGCTCAAAGGGCTGCCGCGAGCCTACAACCGCGATCTCCAGCGCGCACATCCGCACACGTTCCGCGCGGTCGACGCCGTCGTCGAGGCGTCGTCGATTGCGGCGGGCGCGGTGACGACGGCCGACTGGAACGAGGAACGCCTAACCGCCGATGCCGGCGCGGGCTTTTCGACAGCGACGGGCGTTGCCGACCTGCTGGCGATGGCCGGCCTGCCGTTTCGGACGGCTCACGAGGTCGTTGCCCGCGCGGCCGCGGCGGCCGACGACGCGGAGACAGCGGTGTCGGCCGCGCTGCTCGATGCGGCGGCCCACGAGGTGCTCGACGAGTCGCTGTTCGCATCCGTCGACGAAGCGGCCGTCGAACGCGCGCTCGATCCGGCCCACAGCGTCGCCAGCCGCGACTCGCTGGGCGGGCCCGCTCCGGAAGCGGTTGACGCGTCGATCGCGCGAGCGCGCACGAAACTGGACGATGACGCTGCAGCACTGGCCAAGCGCCGTGAAACGCTCGTATCGGCCGCGAACAGCCTCGACGAGGCGGTGAGCCAGTATGTCTGAGACCGCCTCAGCCAACGTAGCAGTCAACACGCTGAGCATGGTCGACGACGGGCAGTCGGAGTCGAAAGAGCGGTTGCGACGACCGCGGCGGCGACCCCTTTTCGGGGTCACTGCACACATAATCAGAATCTGACACGGATCTATCGAAGAGGGAGTTATACTCGCCTTTGCATCGCGTATAGGCATTTCTACATCATGTAAACTTAATTATGATTTCGAAGCGTTTATATGTGCATGCGATGGAGTACAGAGTACGATGACGAGTGATAGCGACATGCTGCAGGCGGACGACCCGATCACAGGCGAAGCAATCGAACTGCCAGCCGATATCGAGGTTGGCGAAATCATCGACAGCCCAATCACCGGAGCCGAGCTGGAAGTGATCTCGCTGGATCCGGTCACCCTCGAAGAAGCACCTGAGCTCGAAGAAGACTGGGGCGAATAGACACCACGACGCCCAGTGGCGGTTTTGGGCAACTTATCACACTCATATGAACATCGGGATTCTGTATTCGCGGATTCGCACGGACGAAAAGCTGCTGCTCGGCGAACTCCGCGAGCGTGGCCACGAAATCGAAAAAATTGATGTCCGGAAACACCAGTTCGGACTCGACGGCACGACTGTCGACACCGACGAGCTTAATCTCGTCGTCGACCGTTGTCTGTCGACCAGCCGGTCGCTGTACGCGACCCGGTTTTTCGATCACTACGGGATTCCCGTAATCAACAGTCCCGAGACCGCTGACATCTGTGCCGACAAGGCCAAAAACAGCCTCGCGCTCGATGCGACTGGCGTGCCAACGCCCGCAACGAAAGTCGCGTTCACGACCGACTCGGCGATGGACGCCATCGAGTCGTTTGGCTATCCGTGTGTCCTGAAACCCGTCATCGGTTCGTGGGGGCGACTGATGGCGAAAATCGACTCGAAAAGCGCCGCGGAGGCGATTTTGGAGCACAAAGCCGTGCTCGGCCACTACGAACACAAGGTGTTCTACATTCAGGAGTTCGTCGACAAACCCGGTCGCGACATTCGCGTGCTGGCAACCGACGGGAAACCAATCGCCGCGATGACGCGGAGTTCGGACCACTGGCTGACCAACGCAGCCAAAGGTGGCGAGACCAGCGAGTTCGAACTCGATGAGACGGCGCTCGACCTTGTGGAACGCGCCAGCAACGCGGTTGGCGGCGGGCTGCTCGGCGTTGATCTCATGGAGGTCGGCGGTTCAGAAAGCGGGGAGTACACCGTCCACGAAATCAACCATACGGTCGAATTCAAAGCGCTCGATAGCTGTGTCGCGACCGACGTGCCCGCGGCCGTCGTCGACTGGTTGGAATCGAAAGCTACTGACTCTGCGGGCGAAACAACGACACAATGAGCGACGAAACCTACACCGCGACCGTTATCGGCGGAACCGGCTTTACCGGCGGCGAGCTGTTGCGACTGCTTGCAGGCCATCCGAACTTCGAGATTGTCCAGGCCACCAGCCGCTCGAAGGCCAACAAGACGGTTGGGCACTCGCATCCGAACCTCCGCGAACTCGACCTCCGATTCAGTTCGCCCGACGATCTCGAATCGGTCGACGTGCTGTTTGCGGCGACGCCACACGGCGTCTCGATGGAGCGAATCGACTCGTTTTTCGAGCACGCAGACCGCGTCGTTGACCTCTCTGCTGATTTCCGGCTCAACACGGCCGAACAGTACGACGAGTGGTACGACGGCCACAGCGCGCCCGAGTATCTCGACAAAAGCGTCTACGCGCTGCCCGAGTTGACCCGCGATGCGTTGCCCGGTGCCGAGTTGATCGCCAGCGGCGGCTGCAACGCGGCCTCGACGATTTTGGGGCTCAAGCCGTTGTTCGATGCCGACATTCTCGATGGAAGCGAACGGATCGTTGTCGACGTCAAGGTCGGCTCCTCGGAGGGCGGCGCTGGCGGCGGGGCGGCCTCAAGCCATCCCGAACGCTCGGGAATTGTCCGGCCCTACGCGCCGATCAGCCACCGTCACGAGGCCGAAATCGAGCAGTTCCTCGGCGTATCCGTCTCGTTCACGGTCCACGCCGTCGACATGATTCGTGGCTCGTCGGCGACGTGTCACGTTTTTCCCGGCGCGCCTGTCTCGAAGGGCGACCTCTGGAAGGCCTACCGTGGGAGTTACGAGGACGAGCCGTTCGTCCGACTTGTCGCCGGCGGCGGGGGCGTCTACCGCTATCCCGAACCGAAAGCCGTCGCCGGCAGCAACATGGCCGAGGTCGGCTTCGAACTCGATCCGTCGAACAAGCGGATTGTGGCGTTTTCGGCAATCGACAACATGATGAAGGGCTCGGCCGGACAGGCAATTCATGGAATCAATGTCGCCCTTGGGCTCGATGAGACCGCCGGGCTCACGTTCACCGGCCTCCACCCGGTGGGCGCACCGTAGCGACACCGCGAGTTCACTATGACCGAACACGACAGTTCACCCGAACGCGATAGCTCACCGGAACACGACAACTCACCCGAACGCGTTGCTCGTCGTCGCAAGCGAAGCGCACACATCCAGTCGACCGAACCGGCCGCCCGAGCGGCGAACCAGTATGTCACCGACGGCGGCCGCGAGCCACCGCTCGTCGTGAAAATCGGCGGCGCGAGCGCCGTTGATTCGGCCGGTGCCGTCGAGGACATCGCCACGCTCGTCGACAGCGGCCGCGACGTGATCGTTGTCCACGGCGGGTCGACGGCGGTCGACGAAACGCTCGACCGGCTGGGAATCGAGCCGACCTACGTCGAAACGCCCGGTGGCGTCACCGGCCGCTTTACCGACGAAGAGACGATGGAGGTGTTCGAGATGGTGATGGCGGGCAAACTCAACACCGAGTTGACGACGCAGTTCCAGAATGCCGGCGTCGACGCCGTCGGCCTCTCGGGCGTTGACGGCGGCCTGCTGACCGGCCCGCGAAAGTCCGCGGTTCGCGTGCTCGAAAACGGGAAGAAAAAAATCAAACGGGGCGACCACTCGGGGAAAATCACCGACGTCAACACGGCGTTGCTCGATGCGCTGCTCGCCGAGGGCTACACGCCCGTCGTGAGCGTGCCGATGCTCGGCGAGAACAGCGACGGCTCGGTGACGCCGGTCAACGCCGACGCCGACCGCTCGGCGGCCGCGGTTGCGGGCGCAGTCGGCGGCGAACTCGTGTTGTTGACCGATGTGACCGGGATCTACGCCGACCCCGACGACCCTGAAACACTGATCGAGTCGGCGACGACACCGAACGAACTGCAGGCGGTTCAGGAGGCAGCAGAAGGATTTATGACAAAGAAAGTGATGGCGGCGACCGAAGCGCTCGACGGCGGCTCACCCGCCGTCTACGTGGGGTCTGCCAACGCCGAGAGACCGGTGACGGCCGTGCTCGACGGCAGGGGAACGACGATTCACCGGGGCGTGGTGGATGAATCCCGGGAGGCCGACCAATGAGCGGCTTCGTTTTCTCGGAGAAACCGATCGAAATCGTCTCGGGCGACGGGGTGTATCTGACCGATTCGAACGGAACCGAGTACCTCGATTTTGGAGCGAGTTACGCGTGTGCGCCGGTCGGCCACTGTC
>CAYWFO010000057.1:0-10594 GCA_964457485.1 uncultured Haloferacaceae archaeon | reverse complement strand
TCGCGGCCGACGAGGTCGACTACGACACGAAGCCGGACGACTGGCTGGCGTGAGCGGACGGTGACACAGGTGGTGCGGACGTGACAGGAGCGTTGCGGACGGGACAGGGGCGTCGCAGATACCCCAAACACCGCGGACGGCGCAATGGCTCCGCCGTTCGAACACCTATTTCTATTCCGACCAAAGCGCCACCGGGAGTTCACTGACAACCCCCGGCGTTCACGCCGGGTGTCGGTGAGAAACACGAGCTGTTTCGAGGACAACGCTTTTTCACGCAGGCGTCGATTCCATCCCAATGACCGCGTCCGAAGGAACCGCCGACACGGGAGTTGACACGAATGTCGACTTCCTCGAACAGCTACTGCCGGAACTGCTGCAGTTTCCGGGCCACCGTATTCTGGCGGCAGTTTTGGTTGTCGGTCTCGGCGTCTGGCTTTCGAAACTGTTTGTTCGGCTTCTGGGCCGCCCGATAGCCCAACGATTTACCCGTCAGAGCGTTGCACAGACTGTTTTGGGTGGAATCCGTGGCCTGACCATCGGAGTAGCGCTAATCATTGCGGGTTCGCTTATCGGGCTTCGGCTTGGTGATATCGTGCTCTCGGTGACCGTTTTTTCGGCGGTCGTCGGCATCGTTCTCGCGCCGATTGTCGGCAACATCATCAACGGCGTCTTCGTGCTCGCCGACCAGCCGTTCGAAATCGGCGATATGATCGAACTCGACGACAACACCCGCGGCTTCGTCGACGACATCACCATCCGGTATACCAAAATATTCACGCTCGACAACACGTTTCTGGTCATCCCGAACGGAAACATCCGCGAGCGCGACGTGGTCAACTACTCGGCCGAAGACGAGCGAACGCGGCTGACACTCGACGTGCTCGTGACCTACGAGTCCGACATTTCGGAAGCCCGTCGGCTCATGGAAATGGCCGCCCGCGACACCGAGAACGTGATTAAAGGGGGGCCTGATATCCGCGTCGGCAGTGGCCGCTATCCTGCCAATCCGGGCGCGTTTATTGCTGATTTCGGTGACGATGGCATTCTGTTGCGGCTTCGGTACTGGGTGACCAAACCGTACAAAATCGCGACCGTTGAGTCCGCCGTCCGCACGGAAATCCGCAAACGGTTTGCCGCCGCCGAGGCGACGACCGTAATGGCATACCCTCATCAACACCTCGTTTTCGACGACACCAGCGGCGAGGCCAAAGTGGCGATGCGTTCCGACGGCACTCGAAAGGGTGACCGTTTGGACTCGGATCGACCGATCGATGGCAGTCGTGACAGTCGGATTAGCGCAACCAAAGAACGTGGAACCGAACACGGTGACGGCGATGGGCAAGCCACCGAGACTCGACAAGCCACGGAGCCAGAGCGCGCAACCGAATTGGGGGCAGAGAGCCCTGACGGCGCCAGTACGAACGAGGCCACCGCCGAACAATCGGCGTCCACGCCACCATCAGAGTCGAACGACCAGTAACGCGGAGGTCGACGCACATCCCCACCTCGCAGCCGAGAACGAACAACCCACTTGCGGATGAACGATCCGTGTCGAGGACGACAACGCAACGTCGAGAACGGCGTCCCGTCAAACAGCGACAGTGAGTCTACGGAAACGGGTGGTAGTCCCGGTCGAGTTGCGGTTCGAATCCCATCGAACGTGGAACCTCACGCGCACGACTGCCGAAAAATGGGTCGCCGGTAAAAAGCGGTTGGGCCGCCGGGATGACCACGCGGACGGCCTCGAAGCCAAGATCCGCAACATCGCGAGGAGTGAGCCGCGCAGCGTATGCCGAAAGACCGACCGCCGACAGCCGCTCACAAACCGTATCGAGCTCGCGCTTGCCTTGTACCGCTTGTTCTTCGAGCGTTTGACTGTGAATCCGGCCTGTGGGTGTGACAAACGCTCGTGCGGCCGCCGGAAACGACGCATACTGCGCGATTGCGCCACCCTGCTCGGCAGCCTGTTCGGGCCCCATCGCCCGCAACTCCATCCAGTTTTGCAGCGCCTCCGCCAGCGCCGACTGGGCCGCGGCAGTTGGATCGAGATTCGCCGCCGAGCCGACCGCGAACCGTGGCCACGCGCCGTCGCGGTGGACGGCCGCGGCGACGACCGGAATGTCGATGTCCTGTGTGAGCAACAAGGTCGTCACCGTCAGTGATTCCGCACCGGCACGCTTTGTGAGTTCGTCGAGTGCGTCGTCGACCACGAGGCCCAGCGGTTCGAACGTCGAGTACCAACCGAGCATGGTCGCGTCGCGCTCGATGACCTCGTACAGTCCCGAGAGCACGGCCTCAACGGTGGAGTTACCGAGACCGAGCCCGGTTGTGATCGCGGGGCGATACCGACGGTTCGGTGGCGGGAAAAAGACGAACTCCGCTGGCAGCGACACAGTGTCGCCGTCGGCAAGCGACCGGCCCGTGACCCACGTGATTCGATCCGATGGATCGGGTGTCTCAAAGTCGTCGGGACGGACGAACGCTCGCGGGGAGACGGCATCGGATTTGGTGTGTACCGACCCCGCGTCGAGATCGCGTGTACGGTAGATTCCCGCACTGTAGCGTTCGAGTGCCTCGCCGAGTGCCTTCATATACGATCGATCCCAGTCGGGATCGACGCCGGCGGCAAACTGGGCGGCTCGCCCGTCACTAAACCCGGTCGTGTCTGCGGTTTCGGCGATGTAGTACGGCACCGGAAACGACTCGCGTTCGCCGACCTGACTGATGAGTCCGAGCCGGTCATCAATGGCTCGTTCGGCTCGCGTGAGCGAGGTATCGGTGCTGACCGACCGGTGGGTTAACTCGAACGCCGTGTCCGGCCGATCGCCATCGCTGCATTCGCAGTGCGGAACCGGAGACAGCCGCCGGTCAGCCCCCGGAACCTCGGTGACGCGACCACCGTCAAGGGAGCCTGAAAGCAGCGAAACGAGCTGGTTGCCGGCAATCGCGCCGGCCAACCGAACGGCCGGGCGGCTCCCGCTCGGTGAGACCGATGACGAGTCATCCGTTTGGGCCGCCACCCGGGTTTCCAGACAGCGGTAACAGGCCGATTCGGAGGTATACAGCGAGACGCCGGCATCGATGTTCTCGAACGCGAAGCCGCCGAGTCCACCGATTTCGACGGCAACCCACCGGCTGAAGAGTCGATTTGCCGCTCGAAAGACGCCTGCGCCGACCGGAGCGACGACGGCCCCAACAGACGGAACCGTCGGCTGTTCGTGCTCACGACGTGCTGTCGGATCGGCCGGGAGATCGGCCGAATCGAGTCGTCGAACCGGGAGATCGATATCCGAACAGGCGGCGCTGAGTGCCGCCGAAGCCGGACCGCTGCCGACGAGACCGAGTTCCATACCTCCGTCTGCGAGCGGTGGGACAAAAAGCCCGACGGGACGCGAATGAAATCTTAGCCGAGCAGGTCGGTAACGGCGGCGGCAAACTCCTCAGTCCGATCGGTTGCCAGCGTTTCGTCGCCCAGTTTGAGTCGAAGCCGGGGGCGGCCAACATCGATTGGAACTTTCTCTGTGGCGATGAGGCCACGTTCTTCGAGGGCAGTTTTGCTTCGAGAAAACGTGGCTTTGCTTGCGATGCCGACATCCTCTCCCCATTTCGAAATATCGTAGAGCAACACGCCATTTCTCGCCGCGACAAGCAACGAAATCGTCACCTCATCGAGCCCATCACTCGTGTCGCGGGTGGTTTCAACCGCGTTCAGCACGGCATCGAAATCGGTGCGTGTCTGTTTGCCGATTTCGTCGGTCAGCGTTCGGCGAACCGCCGAAAGTGGTGGTGTTCGAAGCGTGTAGGGTGTTGCATTGTTCCAGTGGTCGCGGTAGGTCTCGTTTGAGTGTGCGACAAACGCTTCGTCAGTCGTCGTGAGTCCAGCAATCTGATCGCCCACCGCAACAACAGCGATGACGCTCTCGTCGGTGAGCAACAACGAGTTCGTCGGTGTCGTCTCGAGCGTGCGCAGCGAGAGCGTTCCCCCGTCGATGAGGTCGGCCGCGCGGCTCGCAACGAGAAACGTCTCAAACGTCTCTTTACACACTGAGTTGGTCGCGAGCACACGGAGCGCGGGCAGTTCGCCGGTCTCGTTCGTGGCGACATCGATGAGTGCGTTGAGCGTCGACGGCGTCGGATCGACAACATGCAGTTGGGACGCTGACTCAGAGAGCGATCGAGAGATGATATTTGTCACGTCCAATCGGAGTAAATTTGAGGTCATTGCGTGGCTAGTATTAGCACATATTTTGTATATAATAGTACTGGCAGGGATGAATAGAAGTGCGAGTGCTGGCCGGCTGTGGCGCTTGGAATCTCCGCACACAAATACGGGTGCCACCACCAACAAACACACTTATTGGCCTGACTACCCCGGTATACATATGGAGTACGAGCAGATTCGTGCGGTCGATCCAGACATCGCAGCGGCCCTCGAAGGCGAGGACGCGCGCCAAGAAGAAACACTGGCAATGATCGCCAGTGAAAACCACGTCAGTAAAGCCGTCCTCGAGGCCCAGGGCAGCGCACTGACGAACAAGTACGCCGAGGGGTATCCGGGCAAGCGGTACTACGCCGGCTGTGAGTACGCCGACGAAATCGAACAACTCGCAATCGACCGCGCGAAAGAGCTCTGGGGAGCCGAACACGTCAACGTCCAACCGCATTCGGGCACCCAAGCAAACCAGTCGGTTTACTTCGCGACGCTCGAACCGGGCGACAAGATTCTCTCGCTCGATCTGACCCATGGCGGCCATCTCAGCCACGGCCATCCCGCCAACTTCGTCGGGCAGTTTTATGATGTCGAACAGTACGAGTGCGATCCAGACACGGGCTACATCGACTACGACGGCCTCGCCGCGTTGGCCGCGGAGTTCGAACCCGACATGATAGTGTCTGGCTACTCGGCGTATCCCCGAGAGGTCGAGTGGGAGACGATTCAGGACGTCGCCGAGGACGTTGGTGCGTACCACCTCGCCGACATCGCCCACATCACCGGACTCGTCGCCGCGGGGGTCCACCGGTCGCCGGTCGGCGTTGCGGACTTCGTGACCGGTTCAACGCATAAAACGATCCGCGCCGGTCGTGGCGGTATCGTGATGACCAGCGAGGAACACGCCGACGACATCGACAACGCGGTGTTCCCCGGCGGACAGGGTGGTCCACTCATGCACAACATCGCGGGCAAGGCCGTCGGCTTCGGCGAGGCGCTCACCGACGAGTTCAGCGACTACGCCCAGCAGGTCGTCGACAACGCGGAAGTGCTCGCCGAAACGTTCGCGGATCACGGTTTGGAACTGGTTTCGGGCGGCACCGACACCCATCTCGTGCTTGTCGACCTCCGTCCATCACATCCCGATCTCTCGGGTGGCGACGCCGAAGACTCGCTGGCGGCCGCAAACATCATTCTCAACGGCAACACGGTTCCCGGTGAGACGCGTTCGCCGTTCAACCCAAGCGGTATTCGCGCGGGCACACCCGCACTGACGACCCGTGGCTTCGACGCCGACGACATCGCCGAAGTCGGTGACCTGATCTACCGCGTCGTCGACAATCACGACTCCGATGACGTGATTTATGCGGTCGGTGAACGCGTCGCCGAACTCTGTGACGCGAACCCGCTGTACAAATAAGTACCCCTTCCCCCACCGGCTGTCGGCCGTTTTTTGTGGCGACGAAACCTGAAAATCCTCGGATAGGTTGTGTTTCAGCCCCATCGATCCATGCTTTGAAGACCGTTCCCATCGCCAGTACAGCCATGACCGAAATCATCGACGGCAAAGCCGTCGCGAGCGATATTCGAACCGAAATCACCGGCTGTGTCGACACCCTCCAAGCGGCGGGCGTGACTCCCGGTCTCGCCACCGTGCTCATGAGCGATGATCCCGCCAGCGAAACGTACGTCTCGATGAAACAACGCGACTGCGAGGAGGTCGGCATTACCGGAATTCACGTCGAAATCGACCCCGATGCCCCCGCGTCGGAGCTGTTCGACACCATTTCGGAACTCAATGGCGACCCCACAGTCAATGGCATTCTCGTCCAGTTGCCCGTTCCCGACCACGTCGACAAACGTCAGGTGATTCGTGCGATCGATCCGGCAAAAGACGTCGACGGCTTTCACCCTGAAAACGTCGGTCGACTCGTTGCGGGTGACGCCCGGTTCAAACCCTGTACGCCCCACGGCGTCCAGAAACTCTTGGAGTACTACGATATCGAAACCGAAGGCCAGGATGCGGTCGTCGTCGGCCGTTCGGATATCGTCGGCAAGCCGATGGCGAACCTCCTGATTCAGAAGGCCCCGCTCGGCAACGCAACAACGACGGTCTGTCACTCACGAACCGACGATCTCACCGCGAAAACCCGGGCAGCCGATATCGTCGTTGCCGCCGCGGGCGTGCCGGAGTTCATCGATGGCGAAATGATTACCCAGGGATCGACGGTAATCGATGTCGGCGTTAACCGCGTCGACACCGACACCGAAAAGGGGTATGCGCTGGTCGGCGATGTCAACTACGCGAGCGCCGAGTCGGTTGCTGGCGCGATCACACCCGTTCCCGGCGGCGTCGGCCCGATGACCCGCGCGATGTTGCTGTACAACACGGTCAAAGCGGCAAGCGAACAGTCAGGAACCGAAATCGAACTGCCATAGCGATCACGCGGTTGGTATCTCGTTGGATTTTGTCACGTTGTTTGGTTCGGTTTTGTCATACTCGTTGGAGCCGATCACGCGCGGTTGCCAGCGCGTTCGGATCGTCCGTTCGGAGATACCGACCGATCTCACGCGCACTTTCGAGCAGGGTTGTCGCCAACGCTATCGACACATCTCCCTGTAACGCTGCAATTCGTTTACACTGCTCACGAAGTCGTCCGAGCGTTTGTCGTGCGTCGGGGTCGGGGTATGAGTTGAGCCACGTGCGGAGGTCACGGCGGTAGGCCGTCACCGAATCGGCAACCGCCAGTGTTCGGGCGGGTTGCAGCCGCGTCGGGATGTCGCTATCGGCGGGTCGGGAGTTCGATGATCCCTCGGGTTCCTCGGCGGTGACTGTGTCCGACTCCGCCGGAGGGGTGGCCGCCGCAACCGACTCGAACAGCGAAAGGAGATACAGCCTTTCGCCCTCCGTTGGGGATCGCTCACGCGAGAGGATGTCGATGGCGTGTATCAGTTCTCTCGCGGCAACATACGTTTCGTCGAGATCGCGGAGCGCTCCGCCATTGATGAACCCGCGTTTTTGAGTGTAGGTTCGCAGCGCCGATTTGAGTTCGTCGGCGTAGTGATCGACCGGTTCGTCGGCCACCCGCTGGCGGAACGGCTCGAGTTCCAGCGGTGACGACGTGTCGGTGTGGAGCGTGCGGGTCTCATCGGTTCCGACGCTTTTGAGCGAGCCACAGTCGGGACACGAAACCTCGCCCGTCGCATAGTAGGACCACTCGGTTCCACAGGATTGACACCGTCGATTCCCCCGGATTTCCATACACATGGCTGTGCGTCCAGATACAAGACGTTGTGTGAGACCTAGCCGTGGTTGAGAGACTGTTTTGATTGGAACCGAACTCCGGGGCAGCCCGATCAATTTTACTATAACAGCATATGGTTTATACGCTTCTCTTGCGACACGGTCTCTCCACTATTCATCACACCAATCTGGACGACTTCCTGAAATCCACCACGAGGCAAATCCATATCAATGGCTTATTACCACCCGAAAATATTACGTAGTTATGGACAGACGGACGTTTGTTTCGACTGTTGGATTGGGAGCGACGACGGCGATTGCGGGCTGTCTGGGTAGCGAAAGTGAACGTGACGAACGGACACTCGTCGTCGGCACCTACAGCTCGTTTGTCGATGCGCCGTCGACAAGCCCCGGCGCATGGGTCAAAGAGCAGTTCGAGTCTGAGTTTGACGCTCGACTTGTCTGGCAAACACCCGATGCCGATGTCAACTACTATATCGAGCGACAAACTGCCGGTGTCGACATCGAAGCCGATCTGTATGTCGGGCTCAACACCGACCAACTGGTTCGGATCGACGACGCAGTTGACGAACCACTGTTCGCCTCCGCTGGTGATATCGCCGGCGTCGACGACATCCAATCGGAGCTCACCTTCGATCCCGACGAACGCGCGGTTCCGTACGGCACCGGCTATGTGAGCCCGGTGTACGACGGAACGCAACTCGAGGCACCAGAGACGTTCGATGGACTGCTCGATGAGGAACACCGCGGTCAGTTGATCGCACAGAATCCCGCCGGATCGACGACTGGTCGGGCCTTTTTGTTGCACACGATCCACCAGTACGGCGAGGATGGCTACCTCGACTTTTGGCGGGAGCTGCTGGATAACGATGTCCGAATTCTCGGCTCGTGGGCCGACTCGTACAGCGCGTGGCAGGGCGGCGAGGCCCCGATGGTGATCTCGTACTCCACCGATCAGGTGTTCGCCGACATGGAAGGTGCAAATCTTGAAGAACACCAAGTGCGGTTTCTGGACGACCAGGCGTACGCAAATCCCGAAGGAATGGCCGTGTTCGAAAACGCCGCCGAACCCGAGTTGGCCCGCGAGTTCATGTCGTTCCTCCTGGAACCCGACGTGCAGGGCGAACTCGCCGAGCGCAACGTGATGTTTCCCGCAACCGCGAGCGCAACGCTCCCCGATGGCTACGCGGAACTCGCACACGAACCGCCCGAACCGGTTACCTTCAGTTACGAGGAGCTTCAGGGCTCGGTTGAAACGTGGATCGACGACTGGGAGCGACAGAGTGCCGAGCAGTAATCGGTGTCAACGCCTGCGAGCCCACCAACCACCAGACACTCGACAGCTGAGACGATCGATTCAGTCGAGATGATCGACAGCGTGCGCGGCCTTCGCGACCGACTCGAACGGCGAGCGATTGCACTTGGTGCGCTCGTGACCGCGACAGTTCTCACCGGGATGTTCTACTATCCGGTCGCGACGGTGTTCGTCGAGGCCGCGGTTGTTGAAGGACGACTGACCGCTCGAATTTTTCTCGGTATCCTCCGCGATCCGTTTTATTTCGGCGAACTGGCCCCCCTGTTTGCGGGCGAGTCACCACTCGTTGTCATCGAAGGCATGCTGTCGGCGGACAGACGGCTGGGTATTATCGGGTTCACCGCCTATCAGGCCGCGTTGTCGACGCTGTTGAGCGTCGTACTCGGCGTTCCCGGCGGCTACATTCTTGCGCGCTATGAGTTCTACGGACGTCGAACCCTTCGTTCGCTCACAATTCTCCCGTTCGTTCTTCCATCAATTATGGTTGCCGTCGGGTTTGTCGCAACGTTCGGCCGAAATGGGACGGTCAACGGACTCCTCGCGCTGGCCGGATTGGAACCGGTTGAGCTCATGTTTACGCTCCACATAATCGTCCTCGCCCACGCGTTTTACAATGCGCCGCTGGTCGCACGGCTCACTACCGCAGCCTGGGAATCGGTCGACGCAAGCGCTATCGAAACCGCTAGAAGCCTCGGAGCGAGCCCGTTTCGGGCGTTTCGCGACATTGTCGCTCCCCAACTGTATCCGGCTGTGTTGATGGGTGCCGCGCTCACGTTTGTGTTCACGTTCGGGACGTTTCCGATCGTCCTCGCGTTGGGTGGGTTTGATTTTGCAACGGTTGAGGTGTTCATTTACCGACTGATACGGGACTTGCGCTACGGCGAAGCGGCCGCATTGGCGATCATCGAACTCGTGATTTCACTCTCGATTCTCTACGGATATCTCCGCTATGAGGCCCGCCAGTCGGCCAACAGACGGGCGTTTCAGCCGCAACCACGGCGACCGTTGACGCCGCCTGACCTCTCGGTTCGTGAACTGCTTCCACGGGCTGGCGTGGCTCTCTACGCCGCTACTGCTGTCGTGGTGTTCGTCGTGCCGATTGCGAGCATGATCTATGCGAGCGTCTCGACGGGCGGGGGACTCACGCTGGATCATTACCGGTTTCTGCTCGACCGACAGGCGACGGGAGCATCATTCCAAGTTCAGCCGTGGCCGGCCGTCCGCAACTCGTTGGTGTTCGGGGTCGGCTCGCTTCTCGTTGCGCTGCCAATGGGGGTCGTTGTCGCAGTTATCACCACCCGAAACTATCGTGGTCGAACCTTTGTCGATGCGGTTGCAATGGCCCCGCTGGCCGTTTCAGGCATCATTGTCGGACTCGGCCTGCTGAGAGGGCTCGTCTTCGGTGTTGAAATCGGAACCGTCAGAATCGCGGTCGGCGGCGCGGTCGCAATCGTCGCCGCCCATGCGGTCGCTGGCTACCCGTTCGTCGTGCGAACGGTGACGCCGGGGCTGGCGAGAATTGATAGCCAACTCGTCGATTCGGCGCGGTCGTTGGGTGCCTCACGGCTTCGGAGTCTGGTCGATATCGAACTGCCGCTCGTCTGGCCGGGCGTCGTTGCCGGCGCAGCGTTCGCCTTTGCGATTTCGATCGGCGAATTCAACGCGACGATCGTGCTGGCGACCGGAACCGACCAGTACACGATGCCGATCGCAATCGAACGGTTCATTGGACGCCGGCTCGGTCCTGCGACCGCAATGGGTGTCGTCCTGCTGGTCGTCACGAGCCTCAGTTTCGTCGTCATTG
>CAYWFO010000056.1:148-10668 GCA_964457485.1 uncultured Haloferacaceae archaeon | reverse complement strand
ACGCGGGATTGCCGTACAGCGGTTCGGTGCAGAACGAACACCGGTACGCACAGCCCCGTGAGGTCTCCATCTCGCAGATCAGGTGATCGGGATGGTTGGGATGTTGCTCGACGATGAACGCGCCGCCGGGGGCCCAGCGCCCCAGTTCGTCGTTGTCGCGCATCCGGTTGTTGAACCCTTCGAGCCCGGATGAAACGAGGTCGTAGGCGGCCGCCTCGATGTCGCCTTTCGCCACGAAGTCGTAGTCGAGATCGTCGCGCTCGGTTTCGACGCCGCCGGCATTCTCGTCGCCGACGCCAAATCTGACGGGCCCACCGAGCACCGAGATGCCGTTTGCGACCCACGCGAGTTCACGAACCTCGTCGGGTTCGGCCGGCGTGCCGCCGACGTACTTGCCGGGAACGGTCATCCCGCCGACGTAGATCATGAGGTCACAGTCGGCGACATCGCGCCACTTCTGTCGGTCGTCGCGGAGTTCGTCGATTGTTCGGTAGGTGATGGTTGATTCACGCACCCCCGCGTCGACGAGTGCACCAGCGGTAAACCGAGGATACGTCGAAATGTAGGGCGGCACGCCGAAATGTGCCGGTTCGTCGACGTAGCCATCGACGATGGTCACGGCGAGTTTCGACGGGGAAGTCATGATCTGTCTTCGTCGTCGACGCGGTAAAACCGTGCGGTCGCGAACGCGGTGCGCACTCACCTGATGGACGGCACTCTCCGTTGGAATCGACACCCCACGTGATTTAAATCGTTGGCGGCCCTCCCTTCACTTATGCCAGCGACCATGGAGGTCAGATGTGATGATGCGGACTGCGAACTCGACATGTTCGAAGTCCACTACACCTACGATGTTCCCGACGACCATGGCGTCGCTGACTTGGTGTGTCCCTACTGTACCGAAAGCGACCCTCTCTCGGAAATCGAACTATGACGAGGCTCAAAACCTACGGCCGCGAGGCCCTCAACACCGTGTTGGAACGTGTCGGCAGAGGAATCGGACAGGTGCAAGAACGCAAGCCCTTGCCGTATGATCTGCTCGAAACCGAGGACGCCTACCTCGTCGTGTTCGACGCCCCCGGCGCGACGAAAGACGACGTTCAAGTGCAGTTTATCGACGGCGAACTCGAGGTTCGGATCGATCGCTTTCGCGAGTTCTATCCAGACTTCGAGATGCGGTTTCCCGGCCGCGGTCTGACGCTCTCTGGGACGGTCAGTTTCCCCGACGATGCCAGCGTGACCGGCGCGCGCAGCCATCCGAAAGCAACGCTGACCCGATCGGGAACGCTGCAGGTACTGATTCCGAAATCCGGATCCAGTAAATCCGTGACCGTCGAAGAGGAATCCTAAGCTGGTCGTCGTTGCTTCTGTCTTTGTGATCGCGTTTCGATCTTAGTTCGGGAGTTCCGCGTCCGCGTCGACAACGCGGTCGACCGTCGGCGGAATCCGCCACTCCGTCGTGAGCGCGAGCAGTTGCGCCAGCATTTCACCGGTGGCTCCCCAGACGGTGTAGCCGTCTACGTGAAAGAAGTGAATGCGGATCGGGCCGTACTCGGGATGATCGCGCCGTTCGGATTCGTAGTTCGCGGGGTCAGTCAACTCAGCGACCGGGAGTCGAACGATTTCTGCGACTTCGGTGCGATCGGGCGTGTATTTCCGATCCGGAACGGTCGCGACGAACGGCCGGACGAGATAGTGCGTGACAGTCTCGATGTCGTCGAGCGTGCCGACGACGGTTGCTTCGGTCGGCTCGAGGCTAATCTCCTCGTGCGATTCACGCAGCGCGGTCGCCCGGAGGTCGGCGTCGTGTGCTTCGCGGCCGCCACCGGGAAAACTCATCTGGCCGGGATGCTCGCCGAGCTGTTCGGAGCGTTTGGTAAACAACACCGAGTACGCGTCCGCTCGCGTGCTATCGTGTTCGATCACCGGGGCAAGCACGCCGGCTTCGCGGTCGGTGGCGGCGAGTTGTGCGGGCGAATGGCGGCGAACGCCCGTGAGATCCATACTTCACTCTTTGCGTTCGACCTCTTAATCCTGCGGGAGTTCGGCCGCCAACGCGTCGCGCAGGTCATCGGTGTCGATAGCCGCCCACAGTTCGATGTCGTAACAGCGGTCGAGCAGATCGTCGATGCGGTCGAAATCGCCGTTGTTGACGGCGAGTGCCGCTTCACGGCGAAGCCGGTCGGTTAGCTGCTCGGCGGCTTGCGATTTGTCGACCGTTCGGCGCTCGTAATCGAGAATGTGGGGAAGATCCTCGGCGTTTGGTGGCTGGCTCGGAAACGCCGTCGGCCCAACGACGAGCAACGGCGTCGTCTCGTCGCCCGCATCAGACCCCTCGGGGTTTGGCTCGTATTCGACCAAGACGTAATCGGCAAGTGCCTCGTCAATCGTGTCGGCAACGGCGTCGTCGGCAACGGTGTCGCCCTGTTTGAATGCCAACTCGGCGAGCGCCGTCGCCAGCTCCTCGCGCGTGAGTGCGCCGAAGAGGTCAACGATTCCCGCCAGTTCGTCGGTCGTTACGCTCATTAGTCGTCATCCGGTCGCCGGTCAGTTGAGCCTACCGTTGTTGTGGTGGCGACAGGCCTCCTCGCCTCATGATCGCCCCTCGTGAACACCTGTCGAGCTCGTTTTCGACCCGTTTTTCGCCGCGGTTGCCGCGGCGAGGTCGGCGGCCGCACAGTGGGACACGGCGGCGGGCGTGATCGGTGCATCGTTCCACGCCGGGAGTCTAGTGTCGGCCTGTGGCCGGGCGATTGTGGTGGCATACTCCGCGATTTGGTCGTGTTCGCCCGACCGGTCGTAGTCGAGTCCGTTGAATGCGGCGTCGACGCTGTACTGGCGAACGAACTCGGTGGCAACCTCGCGGTAGCGTTCGGGAAGCGTCGGGTAGTCCGGATTGACGCCGTGCTCGCTCACCACTTGAAAGAGCGCCTCGCCGACCGCGGCGCTCATCTCGGAGAGGCCGGTCGGCCCGCTCACCGCACGGTGGTCGTGCTCGTACGCGCCCAGATCGACCTGTGCGCTGCCCGCAAACCCGGCGTGCGCGTACGCCTCGCCGAGCGTTCCGATTTCGAGCCCCCACGACCGCTGGACGCGCATTTCGCTCACGAGGTCGCTCGTGGCGGCGAACTCGCCGGCCAGCGCGTAGCGGAAGGCGGCGAGATACCGGAGAATGTCAGCGTCGGTGTCGGCCGAAAGCGCCCGAACCAGCGGGGCAAAAAACAGCCGAAACAGTCGACCGTACAGTTGTTCGTTTTCGACGCGCGCATAATACCCTTTGACGAACTCGTGGCCGTGTTCGAGCGGAAACAACAGCCGTGGCACGTCCCACCGGTCGTACGTTTTCGTGTCGGCGTCGTGACAGACGATGTACTCACAGTCGAGCACTTGCCCGAGTGCAAGCCAGACATCTCGACCCTTGCCCGCCGAGCCGTTGAGGCCGTTGTCGGCCAGCAGGTCGCCAAGGTGCGGGCCGTTGCACCACAGTACCTCCAGCGGGAGGTCGTAGCCGGCGAGCCAGTCGCGAAACGGGCCGACCGTTTCGGGCGGCGCGCGCAGCGGGATGACGACGCGTTGTGGGTCGACGGCTTCGAGTTCCGACAGAACGCGCTCGGCGGCCAGTCCGCCGTACTCGCGCTCGGTCATCGGGACGACAACCGCCGCCCGGTCTGTCGGTGCGTCCGGCTCCGCCGTGCGAAGCTGGTGGAGCGTGGTGATTCGTTCTTGAACGTACTCCATCTACCACCGGTTAGCACCGCGGAGGCAAAGACCACTCGGTCACGGCGGATCCGGTCACCCGAACCGACAGCGCTCAGCACTCGCTCACCGGTCGCGAATTTACCACCGCACTTCGAACCCGTCGATTTCTTCGGGTGGTTCTCTGGTTACGTCGACATCCGAGACGTTCGCCGCGGCGCTTCCGGTTTTGCACCACTCGCACATCGCGTCGACGGCGGACTCCGGCCCTTCGAACACCGCCTCGACACGCCCGTCATTGAGATTTCGTACCCAGCCGTCGACGCCGCGTTCGCGGGCTTCATCCCGCGTTGTTGCGCGATAAAACACGCCTTGGACGCGGCCGCGCACGAAAACGTGCGCCCGAACGCGATCAGTATCGGCCTCAGTTCCGGACATATCGCCGCGTTGTGCTGCCGCGTACATAAATCGTCAGTCGGTCGGATGCGGTGACGAAATCACCGAAGACTAAGGTCGCCGGTTGCCGAGTGGGTGCATGGTTCAGTTTGGAACGGCCGGGATTCGCGGGCCTGTGGCCGACCGCGTGACGCCGGCGCTCGCGCTTGCCGTCGGGGAGGCTGTGGGCCAACTCGCCCGAACCGACCCCGTCGGCTCGGATGGGCATGCCACGTCACGAGCAGGGTCGCCGGTGCTCACACCGCCGTCGGAGCGGTCGTCTGGCTCCGCACCGCGGGTCGTTATCGGCCGCGACGGCCGGGTGACCGGCGCTGCACTCGCAGCGGCCGCCGAAGCCGGAATTGCGGCAGCGGGCGCAACACCCGTCCGGAGTGGGATGGTGCCGACGCCGACGCTGGCGTTCGCCTCGCAGGGCCGCTACGGGATCATGCTCACGGCGTCACACAATCCGCCGGCGGACAATGGAATCAAGCTCTTTGTCGACGGCAACGAGTTCGACAGCGACCGCGAACGCCGAGTGGCGGCCGCGGTCGACGCGGACGACTCGCGGACGAACTGGTCGCAGTGGACGACGCCCTTCGAGGCCGACCCGCTTTCGGCGTATCGCGACAGGATCGTCGAGTACGCCCGCCGGATTGTGCCCGAGGGTACAGCCGGCGACGATTCGTGGGATGACGTTCGTGTCGCCGTCGACTGTGCAAACGGCATGGCTGCGCTGGCGACCCCACAGGTGCTCCGCGAACTCGGTGTCGACGTGGTCGCGCTCAACGCCAACGTCGACGGCTTTTTTCCGGGGCGACCAAGCAAGCCGACGCCGGAAACGATCGGCGATTTGCGCCGGTTCGTTGCCGACAGCGCAATCGACGTCGGAATCGCCCACGACGGCGACGCCGACCGAATCGTCCTCGTCGACAGCGCTGGCGAGGTCATTCACGAGGACTCCGTCCTCGCGGTTCTCGCCAGATTCTACACCCAGACGAGTGTGCAAAACGGAGACGAACCGCCGGTCGTCGTGACGACACCGAACGCGTCGGGGCGGATCGACGAACAGGTGGTTGACGCGGGCGGCCGCGTCGAGCGGGTTCGACTCGGTGCGCTGCACGAGGCCGTTGCCCTACTCACGGCTGATGGCGAGGATGTCGTTTTTGCCGCCGAGCCCTGGAAACACATTCATCCGAGCCTTGGCGGTTGGATCGACGGCGTCGCCAGCGCGGCGGTGCTTGCGGGGCTCATCGGTCGCGAGGGGCTTGAATCGCTCCGCGAGCCGATTACCGAACGGCCCTACCGGAAGGTCAGTATCGACTGTCCGGACGCGGACAAATCGGCGGCCATGGAAACGCTCGAAACAACGCTTCCGGCGGCGTTTCCCGCGTCGACGGCGAGTCTGGATCACGGCGTTCGGCTTTCGCTTCCCGACGGGTCGTGGCTGCTTGTCCGGCCGTCTGGAACCGAACCCTACATTCGGCTCTACGCGGAGAGCGATGCGGTTGACGATCTCATTTCGCGCGCGACCGAGCGGATTGAGGCGGTAATCGAAGAGGTGTGAGCGTCGAGACGGCAATTACGTGTGAGTTCGGCGTCAAAAACACGCGAGACGTGGCGTCCGTTCGAGGTTCGGCGACACGTCGAACAGCAGGTTAGACGGAACGGCTTAATAAAATAGAATCATTAGGTGTTAACAGATAGCAAATGCCATTTTCGCTTGACACGACTTACAAAACCCTCGACCCGGAACTCTACGCAAAAGCAACGCCGAAACACATTGACAATCCGGAGATGTTGCTTCGTAATGACGCGCTGTGTGACGATCTCGGACTCGATACAGAGAAATTAAGTAGCCGGATTCTCACCGGACAGGAACGTTCCGAAGAACCGATTGCTCAGGCATACGCGGGCCATCAGTATGGGAGTTTCACGCTCTTGGGCGACGGGAGAGCGATGCTTCTCGGCGAGCATGTACACGGTGGTGATCGATACGATATTCAGCTGAAAGGATCGGGTCGAACGCCGTACTCCGGACGAGGCGATGGCAACGCAACGGTCAGTTCGATGCTGAGAGAGTATCTGTACTCATGGGCAATGCAGCATCTCAACGTCAAAACATCGCGAAGTCTGGCCGTTGTCGAAACAGATGAAGCGGTCACACGGCGACAAACGGAACCGGGGGCCATTCTCGTCCGCGTGATGAACAGCCACATTCGATACGGGACTTTCCAGTATGTCGCTAGCCAAGCACCCGACGAACTGCCGCGATTTACCGACTACGTTATCGATAGACACTATCCACAGCTTCATGAGAGAAAACGCCCGTATCTCGCCTTCTTCGATGCAGTCATGCAGTCGTCAATCGAGATGGTTGTCGATTGGCTGCGTGTCGGCTTCGTTCATGGCGTCATGAATACGGACAATATGAGCATCGATGGCGAGACGTTTGATTACGGCCCCTGTGCATTCGTGAACTACTTCGACGAGGAGGCGGTCTTCAGCTCGATCGACAAACACGGCCGATACGCGTTCGGAAACCAGCGATCCATCCTGCAGTGGAATCTCGCACGGTTCGCAGAGGCACTCCAGCCGCTGTGTGCCCACTCAGCACTCACAGTTGATGAGCTCGAAGCGACACTAACCGAGTTTCCGGATCGGTTTGATTCACAGTATTACGCGATGATGCGGAAGAAACTGGGGATCGACACGGATGGCAAGCGAGAACTCGTCGATGAACTGCTGGCGTGGCTTCAAAAAACGAACGCGGACTACACCAACACGTTCCTGAAACTGGAGGCTCCTGAAACGGTTGATGACCCGGTGTTTGCAACTGCGGAGTTCGAGCAGCTTCGAGAAACGCTGGCCGCTGTCGGTCTTGATGCGGAGTTGATGCAGGACGTCAACCCACGGTATATCCCCCGCAACTACCTGGTTGAAGAAGCACTCGACGAGTATCTCGAAGCGGGCGATCTCTCGACATTCAAGACGTTACTGACCGTGTTGGAAACGCCATACGTGTCACAGCGTGTGGATTCACGCTTCCAGCAACCACCGCCGCGAGCGTTCGATGCGGCGTACACAACGTACTGCAATACGTAGTCGGCTGCGCTCACATCGAACGGCGTTAGCGACGGTTGCGATCGCTCCGCATTGGATCGGATAAAATAGTGTGTCAAACGCGCGGGTGCCGGCTCAGGCTGCGGCTTCGGCCGCCTCGACGAGTTCGTCGTAGTCGGGTTCCTCGGTTGGTTCGTCGGCGACCCACCGGTACGTGACGGTGCCGTCGGCGTCGAGCACGAACACCGCACGGTTGGCGATGCCGTGAAGACCGAGATCGCCAATCTCCATTTCCAGGCCGTAGGCACCGATGGCGTCGCCACCCATGTCGGAGATGAGGTCGAACGTGAGGCCGTGCTCCTCGCGGAACGCACCGAGCGAGAACGGCGAGTCGGCGCTCAGGCCGTAGACGCTCGCGCCAACGTCCTCGAACCGGTCGAGGTGGGTTTCGAGCGCGATCATCTCGTTGCTACACGGCGGGGTGAACGCGCCAGGGAAAAAGGCGATAACGATGGGGCCGTCGCCGAGTACCTCGCTGAGTTCGAACGGTTCGTGGTCGCTCGTACCGATCGTTGCAGAAATGTCGGGGGCAGTGTCTCCGGTTGAAACCATTAGCGGTCGTGTCTGCGCGCCGTATCCAAATAAATGCGTTGTCCCTCGCGGTGCACCGTCAGTGGACGTCCAAATGCGTTGTCCCCGTGGTACGGCGTTAGCCGCTGAGCACTACTCCGGTGCGCCGGCGAGAAT
The DNA here is from genome assembly GCA_964457485.1 of uncultured Haloferacaceae archaeon. GTDB lineage: Archaea > Halobacteriota > Halobacteria > Halobacteriales > Haloferacaceae > PL-Br10-E2g29. The sequence continues at coordinate 2,727 of CAYWFO010000056.1, read as the reverse complement.
CGCGGGCCCACTGGACGCCCCGATCCGGTCGGCTCCAGCCTCGATCATCGCCATCGCCGTCTCATAGTCGCCGATTCCGCCGCTGGCTTTGACCGGCAGATACTCGCTCATGAGTTCGACATCGGCGACGGTCGCACCCGCGGGGTCGCCGTCGGCAAAGCCGGTCGAGGTTTTGACCATGTCGCAGTCGGCGTCGACAGCGGCCTGACAGGCGTGGTGTTTTTCGGCATCGCTCAGCAGCGCCGTCTCGATAATGACTTTGACTGGAATCAGAACCGAGGCGGTGATTGCGGTGAGTTCCTCGGTGACTGGTTCGCGTTCGCCGGCGACGAGTCGGCCGACGTTGAGCACGACATCGAGTTCGTCGACTCCGGCTTTCCAGGCGGTTTCGGCGGCCGCGCGCTTGATCTGTGGATCGTCTTGGCCGTGTGGAAAGCCGATGACGGTCGCAACCGTCGGCGGGTCGTCGGCACGCTCGCCCGCGGCGACGGCCGCGTCGACATAGCAGGGTGGGACACAGACATTCATCCCGTGGTCGGCGGCTTCAGTGACAACGCGGTCGACGTCTTCGCGAGTCGTTTTCGGGCCGAGCACGGTGTGGTCGATCAGGGCTGCCAGTTTGCCACGGCGCATATTCCTGCCAGCACCCCAACGCGCAAAAAGGCCGCCTTCTGGCCGCTGATGCGATGAGCACATCCGAACCGGTGACGCTTGGGGTGAGCTCCGCAACACTTTCACGAGATTCAACACAACACTACGTATGGTGTTGCTTCCCGACGGATTTGCGCTCCCGCCGGTTCCGTATCTGGTCGGGTTGCTCGTGGCGGTGACGCTGGTGGTGGGTGGCTTGTACCGCCGCCGACCCTCAGTTACCGACCGGCATATTCTCGGCGTAGTGCCGTGGATGGGCGTTGGCTCCTGTCTGCACGTGCTCTACGTTATCGAGGCGCTCCCGCCAGCGATTGCGCCGCTTGCTGCCACGGCCACGGTGTATCTCACTGTCGTCATCACCGTTGGCGCGCTCTGGCTGCTTGCGGACAGCCGTGATCGATGGTCTCCTCCGGCAGTGTTTTTCGCAACAGGGATGCCGACGCTGACCGTGGTCATCGTCGCGGCGTTGCTCGTCGGCTCGACACGTGGCACCCTCACGCTTGGCTGGCCACTGGTGGGGTTCCTCGCGTCGATTCCGGTGACTGCGGCCGTCTGGCTCGTCCTCCGCCGACTGCGACCCCACGAAACGGCGGTCGTCGGCCTCGTTGGTGCCCTCGTCGTGTTCGGCCACATGCTCGACGCGGTGTCGACGACCGTCGGCGTCGATATTCTCGGCTTTGGCGAACGAACCCCGCTCTCGCGGTGGATTCTGGACGCCGCCGCAACGCTTCCGACCGCCTCGGTGCTCGGCACGGGCTGGCTGTTCGTCCTCGTCAAAGCCCTGCTCGTCGGTGTTATTGTGGTGCTTTTTGCGGACTACGTCGAGGAGGCGCCCGCCGAGGGCTACCTGTTGTTGGGCGTCATCGCGGCCGTCGGCCTCGGTCCGGGGCTCCACAATCTGGTGTTGTTTGCAGTGACCAGTGGCGCGTGACGGCCGCCAACACGACCGAACAGCCGGCCGTCTGACGGGAATTATAAACCACCTGCGAGCATCCACGGGGATATGCGTGTGCTTTCTGCGCCCGTTGCGGCGGGCCTGCCCGACATGACGACTGCGCTCGCGGCCGGTGCGCTGGCCGGCCTCCTGGCAGCAGTTGTTATGGACTGGCCAATGAGCCGTCAGCCGGAGGGGTTCACGCCGGCATACATCGCCACCGGCGTGCTTGCGCGAACGCCTCACGAGAACGTCCGCTTTCGCGATGCGATGATCGTGCACCATCTCGCCGGGGGGCTCGCTGGGGTGCTCTATGCGGTGGCACTGACCGTGGTTGACCGTGTCGTTCCCGCGGTCATCACGGTCGGTGGGCTCAACCTGCTCGCGCATGTTCTCTCGGCTTCTATCGTGGTGGCGTTCATTTACGGCTTTTTCGCGCATTTCGTCCTGCCACGAGCCGGTGGTCAGAGCTATGAAGAGGAGGCGACCGCCGTTCGCGGCCAGTGGCTCCGCTCGGCGCTTGTGTTTGGCGTGACGTTGGTGGTCGTTGTTCCGCTGGTCGTTGTTTCGGTTGGCTGAGTCACGCCTCCCGTGTTCGGCGGAGGGTGCGATGACCGAATCAGCCGGTCCACCGTTTATTGCTGTCCGGTCTCTTCGCGCTCGGTGCTCGCAGAACGGTTTTCGTCGTGATCGGCGTCGGTGTCAGCGGTCTGTGTTTCGTCGACTCGTTCGCTGATCGACTCAAGCTGTCGGATGACCTCTTCGACCTCCTTTTTCACCGTTTTTTCCACCGTTTCGCCGACCGTTTTCTCGACTTTTTCGGCAACCTCTTTATCCACGGTTTCGCTGACCTTCTGTTCAACGCTTTCGTCGACCGTTTTTTCGACCGTCTCGCCAACGGCTTTTTCGACACTGTCGGTGAGTTCCTTATCGACGGTTTCGCCAACGGCTTTTTCGACACTGTCGGTGAGTTCCTTATCGACGGTTTCGCCAA
>CAYWFO010000055.1:0-10669 GCA_964457485.1 uncultured Haloferacaceae archaeon | reverse complement strand
TGTCGGCCACGGAATCGCTCGGCTCCTCGAAGGTGGCGAGTCCGGCGTCGTCTGCGGTGGTTGGTTCGTCGGTTGGAGCGCTCGATGGCGTCGGTTCGGTGGCTGACGTCGCTTCGGCCGGCGATGTGTCGGATGGTATCGGTTCGGGTTCGCCGACCGAGCTGTCGGATTCACCCGGCGTCGACTCAGTTGATTTCGACTCGGTCGACTCACCCGGCGTCGACTCGGTTGGCGTCGACTCGGTTGGTTTCGATTCGGTCGATCCAGTCGGGTTCGGTTCGGTCGGCGTCGACTCGACTGACGCCGACGTCGCTGGGTCGGCGGAGGGCGAGTCGGATTTCACCTCGTCGATGGCCGTCGATCCGGAATCCGATTCGTGTCGGTCGTCTCCGAGTGCGAAGTCGATCTCGGGCAACGATCCGAGCGTCGTCTCGCTTCCTTCGTCGGGAGCGATATCGAGCGGTCGAACCTCGTCGCGTTCGCCGGCAACGACTTCAAGCGCGTCGACGGCGAGCCGACGGACGGCTTCGAGGTAGGCCGTGGTCGTTCCGTAGTGATCGATGGCGCGCGGAATCCCGGCGGCAATCGAGTGATCGACGCCCGCCTCACTGAGTGCAGTCCGAAGCGACTCGCCGGTGAGACCGGTGTTGCGAGCCGCAGCGAAGACGGCAATCCGTTCGAGGGTGTGTTCGGCCGCCGAAACGATCCAGCGGTTGCGTGTGTCGGGGGTCACCTCGCTCAGACTTTCGGGACGAACCGAGGTGAACACCCGGTCGCTGTCGTCGGGTTCGAACGTTCGCGCCTTGCCAGTGATCGCCACGAACGCCGGCGGCTCGGTTCGGTCGAGAAACGCCTGTGCTTCGGGCTGGTACTGCCCGGCGTAGGTGACGAACGCGCCGGTCGGATCGGCGATCCGCCCCCGAAGCGTGTCGGTATTGATTCGCTGGACTTCGGTGAGCACACCGACCGCGAACAGTCGATTGACGCGAAGGCCGGTCGGCGTCAGGACGTAGTTCGGCGCGCGTTCCTCGTCGCTCTCGGAGTACGACAGCGAGGCGTCGTCGAACTCGCCGGCGAACAACCGGTAGGCGACCTCGCGGCGACCCGGCCCCGAGTCGGTGTTGGTGGTGCTGTCATTGGTACTGGCGCTGTCGTCAGCGCTGGTGTCGCCACCGCTTTCGCCGGCGCTCATTGGCGCACCTCCGCGAGGGCAGCAGCCGCAAGCGATGTGGGCTTGTCGGATGCTGGCTCGAACTCCTCAACCGTGAGGTTTGCGCCATACTCGTCGATCGAGAGCGTGCCACGGACGCGGAAACAGCCGCCAACGAGTTCGTCGCGAATCGCGTCGGCAACGACGCCTTTGTCCATTGCGTCGCGCGCCGCGTCGGTCGCATCCGCGATGTCTCCACCGTAGATTTCGGCCGTGAGATCGGTACCGATAATGGCGGTAACCGAGTCGGTTCCGTCGTCGAGAATGGCCTTGATTCGAAGGTCGTCCTCGCCGTCGACCGCGCCGTGAACGCGACACTGCCCGTTTTGGATCACGCGACCACAGTCGGGACAGCGTTCGATGAGCCCCGATCCGTCGCGGACTTCGAGCACGTTGGCAACGACTTCCACATCGAACAGCCCACCGGAATCGATTGCCTCGGCCAGCGTGAGTCGAGGGGCGCTGTCGGCAACCACAACCGGCTCCGAAAGCAGCGTTACCGTCGAGAACGCCGAGAGGTTGACCGAGGGCGACCCTCGGTACTCGCGGACGTAGACGTCCTCGATTCGGAGACTTTCGCCGGCTTCGACCGGCGGATGTGGATCCCAGTCGGTGAACGGCAGTCGAGCGGTTTCGTCGCCCAACACGCCCGAGAGAATCTCGGTTTCGCCGTCGCGGCCGTTGATTGTCCGTTGTTCGACCGACAGCACCTTCGCCTCGACCGTCCGCCCTCTGTCGCCCGGTTCGAGTGCCAACAGATCAGCCTCGCCGCCGATCGGGGCATCGGTTTCGACCGGCGTTTCGGCGAGCGCGACCGACGTCGAGGCCCCGAGATTGAGTTCGGGTTCGTCGTCCCACTCGCGGACGCCGGCGTTACCGATGGCGAGCGAATCGCCGGCCTCGAAGCCGAAATCCCGCCATGCGGTGTACGAGATCGTCCCGGTTTCGTCGCCAAAGCGGCCCTCGCGGATCGTGTTGTCCTCGCCTTGGTAGCGGATCGTCCGCGTGCCAACGGTCAGCACACGAACCTCGACCGAAACGCTATCGAAATCGGTCGTGATGTCGGCAAGCGACCGTGTTTCGGGAGTCGCGTCCGTCGAACCGGGTTCGCCACCGTGTTTGCGGCGCACGCTCCGTTTGGCTTCTTCGAGGGGAACGCTGTACGAGAGCAGCGCCTCGAGGTCGTCTTTGGCCTCCTGTGTGTCAATACCGAGCGCGGAGGCGAGCTCCTCGGCATGGCTGGTAACGTCCATCACACACCAGTCCGTTCCGGTGCGTAAAAACTGTTGTCGCCGTGAGGGGTTCGCCAACGGCTAAGTGGGTGGGTTCCGCAGAAGCAGATATGAGTGAATCCGACGAGTTGGCCCCGGTGGAGTACACGACCCGAATCGAAAACGGCCGAACGGTGATCGACGTGACCGGCGAAACGCGGGTTGCGGTCGTGATTCAGTCCGAAACCGGCGAGCGGATCTACTTTCCGCCCGAGGAAATGGACGAACACGGCCGCGACGAGCAGGACAGCCCCTACCAGCCGAGCGACAGCCCGTATCAGTCCGACAGTCCCTACCAACCCGCCGACAGCCCGTACCAACCCAGCGAGGACACCGAAGTCAGTACCCGCGGCGTTTCGCAGACGGCAACCGGCTTCCGGATTACCCACCCCGAACCGGCCAGCGAAATCTCGGTCTTCCGCGACGCGGTAGCGGCGTAGATCCGCCGCCCTTCGGACACGACTTTTTCACTGCGTGTAGACCGCCGGGTGCTGCTGTCGGTTGATGTGTCGAAGAATGCGGCCCGATTACGGTCACCAATCAACCGACTGCTCGAGGTACGATCTACTGTCGCCCGTCGAGCGCCGTCTGATACACCGAAAGAAGGTCGTCAGCGACCGCGTCCCACGTTCGCGGCTCGTACTGTGGCGGCTTCTTGCGGGCAAGCGCCCGCTCGATGCCGCTGGCGATCGAATCCGAGTGTGTCGTGACCTCGACCAGACAGCCATCGGGCAGCGTCTCGCGAACGCCGCTCTCGGTGGCGACAACCTGACAGCCGGCCGACAGCGCCTCGGTGATCGTCAACCCGAACGGTTCGGCGCGCGACGGCGAGACGAACACGTCGGCAGCCGCGTAGTAGTCGCCGAGGTCGGTTTCGTCGATGTAGCCCGCAAACACGACGCGATCGGTGATGCCGAGCAGTTCGGCGAACATTTTGAGATGCTCGGTCTGGTGGCCGCTCCCGCCGAGCACCAGCGTTGCGTCGGTGTCGCGGAGTTTCTTTATCGCATACAGGAGGTGGGTGATTCCCTTCTGATCGGTGTGACGGCCGACGAAAAACAGCATCGGGCCGTCGATTCCGAGTTCGTTCTTGACTTTGGTTCCCGTCGCATCGATTTCCGAAAAGCCGTTGTGAACGACATGCGAGTCAACGCCGTACAGATCCAGAACGTCTTGGCGGGTGATGTCGCTGACCGAAATGAGGACATCCGACTGCCGCGCGACACGACGTTCGGTTTCGACCTCGCGTTCGGGCGGGTTGATGTTGCGGTCGGACGAGAGTGAGTGGAATGCCGAGACCCAGAGGGCGTCGGTTTCGCGTTTGGCGCGAAGTCCCGGACCGTACCCGAACCAGTCGTTTGTGTGCGCAATGTCGGCATCCTCGGCGAGTTCGACGAACCGGTCGCTCATCCGCCCGATTCGGGTCGTGATGTCGCCGTCGCCGGTCGGGACGCTGTGGATTCCGTCGCGGTTCTCGGGCGCATACTCGGCCGGGAGCAACAGTTCGAGGTCGCCGTCGTCGCGGTCCTCGAACGCTTCGAAAACTTCCCCGACCCAGGTATCGAGTCCGCCGGTAACATTCGGTGGAAACCCCCAGCCGAGCATGAGTACTCGCGGTGTCATGATCGTTCGTTGGATTACCCACCACTTAGCAGTTAGCCATTCGGAACCGTTCACCGTTCGTGATAGATTGCTGTCAGACACCCGCGTCAGTCAGTCGCCACAACGGAACCGAGGCGCCACCAGATAAATCGACAGCGCCGACAAGGGGCTTCGAAATCCTTTTACAGCTTTCGGGTGGAGATATACTAACTCAACCATGGACGTCACTATCATTTCCGAAACCGAGAACCCGATGTTGCACCGCTCGGATATTCGCTTCGAAATCGTTCACGACGAGGCAACGCCCTCGCGGCTCTCGGTTCGCGACAGCCTCGCGGCAAAACTCGACAAAAGCTCCGACGAGGTTGTCATTCACGAACTCGACACCAAGTTCGGCATGCGCAAAACCGTTGGCTACGCGAAGGTGTACGAGAGTTCAGCGTTCGCTCATGAGGTCGAACAGAAACACATGCTCGAACGCAACAAGATTGCCGCCGAGGACGCCGAAGCCGACGCTGAGGAAGCCTGATCGGGGAGATGCGCGTTCTCGGCATCGAGGGCACCGCCTGGGCCGCCAGTGCCGCTCTTTTTGACGAGAATAGCGACACCGTTTTCATCGAGACCGATCCCTACGAACCCGATAGCGGCGGCATTCATCCGCGCGAGGCCGCCGAACACATGAGCGAGGCGATTCCACAGGTTATCGAGCGCACGCTCAACCGCGCCGAAGCAACCGCCGACAGCAACGCGACGTCGAACCACTCCGACATCGACTGCGTTGCCTTTTCGCAGGGGCCGGGGCTCGGGCCCTGTCTCCGAACGGTCGGCACCGCCGCCCGTGCGGCCGCCCAGGCGCTCGATGTGCCGCTCGTCGGCGTCAACCACATGGTTGCCCACCTCGAAATCGGTCGCCACCAGTCGGGATTTGCGTCGCCGGTCTGTCTGAACGCCTCGGGCGCAAACGCCCACCTGTTGGGGTTTCACAACGGCCGGTATCGCGTTCTCGGCGAAACAATGGACACCGGCGTTGGCAACGCGCTCGACAAGTTCACCCGCCACGTCGGTTGGAGCCATCCGGGCGGCCCGAAAATCGAACAGGCCGCAAAAACGGGCGAATTCATCGATTTACCGTACACGGTGAAGGGGATGGATTTCTCGTTTTCAGGAATTATGAGCGCCGCCAAGCAGGCCGCAGACGACGGCGAAGCGATCGAAGACATCTGTTTTTCGCTCCAAGAACACGTGTTTGCGATGCTAACCGAGGTCGCCGAGCGCGCACTCTCGCTGACCGGCACCGACGAACTCGTTCTCGGCGGGGGAGTCGGCCAAAACCGGCGACTGCAGTCGATGTTGGAGACGATGTGTGACGAACGCGGTGCGGACGTCTGGATTCCAGAAAACCGGTTTCTCCGCGACAACGCGGGAATGATCGCCGTTCTCGGCGCGAAACAGTTCACCGCCGGGCAAACGGTCAAAATCGAGGAGTCGGCGATCGACCCGAACGTTCGGCCCGATCAGGTGCCCGCTGGCTGGCGGACGGGCGAGCCCTCGGTTGCGCGGGGACTGACCGCCGACGCCGAGGGGCGCTCCGAAGCCGACGCCGACACCGTGTCGATTTCGCGTCGGTTCCGCGGCGCAGAGGCGGTCGTCGACATCGTCGAGGCGGCGGACGCCGCCGACTTCCCGGGTCGGATCGTTCGCAAACAACGACTCGCGAAAACCTACCGGCACCCCCAACTCGACGAAACGCTTCGGCGCGAGCGGACGACCGCCGAAGCGCGACTGACGAGCGAGGCGCGACGGCTGGGCGTCCCGACACCGTTGGTCTGGGATGTCGATCGCGAAACGGCGACAATCACGTTTCAGTTCGTCGGCGAGCGCGATCTGGCCGCAGAACTCACCACCGACGCGGTTCGAGCGGTCGCCCGACAGCTCGGAACCCTCCACCGCGCGGGCGTCGTCCACGGCGACCCAACGACCCGAAACAGCCGTCGTGGCGAGCGCGTCTGGCTCATCGACTTCGGTCTCGGCTTTCATTCGGGCCATGTCGAGGATCACGCGATGGATCTCCACGTCTTTTTGCAGAGCCTCACCGCGACCGCAGCCGAGCCCGAATCGCTCCGAGCGGCGGTACGAGCGGGCTACACCGAAACCGGGGACGAGGCCGTACTCGATCGGTTGGCAACCATCGAGGGTCGGGGACGGTACCAGTAGACGGCGCAGCAGTGGCCCGCACACCCGAACCTATCAGTAAACAAAGGCGAATTTTCATTACCTCAAGGCGCAATCTTCCTGCTATGGGAAGTAAACCAGAGTCAGGCGAAATTCTCGGCCTGCCGTACAACTTCGAACGTCCCTCAATCGGGCGGCTGCTGTCGGCACACTGGCAGCCAGACGAGGGAATGTTGGTCAAAAAACCGTTCGGCATCGGCTACACGCTCAACCTCGCCAACTGGCGGTCGTGGGTTGCGCTCATCGTTGTCGGCGGCCTGTTCTATCAGGAACGAAGTGCCGCGCGCGATGACGCGGACGCCGAGTCCGCGGTCGCGGACGAACCGGTCGAAGTTATCGTCGAAGACTGAGTTGGCCCCGGCTGCGACACCGACTGCATTGATCCGGTCTCACGAACTCACGCAGTCACCGTCGTTTTGTCACTCATTCCCCACCAGCCGTGCGACTTTCAGGCGAACAGCGCCGAGCGGCGGGCGAACCGACGGCTCTTTGCGGCGGGCGACAAAGCCGGTCGTATGCTTCAGTACGTGACGACGAATCCCGGCAAACTCCGGGAGGCGCGAGCCTATCTCGGCGAGAACTCGGTCGCGGGATACGACTACGACTACACCGAGATTCAGTCGCCCTCGATGGAGGAGATCGCCGTTCACGGTGCGCGAGAGGCCGCCCACGAGGTCGGCGGCCCCGTTATCGTCGACGACGCGGGACTGTTTATTTCTGCGCTCGACGGCTTTCCGGGGCCGTACTCCTCGTACATCGAGAACACGCTCGGCATCGACCGCGTCTGGCGACTCGCGAGCGAACTCGACGATCCGGCGGCGGAGTTCCGCTGTGTGCTGGCGTACTGCGCTGGCGAGACAGCCACCGAGGCCAACGCGATCGGGGCCGACGAGCGCGATGTGACCTGTTTCACCGGCGTTGTTCCCGGTCGGCTCGTTGCCCCGCGTGGAACGGGTGGCTTCGGCTACGACCCGATTTTCGAACACGACGGCCGAACGTTCGCCGAGATGACCAGCGAGGAGAAAAATGCGGTTTCACACCGCGGGCGTGCGCTCGAACAGTTCGTCGAGTGGTTTGAAACGCAGTAGCCGTCAGCCGCCGACCGCTCTCAAAACGACCCGTATGCTACCGATCTGAACCGCGCGGATCGCGATCAGGGCCGCGATACGATCCCGGTTCGGTTGTTTCGTACAGCCCGGCCGGATCGAACACCGCTGCAAACGCCGCCGGCTGGCGAACGCTCACCGGAAACCGGCTCGTGAGCGACGCGCCCGGCGCTGATCCGGTGAGTTCGTCGTCGAACGAGAGGAGGTGCATCGCGCCGCCACGGTATGCGGATGCCAACGCCGGATGGTCGCCGGCGGGCTGACTGATCGGCTCGCGCCAGCGATCGATGAGCACGCGCCAGTCGGTCGCGAAATCGGCGTCGGCAACGCGGGTGAGAACCGCTTCGGTATCGGCGACGAGCGGATCGCTCGCAACGAGCGTCGTCCACGAGTGCGTCCAGAGTAACTCAAGCGCGTTTGTGGCGGGGTCGAACCCGAGTGCATCCACCGCCAACACGTCGGCGTCGGCGACGACGCGGGTCGGACGGGGCTCACGTGGATCGCTAACCGAGGCGGTGCCCGAAGTGGCGGCTCCCGTTGCGGAGTCGTTCACGGCGTCGTCGCCCTCGGTCGAGTCGACAGATTTCGAATCGGACGGCTGAGTCTCAGGCCCGGCTGATTCTCGCGCGGTCGGCTGTGAAGCGCGGCGGGTAGCGAGTGCTGCGCGAACCGACTCGATTGTGGCCGCGTCGGGGCTGCGGTCACGAAGTGTCGCCCAGTCCATACGGTTCGTTGTCCGCACGCGCAAAGAGCGTTGGCTGTCGGCTCACTCGCCGAGCAGGAGCGATTCGATTTCGTCGAGCGCGTCGCGTTCGACGAGCAACGCGATTCGGTCGCCGGCTGTGACGGTTGTCGTCGGCAGCGGAATGGTCAGCGACTCGTCAGCGTGGCCGTGCGCGTAGAGCCGGGCCGTGTTCGGCAGGTCGATTTCGGCGATCCGCTGGCCCACAACCGGCGCATCCTCAGTAATCGTGAGCACGGTGAGTTGGAGTTGTTCGGTGAGTTCACCAATCGCGTTGAGACTGCCGCCCAACAGCGCGGTTTTTGCGCCGGCCGCGCCGAGCCGTTGGGGATAAATAACGTCGTCGACGTTCGAAACGTACTCGTCGTACACGTCGCTCTCGAGGTCTTCGCTGATTCGCATGACGGTTCGACAGCCGTATTTGGTGCCGAGTTCGCAGATGCGGTAGTTGGATTCGACGTCGCCGGTGATTCCCCCAAGCGAGTCGGCAGTCTCGATACCGGCCTCCGTGAGCACCGCCTCGTCGGTGCCGTCGCCCTCGACGACGGTGAGTCCCGCCTCGCGTGCGCGCTCGACTTTCAGTCGGTCGTTGTCGACGACGACAACATCGTATCCCTCCTCGTCGAGAACGCGCGCGGTGCGCGAGCCAACGCGGCCGTAGCCAACGACAATAATTCGCATGCGAACTCGTACGACACTCGATGGCAAAAAGGTGTGTCCCAAAAAATCGCTTCAATCGTCAACCGAAAGCCGCCGGTCGACGGTCGTGGCGCGAGTCTCCCACTACGTCGGATCGGGTGTGTTTGGTGATCCGTCCGTGGTTACATCGCACCGCCCATGCCGCCCATTCCACCCATGCCGCCACCCATGCCGCCGCCCATTCCGCCGGGGCCGCCGGCTGGCATGTCGGGCTCGTCATCGTCGTCGCCGACCTGTCCACCCGACAGATCGCCGGCAGCGATAACGTCGTCGATGCGGAGGATCATCGTCGCGGCCTCGGTGGCCGATTCGATAGCCTGCGTTTTGACGCGGAGTGGCTCGACAACGCCCTCGGCTTCCATGTCGATCACGTCGCCGGTGTAGGCGTCGAGACCGGCACCGAACTCGCCGGCGTCGTGGCGCGAGCGCAGCGCAACGAGCGAGTCGATCGAGTCGAGTCCGGCGTTCTCAGCGAGCGTGCGCGGGATGACTTCGAGCGCGTCGGCAAAGGCTTCGACCGCCAGCTGTTCGCGACCGCCAACGGAGTCGGCGAAGTCACGAAGCTGCAGGGCGAGTTCGGTCTCGGGTGCGCCGCCGCCTGGGAGCACCTGGCCGTCTTCGAGGGTTGCGCGAACAACGCCGAGCGAATCCTCGACGGCGCGTTCGACCTCGTCGACGACGTGCTCGGTGCCGCCGCGAACAACGAGGGTGACGCTTTTGGCGTCCTCGACGTCCTCGACGAACAGCCGCTCGTCGCCGCCGATGTCCTTCTGAGCGACGCTGCCGGCGAAGCCGAGGTCGTTCTCGGACAGGTCGTCGAGGTTGGCGACGACGCGTGCGCCGGTCGCACGAGCGAGCGCCTTCAGATCGCTGTTTTTGACGCGACGAGCGGCGATGATTCCTTCCTGGGCCAGATAGTGTTGGGCCATGTCGTCGATGCCGTCGCCGACGAAGACGACGTCGACACCGGCGTCCGAAAGCTGGTCGACCATCGCTTTGAGCTGTTTTTCTTCCTCGTCGAGGAACTCTTGAAGCTGCGATGGGTCGGTGACGTTGACCTCGGCGTCGATCTCGGTTTCTTTGACTTCGAACGCGCCGTCGAACAGTGCGATCTGTGCGTCTTCGGCAAAGAACGGCATGTTCTCGTCAACGCGCTCTTTGTCGACGATGACGCCCTCGATGAGCTCGGAGTTGTCGATGGAGCCACCGGTAACCTTCTCGACGCTGACGTTGTCGAGATCGATTCCGTCGGCATCGCGAATCGCCAACACGGCATCGACGACGAGTTCGGCGAGCAGATCCTTTGCACCCTCGGCACCCTTGCCGGTCATCGCGGTCGTGGCGATCTGGACGAGCGTGTCGTGGTCGTCCGGCGAGACCTCGATGGCCTCGTCTTCGAGGATTTCTTTGGCCTTTTCTGCGGCCTGTCGGTAGCCCTGTGCGATGGTGGTCGCGTGGATATCCGAGTCGATCAGTTCTTCGGCCTGATCGAGGAGTTCGCCAGCGACGACGACGGCGCTCGTGGTGCCGTCGCCGACCTCGTTCTCCTGTGTCTCGCTGACTTCGACGATCATGTTGGCGGCGGGATGGTCGATGTCCATCTCTTTGAGGATGGTGACACCGTCGTTGGTGACGACGACCGAGCCGCCCGAATCGACGAGCATTTTGTCCATTCCCTTTGGACCCAGCGTGGTCCGAACGGATTCGGCGACGGCCTTGCCGGCCGTGATGTTCATCGACTGTGCATCCTTACCGGAGGTCCGCTGGCTGTCCTCCGACAGTACGATCATCGGCTGATTACCCATTC
>CAYWFO010000054.1:0-10688 GCA_964457485.1 uncultured Haloferacaceae archaeon | reverse complement strand
TTGAGGTTCACGACGCGGACGACGGCCCGAGCTACCGGCTGTCGTGAGTGCGGTGGGTCAGTGTCGTCACCGTGTTGTTCTCGCGTTGGAACCGACGCGGTTGCTCTCGGCGGGAAACATCGATAAAAATTGGATTCCGTTGTTACTGCTGAGCGAATCCTTTGAGCAGTTCAATCCGCTCCTCACAGTCATTCTGTTCGAGTGCGTTGATCACGCCGGGATTAATCTCTGCATCGCCCGGCTGGAGTGATTCACCGCCGGACGCGTTGTCGGAGGTCGCAAAGCCGGTTATTGGTACCTCACAGGCTGGACTCTCTCCGCCTTGTCCCGGTGCCTCTCCGCTCGCCGCGTTGGCCGGCGGTGCCGCCGAAGCGACGCCCGCAGCTCCGACCAGCGCAACCAACAGCACTGCCGACATAATGATTCGTGATACCATTACACATAATGCGTTGAAGTGCATCACTATATACTTCGTGGCGGAAGTCAGACGTTTGTCTGACGATCTGTCGAAAAACACCTGCTTACCGCAGTTTTATAACGAACCAAACGATGTGTGATATGATGGATGGGACGAATATCCTGGTTGTTGAAGACCGCCGACCGCTGGCTGATCTCTATGCCGGGTGGCTGGCTGACGACTACGAGGTACAGACGGCCTACACTGGCCGCGAGGCGGTGTCGATGCTTGATGACTCGATCGACGTGCTGCTGCTCGACCGTCGACTGCCCGATATCTCCGGCGACGACATTTTCGAAATCAGTGCAAACCGTGAGCTCAGCTGTCGGGTCGCGATGATCACCGCCGCCGAACCGACGTTCGAAACGGCAACGATGGGGCTTGATGATTATCTCACCAAGCCGGTCTCGCGAACAACGCTCCGTGAAACCGTTGACAGACTGCTTTCACAAACGGCGTCGCCAGCGACTGAGCCGGCTGTCGAGTTGGGTCAATCCCCAACCGACGCGATTCTCACCCGGAACGGTCCACCGTCGGCGACAGACAACCCAGCCTCGACACCACGCGACGAGACACCGACCGAACGCAGCGAAATCGGCCGCGGGCTCGACAACGAGAACGGGGTCGCTACGGCCAACAACGCCGGCTCAAACATCGATCATATCGATATGCAACGGGTCGAACAGGAGCCACTCCCCCCTGTTGTGTCCGAACTCATCGACATCTATGACGAGCGTCTTGGCTACCGCGACAGCGAGTTCTTGCTCAAGTGGCTCCACGTTGTTTTCCAGTTCTTTACGCTCTCATCGGTCGACGAGGCGTACGCCGAGGAGTGTCGAACCGTTCGCACGCTCGCCAGTATGTACGTCATGCTTATCGACGATCTCGGCGAGCGCCACGACGACGATATCACGCTGGCGCAAGCCGCAAAGCTGCCGTTTCCGAGCGAGTCGGTCGACCGCGACATCGACGGTATCGACCACGACTATCTGGAAGTCACCGAGGCCGTCTGGGAGGCACTCGAGCCTCGACTGAAAGCCGCACCGCGGTACGACGAGTTGGCGGCGCTGTTTCGCTACGATATGCGACAAGTAACCCAGGCGATCCGGTACTCGGCGTTGCTCAACGATCATCCCGAGATAGCGAACATGTCGGAGGTGCGCGCGCTCGGCGCACACAACATGATGATGCTGGCGTACGCCGACATCGACATCGCGTTTTCACCGGAGTTCGATCGCGCCGAACTCGGCTCTGTTCGCTCGCTGCTGCTCGAACTCCAACAGATGGCGCGCATCGGCAACTGGGTGACGACGTGGGAGCGCGAACTCGACGAAGGCGACGTGAGTGCAGGTGTCTTCGTGACCGCCGTCGAAAACGGTATTCTCTCGCCCCAAGAGCTCCGAGCGGCGAGTACCGACCGCGATGCTCGCGAGGAGATTCGTGCTCGCATCGACGCCGCACACGTTGAGGAAGCGCTTATTGAGCAGTGGCAACAACGCTGTGAAGCGCTCAGATCGAACGAGCCGACGATCGACTCGATCGATGTTGACGGGCTCATCGAGGGGATGGAACGGGTGATGGCCTACCATCTCGCGAGCCGTGGCCTGAAGTAATCAGACTTTCTGGAGCGTGAGTTCGAACGTCGCCCCGCCGTCCTCGTTGTCAGTTACGGCGATCGAACCGCGGTACAGCTCCATCACGCAGTCGACGAAATAGAGGCTAAACCCGTCGCCGTGGCTCAGCTCGTCTTGCTCTTCGCGGCCGAAGAGATGTCGCTTTTCTCGGTCGTTGATGCCACAGCCGTCATCGGCAACCCGGACGATGACCGTCCGGTCGGTCTCTTCGACGGTGAGTTCGATCCGTGGTGGTGGGCTGTTGTGGATAATCGCGTTTTCGACCACGCTCTCGATGACAGTTTCAAACAGGTCATTGCCGACGACCTCCGTCGATGGAAGCGGGCCCACAACGATGTTAGCAGACGAAAACCGCTGTCTAATGGTTTCAAGCCCGCGCTCGATGACCGTATCGAGCACAATCGACCGGTTTGGTTGTTCGAATCCCTCATACAGCAACTCTTCGAGTGACCGGGCCTTATCTGCCCGGCGGATAAGGCGCTGTCCGAGATCCTCGACCCGCTTGACTCGTTCGTGGTCTTCGTCGGGAAGTTCGGCCTCAAGCGTTTCGAGATAGCCCAAAATGAGATTCATTTCGTTTTTTAGATCGTGTCTCAGCACGCGATAAATCACCTGCAGCGCTTTTTCGTACTGTCGGCGCTCGGTGAGATCGACGAAAATCCCGCTGTAACCGCGCTTTTCGCCGTCAATCTTCAGTGGAATCGCTGAGCCTTGGCCGTAAATGTGGTAGCCGTTTTTCGTCTGTGTCTGAAAGTAGCCCTGCCAGGGTTCGTCGTTTTCGAGCGTCTCGATAAGGGTCTCGTATATCTCGGGATCCGGAAACAGCTTCAGCGGTAGGTCACCAATCAGTTCCTCGCGGGAGTAGCCCGTGAACGAAATACACGCCTGATTGACATCGCGAACAATGTAGTTCTCGTCGGTGAGTATCATCGGGTTTTCCGTGTGACGAAACGCCCGCCTGTAGAGCTCAATATCGATATCGGGCATTTGATACAATAACACATACCGTGCAACTATTTTAATCCTCTCGTTGAATCTGTAATGTTAGTAACGTCTCTGTGGTTGTAACGCGGTTATGTTGATTCGCGTTAGATTACTGACTAGGTCGGCTGCAGGACTATTTTGTCAACCGCCGGATTCGGTGTCGCGGTTTCTCGATCATCATGTTGTGCAAATGGTCTTTCTCCGTTCGGCCAGTTTGGCTTTCTGCATGTGTCAAATAGCTGTCTTAATCCGGGGAAACGACGCGGTTTGTTTTCAGTGAGCGCGTTCGGGGACGCTCACATCGTGAACAACTCGGTTTCTTCGGGAATCGAAAACAGGCCCATTCGGACGCCACAATCGAGCCAGCCGTAGCCATACGAAAACGAGGCCAGCGCGTTGACGAGATCGTCCTGTTCGCGGAAATACCGCCCGTCGTGAAGATACGACTCGGCCATCTCTCGGCAGTCGGCCGCCGCCGACGCCAGTGGAGTCTCTGCTGGTGCGGTTTCGGTGGCCTCGTCGAGCGCTGCAGCCAACAGCTGTTCGTACTGATCGGTCTTTTCTTCGAGTGAGCCAGCCATACCCAACCGTTTCGCTCGCGGCTCAAAGCGGTTCCGCCGTTCGAGATGTTGACAACCAACGCGGACACTCGCCGTCCACGCGGAGGCTACAACTCGTTGTCCGCGAGTTCCTGTTCGGCGACGATTTCGTAGCCTGACAGCCCATTCCGAATCCCATCGAGCAGTCGGAAGGCATCATCCGGCGAGAGAAAGTGTCGCGTCACAACGCGGCCGAGTGGGGTTGGTTCCAGCCCGTTGATGAACTCCCAGCCGAGCAGTTTGCCGACCGCACGGGTCGTATCGATCTCGCCCAACATCCGGTCGTTGAGTCGCTTTGCCTGCGACCCCCCAACGGTAATGTTCGCTAGCGTCTCCTCGACGGCAGCCGCTTCGTCGTAGACGTTACGGACGTCTTCCATCTCGCCTTTAAGCAGTTTGAACGCGACCTCGTCTTCGGTCATCTCCATCGAGTTGTGGTAGGTGCAGTCGGGTTCGATGAGCATGTAGACGGTTCCGCGGTCGTGGTAGTCGGGCCGGCCCGCCCGTCCGAGCATCTGGCTGAACTCCTGAACCGAGAGCCACTCGATTCCCATTGCGAGCGTGTCGAAAATCACCTGCGAGGCCGGGAAGTCGACACCGGCCGCGAGAGCGGCAGTCGTGACAACTGCTGAGAGTTCCTGATCCAGAAACTGTTTTTCGACCTGCTTGCGCTTGCGGTAATCAAGCCCGGCGTGATACGGCGCGGAATCGTACTGCAGTTTCCGGCTGATCGAGTGACACCGACGCCGGGAGTTGGTGAAAATAATCGTCTGGCCCCGGTAGCCCTTCGAGGATTTCTGGTCGAAGGCGCGTTGGACGAGTTTGTCTTCGAGCCGGAGCTTTTCGCGTTCGTCGGCAAAGGTGACGTGGCGTTCGATTGGAATCGGCCGTTCTTCGAACTCGATCAGCCGGGCTTCGAGCCGACTCGCCAACCACTCGGGGTTGCCGACGGTTGCCGACAAATAGATCCACTGCGCGCCGTCGTAGCCGCTCGACCGGGTTTTGGCTCGTTGCTCGCAATAGTATTTGAGCCGCGAAATCAGGCCATCGAGCCGATGGCCGCGCTCTTCTTCTTTGAGCGTATGAACCTCGTCGATGACGACGGTGCCGACATCACCGAGGTTTTTTCGGGTCCGTAGCGCGTGGTCGATTCCTTCGTAGGTGCCGACGATTACGTCGGCGTTGGGGTCGAACTGGCTGCCCGAGTCGGCAATGCGGCTGGCGCCGACCCGGATTGTCACGTCGAGGCCAAGTTTGCCGTAGCGGTCTTTGAAATCCTCGTGTTTCTGGTTGGCGAGCGCAACAAGGGGAACCAGAAATAGCAGTTTCCCCTTGCCCTTCAGCGCGCGATCAATGCCCGCGAGTTCGCCGATGAGCGTTTTGCCGGTCGCGGTCGCGCTGACGACAAGCTGGTCATCACCATCGAGCAGGCCGTTTCGAACCGAGAGACTCTGGACGGGAAGCAGATTCTCGAAGCGCGACTCGGCCGTCGACTGGAGGGTCGGATGCAACCCGAGATCGGCGGTTTTGACGGGGTCAACGTCGTCGACGGTGGCGCTGATGACGTCGAACTTCGTGAGGTCGGGGTCGAGATTGCCCGAAAGCAGGGTGACGATCCGGTCGAGATCCTGTACCTCAAGCAGGAGCTCCTCAAGTCGGTTCTGTGCGGAGCCGGTGAACTGTCCCTTGTACGAGAGCTCGCGTTCGAGTTCTTCGATAGCACAGTCCGGACAGATGTGTTCGCGGTCGGTTTTGATCGCCGTCTCCTCGGTGATCGGTGCGTACCGGCCGTGGTTCGCACAGAGCCGACAGGTTCGGACGACCTTTGCCGACAGCTGGTAGCCATCGAGAAGCTCCTGTAACTGCTCGCGGCCGCGGGGCGAGGTCTGTTGAGAAATACGGATGCGGGTCGCACAGCGAGCGAGTTCGACGAACTCGTCGGGGTTGCGGGGCTCCTCGGTCGTTCCACGTTTGGTGCGGAAGCGACCGGGACGGGGCCCCGCGCTCGTTTCTTTGAGATCGAGAATGCCGTGAAACACACGGGAGCCGTCTCTGGTGACGACAACGCGGTAGGTGCCATCGGTTTCGTGGAGAAACAACGTCCCGACCTGTGCGACCTGCTGAGACACGCTCGTGGCTACGTAATCGGGGTATATCAGCCGTTCGGCTCCGTGGTGTCGCGTGCTGCCCACGTCAACGGGCAAATTAATACCCACTGATCCACAAGAACTGGGTATGCGTGGTATTCGTCTCGGGAGCGCATTCGGGATCCCGATTCAACTCAACTGGACGTTTCTGCTCATCCTCCCCATCTTCGCCTGGATTATCGGCCGAGATATCGCCGTCCTCGCCGACCTTGTCAACCGGTTTCTCGGTGGCGCAATCGCCATCGAACCGTTGACCGTCGGCTCGATGCCGTGGATTTTGGGCTTTGCGGCCGCCGGCGGCCTGTTTTTCGGCGTGTTGCTCCACGAGTTCGGCCACTCGCTGATGGCGATGCGCTACGGCCTCGAAATCGAGTCGATCACGCTCTGGTTGCTCGGTGGCGTGGCGAGTTTCAAAGAGATGCCCGAGGACTGGCACAAGGAGTTCACCATTGCCATTGCGGGTCCGGTCGTCAGCGTGCTTGTCGGCGTTGTTTCGTACGTCGCGTTCGTGCTGACGCCGCCGGGTATGGACGCGCTCGCGTTCGTGCTTGGCTATCTCGCGATCATGAATATCGTGCTGGCGGGATTCAACATGCTGCCAGGCTTTCCGATGGACGGCGGCCGCGTGCTCCGGGCGTTGCTCGCGCGAAACCGCCCACACGCGCAGGCAACCCAACTCGCTGCCGAAGTGGGCAAGATCTTCGCGTTCATGCTGGGGCTCCTTGGACTGTTCGCGTTCAGTCCACTGCTGATTCTGCTCGCGTTTTTCATCTACATCGCGGCCTCCGGCGAGGTTCAGCAGTCGACGCTCAAAGCCGCGTTTCAGGGCGTTACCGTTCGTGACATCATGACACCGGGTGAGAACCTCCACGTGGTCGAGCCCGAAACGACGATCTCGGCGTTGCTGACGCGCATGCTGACCGAGCGCCACACCGGCTATCCAGTTATCGATCGTCGCGACGAACTGGTCGGCATGGTGACGCTCGACGACGCTCGATCAGTCAAGGAAGTCGAACGCGACGCGTATCGCGTCGAGGACGTGATGGAGCGCGATGTTGCCACGATCGATCCCGACAGCGACGCGATAACGGCGCTTCGAACAATGCAGGAACACGGCGTCGGCCGACTGCCGGTCACCACTGTCGAGGGCGATCTCGTCGGGATTATCTCACGAACGGATCTGATGACCGCGTTCAACGTGATCCAGAGCCGCGGGAGCGCGACAACGCTCACCGGTTCCGGCGATGTCGACTCGCTGCCGTCGGTTCGGTAGGCCGACGATCCGGCTCTCGCTTCGTCGACACACCAGTACGTTTCAGTAGCCACCCGCCGAACGCCAAGTCATGTTGACCATCGTTTCGGACACTCACAGCACAGACGGCCACCGGCTCCGCGGCCGAACGCTTCAGGCCGTGCGCGAGGCCGACCTCGTCATCCACGCCGGCGATTTTATGCGCGAACCCGTCCTCGACGCCTTCGAGCGCGAGGCCACGACGTTTCGCGGGGTGTACGGCAACAACGACGATGGCGCGATCCGTGATCGCCTGCCCGCGGCGCGAACCGTCGAGTACGGCGGCCTTCGGTTTGCGGTAACCCATACGGTTCGCGGCGGCAATACGGCGCTTGCCCTGTTCGGTCGCGAGCGCGACGCCGACGCGGTGATTTTCGGTCACAGCCACCGGCCAACGGTCGAGACCAGCGGGCCGATCTCGCTCGTGAATCCCGGCAGTCACGCCCAGCCGAGAGGCTACCGAACCGCACACGCCGAACTCGTAGCGCGCGACGACGGAACGGTTCGGGGCCAACTCGTGACGCCTGCGAGTGAGGTATTCGAGCAGTTCACGATTGTTGGATCCGAATCGTAATCTCCGTGGATCACTCGTGATCGACAGCAACACGTCGAAATGCCTTTTATTGGCCACCCGGTAGGAGGCTGTATGGTCGTGTCCGTCCTCGCCAACAATCCCGTCTGGGTCGGACTCATGGTGGTGCTGATTGTACTGGTTCTCTTCGGCTACCTGTTGATGCGCCGAACCGTCTTAGGGCTGCGCGAGGGATACCGTGAGGGGCAAGGCCGCAACTGAGACCGGACGGCGACGGCTGTTTCGCGATGACTCCCCGACTGGGGCCCACACATGATCGACGCTGTCACACTCGGCACATTTCTCGTCGCCGGCGCAGCCAGCCTGTTTATGGCGTGGGCCATCGGCGCAGGCTCCTCGGGATCGACACCGTTTGCGCCTGCCGTCGGTGCAAACGCCATCTCGGTGATGCGCGCCGGCCTCATTGTCGGCGTGCTTGGCTTTCTCGGAGCCGCCTTCCAGGGTGCGAACGTCACCGAGGCCGTCGGCACTGAACTCATTATCGGTGAACCGTTGTCGGCGAGCGCCGCAATAATCGGCCTGCTCGTCGCCGCCGTCCTCGTCGCTATCGGCGTGTTTGCGGGCTACCCGATCGCAACCGCATTTACCGTCACTGGCGCGGTCGTCGGCGTCGGCCTCGCAATGGGCGGCGATCCGGCGTGGCCGAAGTACGTCGAAATTCTCACGCTCTGGACGCTCACTCCCTTTGTTGGCGGCGGCATTGCCTACGCTATTGCCCGACTGCTCCGCGGCGACCGCTTCGATGAGGAGCGACTCATTGCGGGGTTGGGCGGCGGTATCGGCATCCTGCTGGTCAATATCGGCTTCGCGTTCTTGGGCCCGCCCGACGGTCAGGGCTCGATTGCGGGTAGTCTCGGTGGCGTAATGCGGTTGCCGCCGGTCGCCGGCGTTGACGGCGGTCGACTGCTCGTGACGGCCGTTGGCGCTGTCGTCGCCGCACTCATCGTCTGGGCGGATCTGCGACGCGACCGCGTTGCGGGTGAACGGCGCTTTCTGTTGTTCTTGGGTGGGCTCGTCGCGTTTTCGGCGGGCGGAAGTCAGGTCGGTCTCGCAATCGGGCCGCTCGTGCCGTTGCTCGGCGACACCGCGGTTCCGCTGTGGGCGATCCTCGTCGGTGGTGGACTCGGCCTCTTGATCGGGTCGTGGACCGGCGCGCCACGGATGATCAAAGCCATCTCGCAGGACTACTCCTCGCTCGGCCCGCGTCGCTCGATTGCCGCGCTCATTCCGTCGTTTGCCATCGCCCAGGCTGCTGTCGCCTTCGGTATTCCCGTTTCGTTCAACGAGATTATCGTCAGCGCGATCGTCGGCAGCGGCTACGCCGCGGGCAACGCGGGCGTCAGCGGGAAAAAAATGGGGTACACCGTTCTGGCATGGATCGCCTCGCTGGTCGGCTCATTCGTGCTCGCCTACGGCATTTTCGCGGGGATTTCGCTCGTGCTGTAGCCCGTTTCCACCCGAGTTTCTCACTCGGTGAGTTCGGCTTCCTCGTTCTCGTCGGTTTTCGGATACTCGTCGGTCACGGTGATTCGGGCGCGCAGAATACGTGTATGATCGACCTCCTCGATCCGGATAATCACTCCATCGTACTCGAACTCCTCTCCTTCCTCAACGAGCCGGCCTGCGCGATTGAACACGAAGCCGGCAAGCGTCTCGAACTCCTCACCTTCCGGGAGTTCGATATCGAGTACGTCGTTGACCTCGTGGATGTTGACCTCGCCACGAACAAGTGTCGTCTGTTCGTCAAGTTGTTCGAAAGGCTCGTCCTCGTCGCCTTCGAGAATGTCGCCGACGATCTCTTCGACCATGTCTTCGAGCGTAATAATGCCCTCGGTGGTACCGAACTCGTCGAGAACGATGACCATCTGAAGGCGGTTTTCCTGCATTTCGGCGAGCAGTTCGTCGACGTTTTTCGACTCTGGCACGTGAAGTGTCGGCTGAACGACATCCTTGAGTTCGCTGTTTCGTTCGCTGTAGTGGAACTCGCGAACGAGATCGCGAACGTTGACGATCCCGATGATGTTGTCGAGATTGCCGTCATACACCGGAATCCGAACATGATCGTGACTGATACAGACCCCGATGGCTTCCTCGATCGTGGCGCTTTTTGAAACCGCGTTGACATCGAGTCGTGGCGTCATCACTTCCTTGGCAATCGTCGAGTTGAACGTGAAAATGCGCTTGAGCATCTCGCGTTCTTCCTCTTCGATCACGCCCTCGCGCTCACCGGTTTCGATGATGTCTTGGATTTCGTCGCGGGTGACGTAGGGCGATTCGATCGCCGACGTGCTGCCCATAAGTCGGTTGACGATCCGAGTGAGCCGGTCGAAAATGATGATGAGCGGAAACAACAGATACTCCGAGAGCTTCAACGGTCGCGAAATGCGCAACGCCCACGATTCGGTGTTTTCGACGGCGTAGGATTTCGGTGCGCTCTCACCGAACAACAAAACGAGCGCCGTAATGCCGAACGTCGCCGCCAGCACCGCCTGTCCCTGTGTCAGGTACAGTCCGAACAGTGCAGTCGCAATCGACGACATTGCGATATTGACGATGTTGTTGCCAACGAGAATCGTCACCAACAGCCGATGGGGGTTGTCTTTGAGCCCTTTGACGGTCTTGGCGTGTTTGACGCCTTCGTCGACCATCGAGTCGATCCGGTGTTGAGGCAGCGAAAAAAAGGCGATTTCGGAGGACGAAAAAAAACCCGACAGTCCGATGAGCACGATGATTGTCAGCACACCCAAGATAGTGATCGTGCCGGTGTCCAACACCGGAATCTGCAACAGCGATGTCGCAAGTAGCCCCGCTCCGAGCGATAAACCCATGTTTCTACTGGTTGCTCGGGGCGTGAATTAAGCGTTGTCCTCTTTGTATCTTGATTGGTGAGCGTGGGGGCAGAATTTATAGAATTTCAAGGAGAATACCCGGTCTTTAGGCCTGTCTCTTACCGATAAGTTCGCGGTGTTCCAAACAGGCGTTTC
>CAYWFO010000053.1:0-10838 GCA_964457485.1 uncultured Haloferacaceae archaeon | reverse complement strand
TGATGGGATTCGCGCTCAATTCCTCATGCGACCCGTTCCCTTTCGAACGTTGAAGCGCTTCCGTTCACAAATAACGGTCATGATGGGATTCGAACCCACGATCGAGCAGTTAGGAACCGCTCGCCCTGTCCACTAGGCCACATGCCCACAGAAAACAGACAGTCCGCGCCGCCGTAGGCCCACGTGGAGCGTCAGTTGTTCTTTTCAGTCGCTTTGTCCATCTCGGCTTCCTCGTCGAACACGGACTCCTCCTCATCAAACACCGAGTCGGATTCCGGTTCCTCTTTTGAGTTTCCCGAATCCGGATCGCTTATGTCTTTGAGTTCGTCTTCGATGTCTTCACGACCTTTTTTGAACTCGCCCATTGCTTGACCGGTCGAGCGTGCGAGTTTGGGAATCTTGTTCGCGCCGAACAACAACACGAGCACGAGCAGGATGACGAGCACTTCTGGGCCGACGGGGCCGAATAGTGGAATCGGACTAACCATGTCTACGCACAGATAACCCAGTGGCAATTATAGGCTTTTTGCTCCAAGCGTTCGCCGGATCCGCTCGATTCAGGTGCCTAATAGCGCCTACCATGATTGGAATTCGCCCGGATTAGTCGCTCGTAGCCTCTGAAACGACCCGAGGTGACCGGTGAGACAACCACAATCTTCAACGCCTCCGTCGCAAAACGGGTTGTATGGTCGATATCGGCGACACAGCCCCGACATTTACCGCTCCGCTCGTTGGCGACGAAACCGAACCGTTCAGTCTCTCGAACGCACTCGGGACCGACCCTCTTGTTCTCGCGTTCTTTCCGGCAGCGTTCTCGACGACCTGTACCGCCGAGCTCTGTACGTTCCGCGATGAAATTAGTCGGTTTGGAGAGCTTGGCGCATCGGTATTCGGAATCAGCACGGATCTTCCGTACGCGTTGGCCCGGTTTCGTGACGAGAACGACCTGCCGTTCGGCCTGATTAGCGACAACGACGGTGCCATCATCGCCGCCTACGACGTTGTCGACAACTGGGAGCATATTGCGTTGCCGGCAGTTGCCCAACGAGCGGTTTTCGTCATCGACACCGAGGGTCAGATCGGCTACGCGTGGCGGGCGAACAATCCGAGTCACGAACCCGAGTACGACGCGGTCGCAGAGGCGGTCTCTCGCCTCTGGTAAGATCTGATTTCGACGAATCCTCCATTGTCGCAGTACGGTGTCTCGCCCACGAAGCGAGCGTTTTTGCGGCGGCCAGCAGTACTGTCATCAATGACGAACGCTGACACCGACGACACACACATCCAGTACGACCCGGACGCAGATCACGCTTTCGCCGACGAGAAACTTAACGAACTCCTTCCCACACTCCTGTCGGAACCCGAAATCGCGGCCTATCTCCGGGCACAAAATATCAATCCGGTCGGCCGGCTTCGGTACAGTGATCACGGAACGAAACACGTGAAAATCGTTCGCCACTACGCGCTTCGGCTCTACGAACTGCTCAAAGATGCGGAAGTCGAGTTCAACGGTGCGGCCGACCAGGGACTCGACGAGGCGTTCGAACCGGTGATTCTCGTGTTGGCCGCCACGCTCCACGATATCGGTCACGTTGTTCACCGAACCGATCATTCGTACTATTCGGTTCCGCTGGCTGCTGATCTGTTGGATCGGCTGCTTTTCGATCTGTACGACACCGAAACCGCAGTCAAAATCAAAAGTGAAGTGCTCCATGCTATCTTGTGCCACCACACCGAGGAGACGCCGTTGACCGTAGAGGCGGGAGTGATTCGGGTTGCCGACGGACTTGATATGGAACGCGGGCGCTCGCGAGTCCCGTATGAAGAGGGTGGGCGTGGAATCAACACGGTGTCGAGCCAGGCAATTGAAACGGTTCGCATCGTCGCTGGTGACGCAGTACCGGTGTTGATCGAAATTGAGATGAACAACGCCGCAGGCGTCTACCAAGTTGATACGCTGTTAAAGTCAAAGCTCACTGACTCCCTGCTTGAAGACGAGGTTCGAATCGTGGCGATCAACACGAAAGAAACCGATCGGCTTGTCGAGCGAATCGAACTCTGAGACGGGTCGTGTGAAGTACACCGCGCACGGTGGCGCGGGGCGTCCGTGTTTAACGCCAACTGAAACCGGTAGCGACACGGCCCATACACTGACGGCTCAGTCGTCGGCCGCAAACGGTGGTTTTTTGTCGATAACGGGGCGCTCGACCGCACGATCGGTCGTTTCGCCGTCGATATCGAACGGATACTCGCCGGTGACGCAGCCCAGACACAGATCGTGACGTTCGCTGTCGAGACTCTCGGCGATGGCGTCGATCGAGAGATACGCGAGGCTGTCTGCACCGATCTCTTGGCGGATTTCGTCGACTGATCTGTCCGACGCAATGAGTTCGTCGCGCGTCGCCATGTTAATTCCCATGTAGCAGGGGGCCACAATCGGCGGCGAGCCGACGCGCATGTGCACCTCCTCGGCACCGGCGTCTTTCAACAGCGCGACAAGTTGGTTCGAGGTGGTTCCGCGGACAATTGAATCGTCAATGATGGTGACGGTTTTGCCCGCAATCGTACTCTTGATTGGGTTGAGTTTGAGCCGAACGGCGCGTTCTCGTTCGTCTTGGGTCGGCATGATGAACGTTCGGCCGACGTACCGATTTTTCATCAGGCCTTCAGCGAACTCTACGCCGTCGTCGTCCTCGGCGCGAGGCTCGCCGTCGGCCGTCGTCTCGGTTGCCGCGTCCGCATAGCCCGAAGCGAACGCCCGTCCCGAGTCGGGAACCGGCAACACCACGTCGGTCTCGATGCCGCTTTCGGCCCAAAGCTTCCGACCGAGCGCCCGGCGAACATCGTAGACGAGGCTCTCGTCGATGATCGAATCGGGCCGCGCAAAGTAGACGTGTTCAAAAAAGCAGTGCGCCGTGGCATCCTTCGAGATGAGTTGATACGAGTCGTAGCCCGAGCCGTCGTCGTTGAGCACGACGAGTTCACCGGGGTGAACGTCGCGAATACGTTCGCCGCCGAGCGTGTCGATGACGACTGACTCGGAGGCCAGTACGTAGCCGTCATCGAGTTTGCCGAGACACAGCGGTCGATTCCCTTGTGGATCGCGAACGCCGAGCACGACGTCGTCGTGCATGATCGTCAGCGAGTACGAGCCATGAATGCGCTCCATGGTGTGTTTGACCGCGCGAATCAGATCCTCATCGAGCAGGTTGCGCGCGATGTCGTGGGCAATGACCTCCGTGTCGCCGTCGGAGGTAAATGCGTGGCCGAGATTCGCCAGTTCGTCGCGGATTTCGGTGGCGTTAACGAGGTTGCCGTTGTGCGAGAGTCCAAGCGAGCCGGATTTGAACGAGACAGAAAACGGTTGCGCACAGCAGGCGTTGATGCTGCCCTCGGTCGGGTACCGCACGTGGCCGATACCGGTCGAGCCGTTGAGCGATTCGAGGTCGGCCGCGGTGAACGCGTCGCCGACGAGCCCCATTTCGACGTGGCTGTGCTGCTGGAAGCCGTCGTGCGTGACGATTCCTGCGGACTCCTGGCCGCGGTGTTGGAGCGCGTACAACGAGTAGTACAACGGCCGTGCAACGGGGCGGTCGGCCAATGCGATGCCGACGACCCCGCATTTTTCGGTCGGTTCATCGGCCAGCTGGCGGGAAGGCTCCCGGCCGGATTCCATAAACGTGGTTACGTCAGCCAGCGGCTAAAAACCCCGTGTTTGTGTCGTCTGCGGCGTGTAGATTGACCAATGTATGCACACATATGAATATATTCGAGCAAAGACCGTTGTGCTCCGCCGGAGCAACACACGAATTACGGACGGAGTTCGGTGGCCACGACACGAAGCACGCACAACAGTACTGACAAGTCGACTGAAACGGTGATCCTCGGTACGTAATTATTTATTCATCGCTGTTGTTTCTGCGGGCACGATGTCATACCGAATTCTCTGTGTGGACGGCGACCCCGAGGCCCGCGAAGAAACCGTCGGGAGCCTCCGAACCGAGTTGGCCGACATCGAACCGGTCATCGAAACGGCTGGCTCGGTCGCGAAGGCCCGATCAGCGCTGACTTCCAACACCGATGTCGTCATCACGGAGTATTCGCTCACCGACGGCACCGGAGCCGATGTCATCACCGCGGCGACAGAGACGGCCCCCGACACCGGCTGTATTCTCTACACCTCTGTCGACCCAGAAACGATCGATAGCGACGCGTTTCGTGAATCGATAACCGAGTACGTCGGCAAAGGGTCGGTGTTCGCGGTCGAACGCCTTTCCCGGCTGGTTCGAACCACGATAGAGACGGGCGCACAGCGGTCGTATCCAGTGCCCGAAAGCGAGGGGTCGCGACTGGCCGCCCTGCGGTCGTACAATCTCGACAGCGACGAGTTGCGTTCTTCGCTCGACCGAATAACGAGCCTTGCAGCCACGCATTTCGAGGTCGACATCGCCTCGATCAACATCATCGACGAACACAGCCAGGAGTTTTTAGCCTGCTATGGCGACGCGCGCGACTGGGAAACGATGGATCGCGAGAATTCGATCTGTACATTCACCATTCTCGAAGACGGCCACGTCATGGCCGTCGAAGACGTGCGCGAAGACCCCCGATTCGCCTCGCGAAGCAACGATCTGATCGACGTGGGAATCCGGTCGTATCTCGGGGCAAACCTCGTGACGCCCTCGGGGCTCGTCATCGGTTCGCTTTGTGTGTACGACGACTCGAAACGAATGTTTTCGGCGGCGGACAAGGCGTACCTCCGGGAGTTGGCAGATCTTGCGATGGAGCAGATCATTCTCCACGCCAGACTCGACTCGAAAATCGTCGTCGACGGAGGTGAACAATGAGCAACGACGACTATTCGTTTGCCGAGGGCGTTCCGCTCCGTCCAATCGCGCCGGGAACAACGGTTCTCGTGACCGGCCCGCCGTTTAGCCAGGCACAGCACCTCGCGCGGTCGATGGCGGTTTCTGGAACCGACCGCGACGAGGGTGCGCTGTTCATTTCGACAACGATGACAAGCAAGCGGCTGCGTGAGGCCTGCACGAAGGTGTATCCGAACCTCGAGACCGATCAGATGGCCGTGGTCGACTGCACGGGACAAGAAATCGGGCAATCCGACGGCGAGCTAACCGTCAAATACGTCTCGACGCAAAACGATCTCACGGGGATCGGCATGCGATTTTCCGCGCTGTATGAGTCGTTGTATGCGAACGCTTCCGAGGGGCGGGTTCGAACGGCTCTAATCAGCCTTTCGTCGATGTCGATGTACGTCGAACTTCGCACGTTGTTCCAGTTTACCCACACGCTGTCGGCACGCATCGACAGCGCCGGCGGCCTCGGCGTGTTCACGCTCGATCCAGAGAGCCACGAAATCCAGACAGTCAACACGCTGAGTCAGGTCGCAGACGGCCGAATCGAGGTTCGCGAAAGCGACGACGCTGATGGCGAACTCCGCGTGGCTGGCCTGTCAGACCAGCCTCGCGAGTGGACGCCGTTCGTTCTCGGCGAGTAACGACAATAAACGCGGGCTGACGGCTGAACAGGTGGCTTCACAGCAATCGAACGCGATCGACACCACCGACAGAAATCGAGAACGAGACGGATTATTCGCCGGCTTTCGACTGCCACTCGTAGCTGCGGCGTTTGGCCGATTTGCCGAAGCCACACGAGGAGCAGACCTTTTTGCGGACGTGGTAGGACTTCTCGCCACAGCGGCGGCATTTGACGTGCGTTGTTTTGTTCTTTTTGCCCTGCGTGGGCGTTCCAGATCCGGTCATACAGTTATCGAGACGACGTTATCGCCGCGTATAATGGTTGTGTCTTCGATCGACTCAACGGCCAACTCGTCCGCGTCGTCGGGGGTCGATTCGGCGTCGAGGACGATGTTCATGTGTTGGTCGTACCCCGCGAGAAGACCGGTGACGGCGGTTCCGTCCTTCAGCGAGACGGTCACCGGTTCGTCCAAAGAATCCTCGAGCACGTCGAGAGGTCGTCCACTCATACCATCACCGCGTCGGGTTCGGCTATTAAACGTACCGGAACCCAGGCTTTCGACGGGTTCGGCTGGCGGTGTTACCGCCACTGCACATCCGAGAGGGTTCGCTGGACGGCCTCCTCGCCGACCGCTGCCGCCAACGATTCGAAACCGGCCCGCTCGGCGCGGTCGGTCGCGTTGGCAACGAGCCGAGAGACAATGAACTCCGGGGTCGATTTGCCAACCGTCCCGAAGCGCGGCTGATAGTCGACGCGCAAGTCGAGGTCGGGGGTCAATCCCTCGGCGAAAATACCGTCAATCCGGGCGGTGTCGGGCAGCGGACTCAGGTCGTCGGCGAGATGAGTCACGTAGACGCCGAGCGCCGAGCGTTCGACCGTGAGCGAGACGAGCCCGTTGAGCAGGTCGGCCGCGCGGCCCGGTTCGGTGATCGCCTCGAACTCGTCGACGAGCATCAGCGTTCGTCCACCGGTCGAAAGCGGCGGGACGATCGACTTGAGCGTCGATTCGAGCACACCCGCGTTGAACGAGGCGTGTCGCCGGTGGAAAACGATCGTGTCGAACAAGCCGACCTCACTCCGTTCGGCGGGCACCGGCAGCCCCATCGCCGTCAGCAACGCCACCTGACTCAGCGTTTCGAGCAGCGTCGTTTTGCCGCCCGAGTTCGCGCCCGTCAGAACCGTGACGCGGTCGCCAGATGGCGGCGAGAGCGCCCGCTCGGTGCCGGTCAACCCGTGGGTGCCGACGCCGTAGGTGATCGGCTGAATGTCGCCGTCGAGAAAGAGGTTCCGTGCGCCGACGACCGCAAGCCCGTCGTCGACGAGTGTCGGCCGCTGGAGATCGTGCGCGGCGGCAAACCGTCCCAGCGAGAGCAGCAGGGCGATCTCGCTCACAGCGTCGACGGCTCTCGAAACGTCGTCCGCGGCGGCCTCGATTCGGTCGCGCCGGTCGTCGAGTACCGTTTCGTTTCGTTCGTTGACCGCGCGGTCGAGGTTCGAAACGAGTGCTCGAAGCGTGGTTCCAACGAAATCAGCGGCGTCGACCGCCTCGTCGGGCGCGGCCTCGCGAACGGTCGCGTACTCGACGCCCGTTTCGGCGGCGATGTGATCGATGACATCGCGCTGGAACTCATCCATGTCGCGAGCGCCCGCCGAGCGAACCGACTCGATGATGTCGAACGCGCCGGCTTCGAGCGTGCGTACCCCCTCGCGCTGCTCACGCAAGCGGTCGAGTTCTGCGTCGGTTCCCTCGGCGACGACCGGGCCGTCGCTCGTCTCGCGAACGGTGCCAAGCACGCCGGCGGCTTCGGTAAGCGAAGCCGTGTCGATGTCGCCGAGCGGATCGACTGTCGGCCCCGACAGGTCGAGGTCGTCGAGGGCAAGCGCCGCGTCGACGGCGGCGCGGTCGGTGCTACCGGCATCGTCGTAGGCCGAAAACAGCTCGATGACCCGCTCGCGGTCGGCCTCGCGCAGGTCTTGCCATGTGCGCTTGGCGGCGAGCACGTCATCAAGGCGGTCGCCGATGGCCGCACGGTCTGTCAGCGGCGTCAACACGCGGATTCGGTCGGCGGCGTGAGCCGAAACCGCATAGCTGCTGGCGAGCGTCAGCAGGTCGTCGTACACGCTCCGGCTGTCGCTCGTTCCAAGCACGCCGATCCCGGCCTTGCCGTTGGCTCGTCGGAGGATTCTGACGACCCGGCCGCGTTGGAGGCCCGCGTCAGTGAGCGTGCGGATGTCGGCCGATTCGATGGCCGAAATGGCGGCCTGTTCGCCGATCGAGTCGCCCAGCACCGCCGCGGTTTTCGGGCCGACGCCCCAGTACTCCTCGAGTCGCATACCGGTGGCTCTGTCGCCATCGGCTTAGCGCTTGTCCTCGGTCGGGTTGTAACTGAAAATAGCCCGTTTAATCGGCCGGCTGTGTCGCCGCCGTTCGCGCGCGAACCTCGCGGAGATAGCCCTGGAGATACGCGCCGACGAACATGCCGGCGACGCCGTACAGAATCACGATGTTCCCGATGCCGAGACTGGCGTACGCCGCACCGGGACAGATCCCTGACAACCCCCAGCCGATGCCGAAGATGCTGCCGCCGACCATCACGTCTTTGTCCATCGATTTGAGTCGTCGTGTGTAGCGTCGTCCCGACAGCGGGGCCGACCGCCCCGACGCGCTGGCGACGAAGAAAATGCCGCTCACGACCGCGGCGGCCCCGCCCATGACGAAGATGAGACCGAAATCGGTGAACTGCAAAAACGAGAGGACGATTTCCGGGCGCGCCATCTGGCTGAGCGCGAGCCCAACTCCAAAAATGAAGCCGCCGAGGAACACCAGCGGGAGAAACCACGGGCTCTGGTCGTGGTCTTCGGGGGCTTTTGTCGACGTGGCTGTCGGGGTCGATGCCGTGTTGCTGTCGGCTGTCGAGGTGCTCATGGCGTCACCCCCAGCGCCATCACGAGCTGTGCAACGCCGATGGCGACGAGCATGAAGATGGCGACGTTGAATATCGAGGTTTTCGAGCCCGAACCGACGCCACAGACGCCGTGGCCCGAGGTACAGCCCTTGCCGAGGCGCGTCCCGATGCCGATCAGAATGCCGCCGACGAACAGCCGGCTCGGCTGCACTTCGGTCGTCCAGCCGAAGTCGCCAAGCGCGATCGAGTACGCCGCCGCACCGGCGATAATGCCAGCGGTGAAGACGACTCGCCAGTCGCGCGAGGCGATGAACTTCGGTTGCTGAAAGCGCGCGAGCTTCGAGCCGTACGAGAGCGTCGATTCGAGAAACGTGCTTGCGCCGGCGTGAATCCCCGTACCGAGGTAGATCACGGCGGTGCCGACCCCGATCAGGATGCCACCGAGCAGGTAGTGGCTGATCCCGTTGGGAAACAGCGTCTCGATGAGCAGGACGGTTGAAAGTGTCATTACCGGATAGTAGGGGCCTTGTACGGTGAAAACGTTGTCTCTCCCGTGTTCGTTGCCGCTACCGCCGACAGTCGAACAGGAGCCACCGCCAACGAGGCGTTGCGATGTGGGCGTCGAGGGCGACGTATTTGTTCCCACAGCGAGTACGCCATCGCATGCAGCCGGATTTCAGCGCACTCGACGCACGTCTCGCCACGCTCGAGGTCGACGCCTACCTGCTCGACGCCGCGAGCAGCGATCCGAACCAACGGTATCTCTCGGGGTTTGACGCGCCAGATCCGTTTCTGAGTTGCTACCGACCCGACGGGTTGGCGCTGCTCGTGTCGGGACTCGAATACGGCCGGGCGAAACGCGCGAGCAACGCCAGTGCGGTGAGGCGGCCCGTCGACTACGACAAACGGGCGCTGGTCGATGAGCACGGTTCGCGCGAGGCAACCAAACGCGTCACTGCCCGGTTTCTCGCCGACTTCGACGTCCGCAGCGTGGCCGTTCCCGAACGGTTCCCCGTGGGCACCGCCGACGGTCTCCGCGAGTTCGACATTGAGGTCATCGTCGACACCGAGAACGTGCTTTTGACCGCCAGAGCAACCAAAGCGCCGGTCGAACTCGACCACATTCGAACCGCACAGCGCGCCAACGAGCGCGCACTGGCGGCGGCCGAGTCGCTGTTGGCGGCCGCGACGCCCAACCCCGACGGTGTGCTCGTCGTCGACGGCGAGCCACTGACCAGCGAGCGCGTCAAAGCCGAAATCGAGCAGACGCTACTCACCCACGGCTGTGGGCTTGACGAGACCATCGTCGCTGGCGGGCGACAGGCGGCCGATCCCCACGACCGCGGCAGCGGGCCGCTCCGGGCAGGCGAGGCGATTATTATCGACATCTTCCCGCGCGATAAGACGACGCGCTACCACGCGGACATGACCCGCACGTTCTGTGTGGGCGAACCGAGCGAGACGCTCTCGGCGTGGTACGACCTGACCAGCGAGGCGTTGGCGGCCGCGCTCGACGCCGTCGAACCGGGTGCAACCGGACGCGAGGTTCACGCGGCCGCCTGCGACGTGTACGAGGAGGCGGGACTTCCGACGCTTCGGAGCGATCCGGAAACCGAGGTCGGCTTTATTCACAACACGGGCCACGGCGTCGGCCTCGCGGTGCACGAACTGCCTCGGCTGAGCCCCACTGGTGGCGAACTCGAACCGGGCCACGTCATCACCGTCGAGCCGGGGCTGTACGACCCTGCCGTGGGCGGCATACGAATCGAGGATATCGTCATCGTCACCGAAGATGGACATGAGAACATCACCGAGTATCCGATTGAGTTCGTCGTCGACTGAGTCGGTTTCGCGAGGCTTGTTACCTGAGTGCGATCCCGTGAGTCCACTTTCGCAAGGCCAACCGCGACGGCGACCGAAAACCACAGGCCGCAGGCGGCCAGAGGTAGCCCATGACCAGCGACGGCGATAGGGCCGATCGAACGGCCACGACGGTTCGCGTGGTGGCCGTTTCCGCGCCCGAAGGCATCCAGAAGTACACCGCCCGCGTTGCGTGTGGCGATAACGCCGAAATCGAGTCGGTCGCTCCCGGCGTTCTCTCGCGGTTTTTCGAGGTTGCCGAAGGTGGCGTCGGCTCGGCGTTCGTCCGAACGCGCGCAGTGGATATGACTGGCGAGGCCCGACGAATCGAGGAGCCAACGGCGTTGTTCACGATGTCGTTTCGCGAGCCAGTCGTGGCCAACGCGATTCGGCTGCACATCGAAACCGCGCTCGGTCACGACGGCGAAAGGGTCTCGACCGAGCAGTTTCGGTTCGATATCGTCGAGTAGCCTGTACTGTCACCCAGTCGCGTCGCCGACCACCCGCTATTGCCAATCATCCGCCACCGCCAATCACGCTCCACCGACCCGCCACCGTCGCCGACCCGCCACCGCC
>CAYWFO010000052.1:0-10852 GCA_964457485.1 uncultured Haloferacaceae archaeon | reverse complement strand
CACCCTACTCCCTCGGCGCTACGCGCCTCGGTTCTTGAGGGTGTCGTCAGAAGCGGAGCTTCTGACTGCTAACCAGAAATCCCGATTTCTGGTGATGGGGCTTTGATGTGGACTCCCGGCAATCAGTCGCCAGCAATAGGCCGGTGACTCTTGCCGTTCAACATCCCACCATTCACACGCAGGTTTCATCGTATTCTGTCGGTTTCCTCCCCGACCTACTCACTCACTTCGTTCGTTCCTTGAGGTCGGGGGCTCCACCTCGCATTTGCTGAAACCACCTCACAGCGTCCCGATTGATCGCAATGTTTTAACCGGAGAACGGTTGATAGACAAACGAGCCGAGGTAGCCTAGCCTGGCCAAGGCGGTAGATTCGAAATCTACTGTCCATTCGGACACGTGAGTTCAAATCTCACCCTCGGCGTTTTCACGGACACAACCCAGCAAGCGGCGCGTCTCGTCGCGTCGCGACCACGTGTCCGTGTAAACGGTACTCAAGAGATTTGAATCAGGGAGCGAACGACGCGTTTCAGCGTGTCGTGACTCCGGTGGTGAAAGGCAGACGGAAAGACGATCAACGAGCGCTCCGATCTACCTTTCAGCGTCTCTAACGGCACGCTCACGACTATCCATCAAACAGTGTCGACTCGCTTTCGAGCGGCTGCTGATCGCTGCGGTCGCCACCGCGGAGTCGCCGCCGCCGTTTGTCGAACGCTCGTTCGAGTTTCCCGCGGGTGTTCCGCGAGACGAGATAGCCGTCGACGGCCGACTGGTCGGCTGGATGGGCGGCTTTGATCCAGACATGTTCTCGGCCGCCGCCGGTCAGCTCGTCGGCCCACGCCTCCGCAGCCTGCCGGCTCTCGAAGCGATGCAGAGAACCCTCGCGGTTGACCGCGCGGCCGACCTTGGCGTTGCGCTTTCGCGCCGAGGGTTTGATGTCGACGACGAACACTACCGCGAGACTACTGGTTTCGGCGATTTATATATACGGGTTACCAGCCGGTCAGTCGTCCGCAACCGGCCGTTCGGGTGGTGCAGCCGCCAACAAGCGGTCGAGCGCGTCGACCATCGCGTCAACGGAGGCGCGAGTGATATCGGAGTCCGAGGCGGCGACGGTCACCGAGTGGTCACCGCGGGTCATCGCCACCTCGACGGTGACGACGGCGTCGGTGCCGCCGGTGATGGCGTCGACGTGGAAGGAATCGAGTTCGGCGTCCGCGGCGGGGCCAAGCGCCTTGCGAACCGCTTTGACCGCGGCATCGACCGGGCCCGACCCGGTGCCGGCGGCAACCCGTTCCTCGTCGCCAACGCGGAGTTTGACGCTCGCGGTGGGGACGTCGACGCCGCTGGCAGTCGTCAGCGTGATGAGTTCGACAAACCGGTCGCGTTCGCGGCCCTGGACATCTTCGGCAATCGCTAGCAGATCGGCGTCGGTGACGCGTTTGCCGCGGTCGCCGAGCGCCTTGACCCGTTCGACAACAGCCGCGAGTTCGTCTGCAGCCACGTCGACCCCGTGTTCGGTGAGGGCGGCTTCGACACCGGCGCGGCCGGCGTGTTTGCCGAGAACGAGTCGGCGTTCGCGACCCACCGTTTCGGGCGGATAGGGCTCGTACATCGCGCCGTCTTTGAGGGTGCCGTCGGTGTGGATGCCGCTCTCGTGAGTGAACGTGTTCTGGCCGATAACGGCCTTGTTCGGCGCGAGCGGAATGCCCGTATTCTGGCTGACGGTCGTCGCCAACTCGTAGACGGCGGGAAGATGGAGCGTCTCGATTCCGTAGCTGTGCGAGAGCGCGATGGCGACCTCCTCGATGGCGACGTTGCCGGCGCGTTCGCCAATTCCGTTGACCGTGCCGTGGACGAAATCAGCACCCGCCCGCAGGCCCGCGTGGACGTTCGTCATCCCGAAGCCGAGATCGTCGTGGGTGTGAACGCTCGTCGGCCCCAGTTCGGCCAGTTGTGAGACGAGTCCGTAGGTGTGTTCGGGGCTCGCGTGACCGACCGTGTCGGCGTAACAGAAGCGATCGGCACCCGCGTCGTGGCCCGCCTCCGCGAGTTCGACGAGAAAGTCGGGGTCGGCCCGTGAGCCGTCCTCACCGAGGAGTTCGACCCACAGCCCGTGGTCGAGCGCGTATTCGACGAGATCGACTGATTTCTCGACGACGCCCTCGCGGGTCGTTCCGACTTTCGTCTCGATGTGTCGATCCGACGAGGGGACGACGAGCGTAATGCCGTCAACGCCGCAGTCGAGCGCGTGGTCGACGTCGCTTCTGACGCCGCGGGCGAAACTCGTCACCGTTGCGTCGAGACCGAGGTCGGTGACGCGCCGAATGCAGTCGCGTTCGCCCTCGGAGGTGCAGGCGCTGCCCGCCTCGATGACATCGATATCGGCGTTTTCGAGCGCCTGAGCGATTTCGACCTTTTCCTCGGGGGTCAACGAGACGCCGGGGGCCTGTTCGCCGTCGCGGAGCGTGGTATCTAACAGCTGTACGTCGTCTACGGGCAGGTGAGTTGCGTAGTCACTGTCCAACTCATGTGTTATGTTCGAATTCACGACTAAAGATGGGTTACCGTCCGATTTCACAGCCAGCCGGGTTGCCCCGACTTCCTCTATCCTCGCTGGAGTCTGTGTGCTCCATTGTACCGATTTATCACACATACGGGGAAATAAAGCTGCCGCCTCGCAGGTCGCCGGTGCTGACTCAGCGTTCGTCTTCAACACCGGCGACCAGTTCGACCGTGTCGCCGATGACAACGTTGTCGGCCGCGCCCGCCGGCAGTTCGATAATCGTATCGGCGACTGCCCGCCCGAAGCCGACCCACGGCCGGAGCCGTGTTGTCGCCGTTACCTCGCTGTCGACCAGCCAGATCGCATCAATCGAAAACGGGACGAACAGCATGTGTAGGTCGCGTTTCTTCGCATTCTCGAACCGAAACACGAGCGCCGACCCCGATGGAAACGAACGCCGAAACATCAGCCCGCGAGCCTGCGAAACGAACGAGTCGGCGAACTCGATGTCGGTCGCGAGCGTCGCTGTCGATGCCCGCTCGGCGTCCATCGCTGTCGACGACGCGGACCGGTGAACCAGACGCACAGCGACCGATTGTCCGGCCGATATTTAGCCCTACGGTTCTCAGCACGGGTATGGAGCGAACGCCGGAGGGAACACCCGTCGGTGTCGACGACCCCTACGAACTCGCGGGCGCGTGCGATCACCTGACGAGCGACGGTCGGTGTCGGCTAGCGCTCGACCACGACGCCTGCGACGCCGCCTCCCGCGTCGATGCCGCGTTCGCCGCCGCCCGCGCGGCCGACGACTACGGCTGCCACGTCGGCGAAACCGACGACTGGCGGACGTGTTCGCACTACCGATGGACAACCAGCGAGACCGAATGTCTGCGCTGTGGGCTCGGCGAGATTCGACTCGCCCACGACGACACACGGCCGCTGCTCGAAGAACACCACCTCTCGTATCCCGCCGACGGGACGAGCCACGAACTCACCGTCTCGCTGTGCCGCTGGTGTCACGCGAAAATCCACCGTTCGTTCGCGCGCATCGATGACGAGGCTGCACCCGACCCCGACGCCATCGCCGAACGCGAATCGCGGCGGGCGGCCGAACAACGCGAATCGTCGTTCAGTTCGGCTCGCGAACGGTTCGACTCGGCGTAATCGCACCCAACATATATTGACAAATGTCTCATTTACATCCGTATATTAGGCTAATCACTATCAAAATCACCAAAATACGCACTTATATTCTACTTAATTCTGCATAAATAACGCGTATGGCCATACTTATTTATCGATCGCTTCCGTCCGACAACGTGAGCGATGCTGTCACGCACACCCACCCATCTCGTTTGAGGAACGTACCATGAGCGCTGCACCTGACCCGATTCGTCGCAGTATCGAAGTCGAGTACTGGGTCATCGACAGCGAGGGCCGCCTCACGACGCCGGGCGACCTCGTCGACGTCGCGCCCGGGGCCGAACGGGAGTTCGTCGAGCCGTTGCTCGAAATCAAAACATCACCGTGTGAAACGCACGACGAACTCCGTCGGGAACTCCAAGAGCGAATCAGCGCGGTTCTTCGGCGTGCTGACGACCTCAACAAGGGGTTAGTTCCGTTGGCGACGCCGCTCGCTGTCGACGAGATCGCCGACCGTCCCGGCGAGCGAACCCACATTCAAGCACAGACGATCGGCCCGCCGTTCGAGTACGTTCGCCACTGTGCGGGCACGCACATCCATTTCGAACAACAGCCAGGCTCGGTATGCGACCAGTTCAATACGTTGGTCGCGCTCGACCCTGCACTCGCGCTGGTCAACTCCGCACGACATTTTCGCGGCGAGGCCGTCGCGGCGGGCGCTCGCTCGAAATGTTATCGTCGACTGGCGTACGCTGACCTCGACTACCAAGGACAACTGTGGCCGTACCTCACGGATCGAACCGAGTGGGACCGGCGACTCGATGCCCGGTACGAGGAGTTCATCGACGCGGCACGCCGCGTTGGCATTGACCGCTCGACGGTCGCCGACTGTTTCGAGCCCGAAAGCGCGGTCTGGACGCCGGTCAAACTCCGTGAGGAGTTCGGAACCGTCGAGTGGCGTGCACCCGACACGACACTGCCGAGTCAGATACTCCGCCTGGCCGAGACGATGGCGACGATTATCGAGGCCGTTCCCCACTGCGATGTTCGCATCGAGGGGACAACCGGCCGAATCACCCAAGAGGCGATTACGCTTCCCACGTTCGAGACCGTCTCCACCTATGTCGACGACGCAATCGAACATGGGATCGACTCGCGGGCGGTCAACACATACCTCACACGGATGGGGTTCGATCCAACCGGCTACGATCCGCTCAGCGACGCGTTCGCCGACACTGGCGAACTCTCATCGGCTACGGCCCGACAGCGCCGTCTTGCGTACGCCGACCGACTCCGATCCGACGTGCTTGAACGTCGCTCGCTGGAGGCCGATTGAGATGGAATCTACGGACTGGCTCCCCCAAGAGCGAACAGGTTTTCCCGCTGGATCGTGTAGTGAGACCATATGACACGGCAACGGATCGCGCTGCTCAACGCGGCGCACGCCGCCGTCGACACGCGGCAGAATTTTGTTCGCGAGCTCGATTGCGACGTCGAGGTGTTCCACAGCCCGTCGGCGGAATTTCCCGACGACTTTCAGTACGACGCGTTCGTCGTCACCGGGTCGAGCGCGTCGGTCTACTGGGACGAGCCGTGGATTGGGCAACTCAAAACGTGGGTCGGCGAGGCGGTCGAAGCCGGGCTTCCCGCATTGGGCGTCTGTTACGGCCACCAGCTCCTGGCGGACGTGCTCGGCGGCCGTGTCGAGGATATGGGTGAGTACGAAATCGGCTACCGGACGGTCGAACACGACGGCGAGAGTCGACTCCTTGAGGACGTTTCCGAGTCGATGACGGTGTTTACGACCCATTCGGATCGCGTTGCCGAGGCACCACCGGGCGCGACAGTGTTTGCCCGCAACGAGTACGGTATTCACGGCTTCCGCAAGAATCGCGTTTTCGGCGTCCAGTTCCACCCCGAGTACGACATGGAGACCGCGGAGATAGTGACAACCGGCAAGGACGATCAGCTCTCCGACGACCGCATTCACCAGGTGCTCGACGGGATTCACGCCGACAACTACGCGGCGGCCTGCGAGGCCAAACAGCTGTTCGATAACTTCCTCGACTACGTCGAGACGGTTCGGCCAGAACGGGTTGCGGCCGACTGAATGCGTTGTTTTGGCGACGTACTGCACGAACGCGCACATTTCGCCCCCGATCCGGTTCGCTTTTGAGCCCCAGCGTCCAACACGGTTCATGACTCGCATTGTCGTTATCGACAACCACGGCCAGTTTACCCATCTGGAGCACCGTGCGCTCCGGGATCTCGGCGTCGACACCGACCTCATCGACAACGACGTCGATCCCGACGGGGTCGACGCCGACGGTATCGTTCTCTCTGGCGGCCCCGACATGAACCGCGCCGGCCGCTCGGCGGAGTATCTCGACGGTGACGTTCCCGTTCTCGGCATCTGTCTCGGGATGCAACTCCTCGCTGAAGAACTCGGCGGCACTGTCGGCTCAGGTGAGTACGGCGGCTACGCCGATGTGACCGTCGACATTCTCGACGACGACGACCCACTCATCGGCTCGCTTGCGCCCGAAACCCGCGTCTGGGCGAGCCACGCTGACGAGGTAAAAACGCTGCCCGACGGCTTCACCCACACGGGAACGTCGGATGTCTGTGGAATCGAGGCGATGAGTGACACTGAGCGCGATCTCTACGGCGTTCAGTGGCACCCCGAAGTCATCCACACCGAACAGGGCGAGGAGGTCTTCGAGAACTTCCGGGCGATCTGCGAGCAGTAGTTGCTGGATGCGTTTGATGCTGTATGGTCGATGACGGATCTGACTATGGCGATCTAAATCGGTACTCAGTCGTCGCTCAGCGTTGCACGAACTTCAGTCAGAAACGTCGGGAACCAGTGGAGATCTGATTGTAGATGTCGATAGATTTGCTTGTTATCGATGTCGACTCCGTAGGTATGTGCAAGGACGTTCCGGAAGCGAGCCGCTTCCTGCATCGCCCGCGTTGTGTCCGGTGAAAGAATATCTCGCTGTCCGAGTCGAGCAAACTTTTCAGCGTTGGTTGCTGGGACTGTACCGCCCTGCGATTTGAGCAGTAACTCAGCGATATCGATGCATGCCTCCAATGCGGTCTGGAACTCTCGTTCGACAATCGCCTGCTGTTCACGGTCATCGAGATACGCCGACAACTCAAGTGACTGCTTACGTGACAGAACCGTCACCGCCTGTTCGATATATTCGACCTTCTCAACGATTCGCAGTTCTGTTTCGTCGTCGAACGCCATCAGACAATCTCTTTCAATCGACTGAGAGCGTCGTCGAACCGTTCACGACGCTCCGTGCTGGTTGGGCGGTCGCGCTCACTGTCGAACTGTGCGACAAGCTCGTCGACCCGTTCGGAATCTCCGACGAGAACGGTTCCACTCGTCAGCGCCGCGTAGCCGACTGCCGGCGGGACGGTCTGAAGATCGACCACATCAATATCGTCCGTGCCGAGTGCGCGGGTGAGGTCGACGCCGAGTGCAAGCCGCGCTTTGAACTGATCGTCGACTGATTGCAGGAACTCGACAGCGACATCGATATCGCTGTGGCTTCCCGCCGTTCCGGTTGCCTGCGAGCCGAATAACACACCAATCCGGATCGGATGCTCGCTCAGCACCGCTTCGAGGCGGTCGAGTGTTCGTCTATCGAGCGTGCCATCAGGATCCATATACCATAGGTAGCCCCGTACGATATATAAAAACCCGGCGCACAACCGACAGTCGACGCAGGTACCTGAACAGATTGCTCTGGGTGGCCACGCTATCGCGGTCGGCTCTCGACATCGACGCCGAGCGTTCCACACACGTCCCAGAGCGTCGCCGAATTACTCGAAATAACCGGCACGCCGAGATCAGCGTCGAGCGAATCGAGCACCGCCATCGCCCGGTAGTTCGTACACGAGACGAAGACAGCGTCGATGTCGGCCGACTCATTGTCTGCCCGCAGTCCGGCCACGGTGGCTCGAACCTGTCGGTAGGCATCTTCGTCGGTAAGCCAGCCGATTTCCGTGTTGACGGTGAGTCCCCGGCCGTCGATGTCGACGACCTCGTAGCCGGCGGCTTCGAGATACGACCGCTCGCGTTCGTCGAGATCGGCGGTGTACGGCGTGACGACGGCGATCCGCTCGGCATCGAGCGCACGCAGCGCTCGGTCGACAGACAGCGCGGTCGCCACCGCGGAAACGCCGGCTTCGGCGGCCAACTCGGCTTCGAGGTCGCTATCGAAGCCCGGCCCGTGCAGGAGGCTCCCGGTCGTACAGGCGTAGGCAATCACGTCGCAGTCAGCGTCTGCGAGCAACGAGGCCGCCCGCAGCGCGTCGTCGCTCATCGCGTCGAGTTCGTCGACGGAAACTGATTCGAGTGCCATTCGTGCGGCGTGGACGCTCACGCCCTCGGGCGCGTGCGTCCGAAACTCCGGTTCGGCGGTCGTATTCGACGAGGGAACGATGAGGCCGATTCGGCCGCGCCAGCCGGTCATTGGTGGCCCTCCTCGTCAACTGCTGTTTCATCGGTTCGGGCAGTTACTTTCCCGTCGGCTCGGTCACGTTCACGAGCGCTTTGGTCGCGCTTGGCGGGGTCGCCGTGGCCGCCGCCGCCCGGCGTGCGAACGGTGACAACGCTGCCTGCGGGCACGTCGCGGGTTGTTTTCGCGGCAACGGGCTGTGGGTCGTCGTCGTCGGGCAGTGTCAACATGTTCTCGCCGCACGCGCCGGGGCCGCCGCCATCGACGCCCTGTGGTCGGTGGCGACGGCGCTCGGTGAGCAGCGAAACGGTCGCATCGCGCTCGACGCGGATTCGTCGTTCGAGACCCAAGCCGCCACGATACCGCCCTTCGCCGCCGGTGTTCGCACGGAGGGCGTACTGTTCGACCCGGAGCGGATAGGCGGCTTCGAGCGCCTCGACCGGCGTATTGAGCGTGTTCGTCATGCCGACCTGCACGCCGTCCATTCCGTCGGCGTCGACGCGGCCGCCAAAGCCGCCGCCGATCGTCTCGTAGTACGCGAAGTCACCGATCTCGTCGTTGTCATTGCGTTCACCTCCGCCGCCACGGCCGCCGATAATGAGGTTGTTCATTGTTCCCTGGCTCTGGGCGGGCACGCGGTCGGGAGCCGCCTCGGCGAGCGCCGTAAAGACGACATCGGTGACCCGCTGGCTGGTTTCGACGTTGCCACCGACGACCGCCGCGGGTGGGTCGGGATTGAGCAGCGAGCCGCTTGGCGCAGTGACGGTGACCGGTTCGTAACAGCCGTGGTTCGGCGGAATCTCGGGATCGGTAACACAGCGAACGACGAAGTAGACGGCGCTCATTGCGACCGCGAGCGGCGCGTTGAGATTGCCGTCGACTTGGTCGGCCGTTCCCGCAAAATCAACGTTGACCGTGTCGCCGTCGACAGTCACGGTTACGCTGATCTCGATATCCTCGTCGGTGAGCCCGTCGCCTTCGAGGCGGTCAGTAGCCGTGTACGTACCGTCAGGCAGCGCTTCGATTTCGCGGACGATCCGCTCGCGCGAGTAGTCGATCACGGCGTTGAAGCCATCGAGGACGGTTTCGCGGCCGTGTTCGTCGAACAGCGAGGCGAGGCGGTTCTCGGCGCGTTCGTTTGCGGCCAACTGCGCCCGCAGGTCGGCCTTTCGCTCGCTGGGATTTCTCACGTTGGCGAGAATGAGCGATCGGATGTCCTCGCGAACCTCGCCGTCGACAACGAGACGCGTCGGTGGAATACGAAGTCCCTCCTGGTAGATTTCGCGGGCACCGGCGGGCATGCTCCCCGGCGTCACCCCGCCCACGTCGGCGTGGTGGGCTCGCGAAACCGCGTAGCCGACGATCTC
Source organism: uncultured Haloferacaceae archaeon (assembly GCA_964457485.1). Classification (GTDB taxonomy): domain Archaea; phylum Halobacteriota; class Halobacteria; order Halobacteriales; family Haloferacaceae; genus PL-Br10-E2g29. The sequence goes on along the minus strand of CAYWFO010000052.1, from coordinate 1,366 downwards.
TCCGTCGGGCGCGAGCGGTGAGACCATCGTCACGTCCGGCAGGTGCGTGCCGCCCCGAAAGGGATCGTTGAGCACGAACACGTCACCCGGCTCGGGATCGTACTGCCTGACGGCGTCGACGGACTGCGGCATTGCCCCGAGATGGACCGGAATGTGTTCGGCCTGTGCGATCATTCGGCCCGCCGCACCGAACAGCGCAGTCGAGCAGTCGCGTCGTTCTTTGATGTTCGGCGAGTACGCCCCGCGAATCAGCGTCTGGCCCATCTCGTCGGCCGCGCTCTCGAACTGGTTGCGCAACACCTCAAGCGTGATTGGATCGATTCGGTCGGCAGGTGGATTCATGGTTGGCTTTCTCCCTCCTTTTGATGCATCATGAGCGTTCCGTCCTCACGAATCTCGCCGTCCCAGGCTGGCGGGATGACGGCCGTACTCTCTGGCTGTTCGAGCACCGCTGGCCCGGCGATTGTTTGCCCGCTCGCAAGGCGGTCGCGGTCGTAGACGGCAGTCTCTCTCGCAACTCCCTTCCCGAAGTACGCCTCTCTGCTGCCGAGTTCGGCATCGCCGTCGCCGGCGTGCTGGATCACCGGCTGTGCTCCCGCAATCGTCGCAGTCGTCCGCAGGTTGACCACCTCGATTCGGTCTTCCATCGTATAGCCGTAGGCTTGGTCGTGCGCCTCGTTGAACCGGTCGGCGATGGCCGCCGCGTCGAACTGCTCGTCAACGGGGACGGTCAACTCGAAGCTCTGGCCGGCGTACCGACAGTCCGCCGCCCGAGAGACGACTGCCCTGTCGGGATCCGAGCCATCTCCGAGCACGTCTGCGACAAGCTCGTCGTAGACGGCTTCGATCCGTTCCCGGTCGGCATCGGCGAGTTCGACACCGACCGTTCGCACGGCGTCATAGCTCTCATCAGCCGAGAGCAACCCGAATGCCGAAAGAACGCCACTCGGTCGCGGCACGACAACGTGACCGACCCCAAGTGATTCGGCGAGCGCCGCCGCGTGCATCGGGCCGGCCCCGCCGAAGGCGACGAGCGCAAAGTCGCGTGGGTCGTGGCCGCGTTCGACGGTGACCGAGCGAATGGTTCGGGTCATCGTCGCGTTGGCGACGCGGTAGACGCCCAGGGCCGCCTCGCGTGCATCCGCAAGCCCCGCCTCGTCGGCGAGCGACGAGAGCGCCTCGTGAGCCGCGTCGATATCGAGCGTCATCTCGCCGCCGAGCGCCGTGTCGGGGCCGATGTAGCCGAGAACGACGTTGGCGTCGGTGACCGTTGCATCTGTTCCACCGCGTCCGTAGCAGGCGGGACCGGGCTGGGCCCCGGCAGATCGGGGGCCGACCCGCAACGCGCCGCCGGAATCGACCCACG
>CAYWFO010000051.1:0-10975 GCA_964457485.1 uncultured Haloferacaceae archaeon | reverse complement strand
GCCTAAAGGCGCCGGTATTCTCCTTGTTCCTTATAACCGTCGGCGACTGAAACCGGATAACAGAATGATACCGTTCGCGTAGCGAACGACCGTTTTTGGGTGTCGGTCGCTAACCCGTACACATGGCCGACGAACCAGCGGAGAACATCAGCGGCGGCGACGCGGGTGGCGGCCACGACGCCGTGTTCGATGCGGCGAACGCCGACACACGCGCCGAACGCGTGGTCGACGAGTTGGGCGGGCTGTACTGGCAGAAAACCTACGGTGGCCGCGACGCCTTCGAGTGTCTGGTTCGGACTATTTTAAGCCAAAACACGAGCGATGTCGCCAGTCAGCCGGCGCACGACGCGTTGATCGATCGGTATGGCGGCGTCGATGGCGACGACAGCGACAGCGATCTCGTTTCGACGCTGGCGACCGCCGAGCAGTCGAAACTCGCCGAAACAATCAGCGGCGCAGGACTGTACAACCAGAAGTCGAAGATGATTATTGACGCCGCCGCCGAGGTTCGCGAGGCGTTCGAGAGCGCCGCCGGCTTCGACGAGTTCGTGAAATCCGAACCGCCGAGCGTGGTCCGAAACCGGCTGCTCGACATTCACGGCGTCGGCCCGAAAACCGCCGACTGCGTCCTGCTGTTTGCCGGTGGGCGCGGGGGCGTTTTTCCCGTTGACACGCACGTCCACCGCATCGCCCGACGGATGGGGCTCGCCGCGGCCGACGCCGACCACGAGGCCGTCCGCGAGGCGCTCGAAGCGAGCGTTCCAGGCGAAAAGTGCGGCTTCGGCCACACGGCGATGATCCAGTTCGGCCGCGAGTACTGCACCGCCAGGCGGCCGGCATGTCTCGACGGCCCCGAGGCCTGTCCGCTCTACGACGAGTGCGAGCGCGTTGGCATCGACGAGATCGACGAAACCGTCGTCGACCCGGCTGAAGCCGACTGAACGGCACGGTCAGTTGTCCTCGGCTGATCCGCTAATCGAACAGCCCGTCGAGCAGAAACGTCGCCGACGCGAGATTCGTCGCCAGCGGAATGTCGTGGACGTCACAGAGTCGCAACAGCGCCGAAATGTCGGGTTCGTGTGGCTGGGCGGTCAGCGGATCGCGAAGGAAAATCAGGCCATCGCAGTTGCCATCGGTGATCTCGCCACCGATCTGCATATCGCCGCCCAGCGGTCCCGACGCCTTCCGCTCGATATCGAGATCGGTCGCCTCCATGAGCCGCTTGCCGGTCGTGCCGGTCGCCATCAGGTCGGCCGGCGATAACCGCTGTTCGTGGGTGTGAGCAAACTCGATCAGCTCGTCCTTCTTTTTGTCGTGGGCGATGAGTGCCAGTTGCATTCGACTTCGTGTCGACGGGCGGGCCGCTTGAACCTTCGCGCACGGCGTGGATTATCACGATACCGCGGTCGCGGTGGCAACTCGCTCGCAACTCGGCGATCATCGCCCGACGAACCCCGCACGAAAACGACATCGAACGCGATCGATCCGAACTCACTCGAACACCGCGTCGAACGCGCTCGCGCCGAGCGGGTCGAAGGTGCCGGCGGCGACGTTTTCGGCGACGTGATCGGTCGAGGCCATGCCCACGAGCGAACTGGTGACGCCCGGTGCACTGCGCGCGAAGTTGAGCGCGCGCTGGGCGGGCGTGTCGCCGGCGAGTTCGGCGCCGATAGCCGGTGGAACCGAGCGGGTCAACGCGCCCTGACCGAGACTCGCGCTGGTGACGACATGGAGGCCCGCCTCGTGGGCGTATTCGAGGATGCTCACCCGGTCGTCGGTCTCGCGTCCCACCGGCGCGGGCTGGCTCTGTTCGGTAAACGCGTCGGCCATCTGAATGTTGAACGGCAGTTGGATCACCCGCAGGCCGTGGTCGTCGAAACCGGCGGACTCCGCCGCGGCGCTCGCCAGATCGAGGAGCGCGGGCAACGAGAGAAACTGGTCGTGATCGGGCGACACGCGAAACGCCTGCCACGTCGCCAGCCCGTAGCATCCGATATCGCCGGCGGCTCGACGGCGCTCGAGCAGGCGGAACGTCGATTCGAGCGTGTCGGCCACCGCCTCGCGGTCGCGTTCGAGTAGTTGGGTTTCCGGATTGTGAATGTAGTAGCAGTCGATCGTCTCCACCCCGAGATTCGACAGCGATCGGTCGATCATCCAGTCGATCACGTCGGCCGAAATCGAGTGACTCCCTCGAACGAGCGCCGCGGGATCGACGCGGCCGGTGTCGACGTACTGTTGGCGGATGTACCGGCCCGGATCTGCCGGCTTCTCGCCATCGAACGGCAGAAACCCACCCTTGGTGGCGACGACGACCGACTCGCGATCCACATCAGTCGCAGCGAGCACGTCGCCGACGACCCGTTCGCTCCGCTGACACCGGTAGTTGATCGCGGAGTCGACCATGTTGATTCCCGAGGAGAGCGCGAGCGTCAGCGCTTCGCGGTAGTCGTCATCGACGGCGTCGGTCGGTTCACCGAGGTAGGTTCCCACACCGATCGAGGAGCAGACCCCCGGCCGAAAGCGCCGAAAGTAGGTTCGGCCAAAACGGTCGCCAAAGCGGTCACGGTACCCCCACGTGCCCCGGTTCGTTGCCATACGTGACCTCTCACCGCCGGAAGAATAAGCGTGCGGAAAGCCCCCACTGTGCTTCTACACGTCGCCAGTGAGACCCGCAAACAGTCGCTTGATCAGTTCGTCGCGTTTGACCACGGTATCGGGAAGCGACTCGCCACCGTCCGAAAGCTGCGGTTGGGGTGAAATCTGGCCGCCACCCATGCGTGCGTGGCCGCCGGCACTCGCGTTTGAAATACCGCCGGTGACCTCTTCGAGCACCCGACCCATATGAACCCGGTCGTCGCGTGAACGTCCCGAGAGGTGAACCGTTCCGTTGCGTTCGCCACAAATAATGACCGCCGAGATTCCCTCAAGACGAATGAGTTCGTCGGCCGCCTGTGGAATCGCATCGACGTTCGAGACCGTTCCCACGTCGCTCACCGCAAACGAGCCTTGAATCTGCCGGCCCGCAATCGCGCGCGCTTTGACTTCGAGCACCTCGGCGTCGACCGCCGGGTTGGCGATCCGGTCAAGTTTGTCCTCGTCGACGCCGGGTGAGAGGTACGCGGCCGCCGAGAAGTCGGCGGACGACGCCCCAACGGTGAGGTTTTGCGTGTCCGAGAGAATACCGTACAAACAGCCTGTCGCGGCGTCCGACGGCAACACGAACGTCGTCGCCGTTTCGCTGGCGTGCTGGCCGGCAGGAACCGGGGACGCATCGAGATCCTGGAAGTACTCCGCAACGATGCTCGAACACGCCCCGTAGTCGGTTCGCACGTCAGTGAACTGCTCGCCGGCTCCCTCACCGGGGTGGTGATCGACGACCGCAACCGGCAACACGCCCTCACAACCCGTAAAGCCGCGCGGGGTGTTGTGATCGACGAGCACGACGTCCTCTGCAGCCAGATCGCTGACGTGATCGATGTTTTCGAGTTTGAGATCCAAGACGTTTCGGAAGGCCCGGTTCTCCTGATGGCGAATCTGGCCGGGGTACTGAATAGTCACTTCGGTGTCGACCTGCTCGGCCAGCGCGGCGATCGCGGTTGCGGTGGCCATCGCATCGGGATCGGGGTTCGGATGCATGAGCACCGTAATCGCCTCGCGCGGCTCCAACAGCCGTTTGAACCGCACGCCGGCGGGTTTTCGGAGCCGACGGTAGAGAAAGACGGCGAGGGCGATGCCAACGACTGTGGCGAGAACGCCGGCGATCAACGTCGTGTTGGCCTCCACAAGAACGAGCGCCTCCTGGGAGACGGAGTTAGTCGTGGCCGCATATCCCATATGATCTACGTCAGACGCCTGGCGTATGAATGTTCCCGATATTTTTGTCGTTATTTTCTCGACAAATAAGCGCGCGTCTGTGCAATCACCGCGTCTCCGCGCGGTAGGCCTCGATTGCCGCGCGGTAGCCCTGTCTGAACGTCGGATGTACGAACTCGTAGCCGAGTTCGCGGAGTCGATCGTTCGAACATCGTTTACTCGTCAGAATGCGTCGTCGCGCCGCGTCCGAGAGCCCAGCGTCCGCCAATCGATCTTCTTTCGTCTGTTTTGGTGGCTGTGGAACACCGCACTGGTCGGCCAGCCAGTCGGCGAATTCCCACTTGTCGACCGGTTCGTCGTCAGTGACGACCACGCAGTCGTCGCGCGCGAGGTTCTCCAACAGAAGGTACCTGACCGCGCCCGCGGCGTCAACGCGGTGAACCATGTTGAGAAAGCCTTCGGTGACCGGTCCGGTGAGATACCGCTCGAGTCGGTAGCGGTCGGGGCCGTACAATCCCGAAAACCGTGCGACGGTTCCATCAATGCCGTACTTGGCGCTCGTTTCGCGAGCAACGCGCTCGGCTTCGGCGAGCACACGCGTTTTCTCAGTCGTCGGCTCCAGCGGCGTCGACTCGTCGACCCAGTCGCCATCGTGATCGCCGTACACGCCCGTACTGGAGGTGTACACCAAGCGGTCGGGCGTCGTCTGGCGCGTTCCGTACTGTTCGATCACCTCGGAGAGCGCGTCGACATAGATCTCGCGCGCCGCGTCGGCCCCCCGGCCGCCCGAAGAGGCCGCAAACACGAGCCAGTCGGCAGCGGGAAGGTCGGAAACGGCGTCCCGGTCGGTGAGATCGGCCTGAACCGCGGTGAAGCCGCGAGCCTTGATCGCGCGACAGCCATCATCAGACCGGCGGACGCCGACCACGTCGATGCCGGCGGTTTGGAGTTGCTCACCGAGTTCGAGACCGATGTAGCCACAGCCGAGAATAACCGCGCGCGTCATTGCTGCTCCACGCGCCGATCGATTGCCGACTGGATCGCCGCCAGTTGGCCGAGCGTGAGCGGCGTTCGACCCTCGATTGCCTGTTGGAGTTCCTGGCCGGTGAGATCGAGCGAGACCGACGCCGCCAGCGTGTCGACGTCGAGAACGGCCGTCGTCATGCCCATGAGCAGGTGATCGCGGGTTTCGAAGACGACTGCGTCGGCCCCGGGGAAGTCGTCAGCGGCACCGAGCACTGCGGCGGCCTCCGAGAGCGTCACAGCGGAGACATCGCCGCGTTCGATCAAATCGATTGTTTCGGAGTCGACACCGGCGTCGGCAACGGTCTCGGATCCCGTCTCATCGAGTGCCGCGGCCAACAGCCTCGCGTACCCCGATTCGAGTGCCGTCGGCGAGTGGTCGTCCGTCTCCGCAGCAGCGGTCTGTAACATACCCTACTCCTGTTGGTCGATGGCAAAACGGTTGTCGCTCTCGGCGCGTTGGAGCCGAGTAATACGAAAAACACAGCGCCGCGAACAGCGCTGCGCGCAAAAAACACCGAAAGGTGATGGAGAGCCAGTAATGACTGCAGAACGCACCGTCTCACAGTTCAAAAAACGAGTCACCATCGTCAGGAACCGACCCTGTAACCGGGTCAAAAGACCAACCCGCACTTATTTCAGGAGGCTCGCGCCATCGAACGTGGTTCGTTTGTAGTCGATGTCCATGAGATCGAGGATGGTCGGCGTGATATCCAACAGATCCGCGTCCTCGATGATCGCTCCGGGCGTGTCGATGAGGAGACTCGCGTTGTCGAAACTGTGCATCCCGTTTCGTGGGCCGGTTCCAAACACGTCCTCCTGGACTTTGAAGCTCGATTTGAGATCGAAGCCGTGCGTTGGAATCGCGACGAGATCGGGTGCGATGGCGTCGTGGTCGCCGCGAAAGGCGACCTCCCGCTCGACAACGCGTTCACAGACCGGCCGACCGTCGGGGCCTTCGAGCGCTTCGAGTCGGGATTTGAGATCGTCGCGGACGGTTTCGTACTCGTCTTGGGGAACAGTGCCACGCGGCTCGCGACCCTCGAGATTGAGATAGAACCGGCCAGGAATCAGCGAGTACGCAACCGTTTCGTCAGCGATGTCGCCGAGTTCACTGTGGTCGTCGTCTTCGAACGAAAGCAAGCCTTCCTGTTGGAGCCACGCGTTGCAGTGGACCTCGTAATCGAGGCTGGTAAAGCCGTGGTCGGAGGCCACGACCAGCGTCACCTGTGTCGGCAGGAGTTCCCGGATCCGACCGATATACTCGTCGAGTTTCTCGTAGAACTCGAGAAACAGTTCCTTGTTCGGCCCGTCGCGTTCGTAGTCTTTGAACAGGAAGTGATTCACCCGATCGGTCGTCATGAACACGCCAAAAAACAGATCCCAGTCGTCGGCGGTGAGATACTGTTCGTACGTCTCAAACCGTCGGTCGAGCGTTTTGTGCGCGTGCTCCATGAACGCGGTTTTGTCCTCCTTGTGGCCGAGTTTGGCGTTAACATCGATGAGGTAGTCGCCTGCTTCGAGCGAATCGGTGAGTTCGTCGGGATAACTCGCCTTGTCGACGCCGGGCGAGAGAAAGCCCGAAACCATCCGCTGGACGTTTCGTTGCGGCGGGAACGTGACCGGGACGTTGAATACGCTGGCTGCGCGGTCGGCGTCGGTCACGCGATCCCACACGCGGGTCGCCTGTACGTCACGGCCCATCGGGACGTAGGTGTCGTACGAGCCGATTTCGCGGTCTTGAAAGCCATAAACGCCCGTTTCGCCCGGATTGACGCCGGTTGTAAGGGCGGGCCAACAGGCGCTCGATTCGGGCGGAACAATGCTGTCGATCGCGCCGGCCGTGCCGTCGTCGGCCAACGCAGCGAAGTTCGGAAACCGATCACGGTTCTCAGAGAGGAGACTAAATGGCACGCCATCGATCCCGATGAACGCAACGCGAGGGGACGTGTCGCCGCGAAGCCGTTCGAACAAACCCATGCTCTACTCTACTGTCGATTCGCATAAGAAGGTTCAGTTTCAGGGCGGTTTCGGCCCGTTCCTGTGACACGGGAGCGGCGGCCAGCGAACGTGCCAGACAGCGATTGAGAAACCCAACCAACGGCGATGGATGCAAGTAGCCACACGACCGAGTTGCGCGCGTGAAGGAGTATCAGCGAAAACAGCTCCTCGAACGGATCGGCCGCGACGGGGCGACCGTTGGGGCGCAACTACCCGACGAGATCGAAATTCAAGACGAGACGATCGATCTTCAGACGTTCGTGTTCGAAATCAAGCGCCGCGAGACGGTTCCACCCGGCGAGCGCGAGCGTGTCGAACAAGCAAAGCGAAATCTCCGGCGCGAGCGCGTCGAGCGCGTCGAGCGAATCGAGAACGACGCGGTGAGCTACGCCGAGGGCTGCGAACTGGCGGAGTCGATTATCGGCATCGACCGCGCGCTCAACGCGCTCGATCAGCTCGATCCGGTCGATCTCCAGGCCGAAAGCGACCAACAGGCTGCGGCCGACACAAAACGATGGTTGAACTTTCTCACGAAAGCGCTCGGTCACGACGAGGGGCGAAGCCGAAACAGTCGGTGACCGGACAACAAAACTGACAACCGGCTCGACCGAGCTTCGAAGCCGGAGCTAAGTAGTCCGCTTTCGAACACCACACCATGAGTTACAACGACGAAATCGCCCGGCTGCTCGTCGAGTTTGCCGACCGGCTTGAGGCCCAAGGCGTCGAGTACAAGCCCAACGCCTACCGGCGGGCCGCCGAAAACATCAACGAACACCCCGAGCCGATAGAGCAGCTGGCCGCAACCGGTACGGAGGCCGTTGAGGCAATCGACCGCGTTGGCGACGCGATCGCCTCGAAAGTCGTCGAATACGTTGAAACCGGCGAAATCGAGGAACTGGGAGAACTTCGTGAGTCGATGCCGGTCGATATGGCCGCGCTCACGAGCGTTGAGGGGGTGGGGCCAAAAACCGTCGGCGCGCTGTACGAGGCGCGCGGAATCACGGATCTCGACGAACTGGAGGCAGCAGCGAAAGCGGGCAACATCCAAACGGTGAGCGGCTTTGGGCAAAAAACCGAACAGAACATTCTCGAGAACATTCCGTTCGCGCGCCAGAGCCAACAGCGCGAACGACTCGGCGACGCCCGACCGCTCGCCGACGGCCTGCTGTCGTATCTCTCGGACACCGAGGCGGTCGACCGCGTCGAAGTCGCAGGCTCGATTCGACGCTGGAAGGACACCATCGGCGATGTCGACGTGCTCGTCGGAAGCGAGCGCAGCGAGGTCGTCGTCGACGCGTTCACTGACTGGGAGCCCGCCGACGACGTAATCGAAGCCGGCACCCACAAATCGAGCATTCGCGCTAACGACGTGCGGATCGACCTCCGAGTGGTCGTCCCCGAGGAGTTCGGCGCGGCGTTACAGTACTTCACCGGAAGCAAAGAGCACAACGTCCACCTCAGAAACGTCGCCATCGATCAGGACCGAAAACTCAACGAGTACGGCGTTTTCGACGTTTCGAGCGTCGAAACGGGCGCGGGCAACGGTGACGGTGACCGTGTCGATAGCGATACCGCGGACGTCGACAGCCGCCGCGAGGGCGTCCGACTCGGCGGGAGCGAAGAGGCCGAAATGTACGAGGCGATCGGGTTGTCGTGGATCCCGCCCGAACTCCGCGAGGACACCGGTGAAATCGAGGCGGCCGCCGAAAACGGGTTGCCCAATCTGCTCGAAGAACCCGACATTCGTGGCGACCTCCACACCCACAGCGACTGGTCGGATGGTCGCGCGTCGATCGCCGACATGGTCGCCGCCGCGGCCGCCCGTGGCTACGACGTTCACTGCGTCACCGACCACGCCTCGGGGCCGGGCATTATCGAGTCGATCGGTCTCTCGGATGACGACCTTCGCGAGCAATGCGATGCGATCGACGCGGTGCGCGCCGACAGCGAAATCGCGGTGCTCCACGGTGTCGAGACCAACATCGCGGCCGACGGCTCGCTGAGCACCGCCGACGACGTTCTCGCCGATCTCGATCTCGTCGTCGCCTCACCGCACAGCGCGCTCGACCAGGATGTCGACACCGCAACCGATCGGCTCTGTCGGGCCGCCGAACACCCTTCGGTCGACATTATTGGCCATCCCACGGGCCGAATGATCAATAGCCGCGAGGGACTGCCGGTCGACATCGGGAAACTGGCCGAAACCGCGGCCGACGCGGGCACTGCGCTCGAAGTCAACGCCAACCCGCACCGACTTGATCTCCACGGCGAGGCCGTCCGGCGGGTCGTCGAGAGCGGCGGGACGATCGCGATCAACACCGACACCCACGACACCGGCGGCTTCGGTTCGATGCGCTACGGCGTGCGAACCGCTCGCCGCGGCTGGGCCGAAGCCGACGACGTGCTCAACACCTACGCGCTCGACGAGCTGCGGGAGTTTTTACACTAACACGGCGGTGGCGTCACGACCGGTATCGACACAGCAAAGCGGGTGACAGTCGGAAAATTGGAGTCGACAACGCGTACTGAATAACGCGCTCAGCGCGGCTCCCACTGCTCGCACGACTCCATATCATCCATGAGTTCGTCGTGGAGCGCGCAGTAGGGCTGGAGCCCCGCTTTTTTTGTTCGAACGTACTGGAACTGCGCGCAACTCCCACAGTAGCGGTCGATGTTGTCGACATCGGCTGACGGTGAGCGCGCGCCCGTCGCGCCGGCAGATCCGGTCGCTGCCGAGTTACCGGTGCGCCTCGACGATTGGCTCGATCCGGACGATTGGCTTGACCCGGACGACTGGGCCGTCGCCGAACGCCGCTCGTTCGAGTCAACGCGATCGACGCCCGGTTCCGGGGGCGAGTCCGTCGACGACGACTCACCGGGTGAGGAAATGATCTCGGCGTCCGACCCCCCGTCGCTCGTTGCCGCCGCAGTGCCGGTCGAGGGCGAGACGCCGGGTCGGTTTGTCTGTGTTTCGACATTGCCGTCGGGGGTGCCGCCGAAGAGACCGACGCTGCCGGTTCCCTGCAGTTGTGAGCGAGCAACTTCGATTACCTTGGTTTCGCCCTGACGGGTGACCTCCATCTTTACGGTGCCGCCGGGGTCGTTGCGGGTTTTGAAGTTGGCGATGCCGACGAACAGACACCAAAACGTCGTCAACGTCCCCAAAAAGTAGATGCCCGCTGTCGGCAGCGTGAGGTCGGTTGCGGTGGTCTGACAGGTGTTGCCGATCCACTGACAGGGGTAGGCGTGAGCGAACAGTGCAACCCCGAAAACGGCAATCGATGCGCCGATGATGGCCGCCGCGCGAGTGGTTCGGTTTGCCGGGAGAATAGTGAAGATGCCCAAAAAGACGGCCGGAACACCGAGTCCGCCGAGAATACCGCCGATCAAACGGGCGTCACCGAGCGAGTAGCCGCGTTCGGTCAGCACACCCGATCCGGCCGCAGCAATGCCGGCGACGACGAGCGTCGCACCGACGAGAAACAGACCGATTCCCAGCGTCAGCCGTGATCGACCCCGTTTCGAGGCGACCGTTCCCGCATAGGCGTCAGAAAGCGCTGTCATGGGTGGCCGTACGTAGGCATCGTACAAAACAGTACGGCAGACATTCACAAGAAGACTGAGACGTTCGTCCAAGCGGCCTGAAAACGCTCGAACGGCCGCCACCAGCCGTGGTGGAACCTGTCACGTCCTCGTGATGCTCTCGCTGTGGGGGATCATGAACGGCCTGATCGAGATGGGTGTGTTGCGGATGCGCCGCGAGATCGACCCCGACCTCGGCTGGGGAACGTACATGGCGGAGGGGTTCCCGTTCGAGGTGGTTCCCGAGTCGATTTCGACGGAACGCTTGGCAACAGCGGGTCGGCCCTCCCTTCTCGCAAGCGGTGGGTGTGCGGTCTTGTTGCTCGTCGACGCCGCGCTGCTGGCGGGTGGCGTTCCGTTTTAAGTAGAGCCGAGTCGGTTCGTGGCGGCCGACGACTCTTTGCCGCAGCCGGCCCTCAATGAGGTATGCCGAGCGTCAGCGACACGTACATCGAGAACCGCCAGCGCGTCCAGCCGACCCACACGAACAACTACGCGTCCGCCCACGGGGGAAACATCGTCAAGTGGATGGACGAGATCGGCGCGATGTCGGCGA
>CAYWFO010000050.1:0-10999 GCA_964457485.1 uncultured Haloferacaceae archaeon | reverse complement strand
CACTGCTCTACTCCCCGCCGGAAGCGAACCGCCTCCGGTGGGTTTGTCGATTGGAGTATCGATCTCTGGACAACCGCTCACTCGTCCGCTGTTCGTGAGTCCGCAATCGCGGTCTCGGGCGGTTGTGGCGTCACGTCGACGAACGCCGCCTCGTTCTCTTCGCCAAACACGGTGATCGTGAACTCTGTCCGCGGAGTGACGATCCACAACACGCCGTCAGCACCGGTCCGACCGACCGTCTCGCTCTCCTCGCCATCTTGGCCAATCGTCACCGTCGCGGCGACCGGATCGCCGGTGTCGCCGTCGACAACTACGACTTCGATCGGCCCGCCGCTGTAGGTCTGTCGAACCGTGACTTCGAGGCCGTCCTGTCGTTTGGTTGTCGTCTCACTCGCGACGATTCGGTCGAGGCCGACTCGCTTGTTCTGTATCACGACCTCCTCGTTCGGGTTGACAAAGGAATCGAAAAAGCCGTTATTTTCGAGTTGAACGTTGAGTTTCGACTCGGGGCCATGCTGGAAGGCGGTCTGTTGCTCCCATAAAAGCGGATACTCCTCAACAACTACGGCTTCGACCTCCTCGATCGTCAGTGGGGTGCTTCCGCTGCTCCAGCGGTTCTTGTTGTGGGTTTCACGAATGTAGTGGTCGCCATCGATGGCCGCAAGCGTGAGTTTGTTGTCACCGGCTTCGACGACGACACGGTCGGGCGGCGTTTCACCGGCGAAAATCTCGGCGGCGTAGCCACGAACCGGCCCGTTGAGTGCTTGGAGATCGTGCTGAACCACGGTAAGTTCGCTGCGCGTAATCACCTCACCGCTCTGTTCGTCATCCTTCTCGTCAAGCAGCAACACCTGGTCTTCGAGCGCGGTGGCCGCACGGTCGATTTCGGCGAGTGTCACGAGCAGTTCGCGCGGTTCGGTCTGTCCCGCGTTGAACTCGCGAATCGCCTCGCGTTCGGCCTGTTCGAGCGCACGCGCCTGTCGCTGAATGCGTTCGAACTCGCGCTCGATTCTGTCGGCGCGTTCGGCATCGTCAGCCTCCTCGAGTTCGGCTTCGAGCGCACCCGTCGAGATGTGGTCGGTTGTTCCGGCGGCGCTGAAGCGTGCGGCCGGACCGAGGTTGGCGTGCTGTCGCCGGAGGTCGGTCCGCATCAACTCGCCTTCGGGAATCGACAACGCGTTGAGCATCTGGCCTTCGGGGCCGTCGTCACGGGTTTCGCCCTCTTCAAGATCCCCGCCGTTTGCTTGCGACAGCTGTGGAGTGTTCGAATCGTCAACCGGGTCGACGGCACCCACACCGAGTGGCGCGAGGAGGAGCAAGCCCACGATAATGACGAGTGCGGCGCGCTTCATCGGGCGAACGTCACACCCCCACGGGCAAAAACCCATCTACACTGACGGGTCCGTTTCGTCACTGAATCGCCCGCGACGAACCGAGAAACGCCGAAAGTCGGTCGCTTGACGCATGCGGATCCGTGCGATGGAAAGCGTTTTCCCCAACGACTGTGACGTTCGGATGATGCGGTTTGTCGCCCTTTCGCTCGCGATTCTGGCGGTTGTGCTCCTTTTGAGCGCACCCGGAGCCGCCACCGCGGGCGTCTCCGCCAGTCCGGCTGTGGCCGCGGTCGACTCGCCAGCGGTGTCCACCGCCAGCGGCTCGACACCGGATGCCTCTCACACGGCGACCCGTTCAGTCTCGGAACCATCGGCCGCCTCGCTTGGCACCGATAGTCCACCCTCTCCCGAAACGACGTTCGAAATTCGGCTTCAGTCCGATCGAAGCGCCGTCTGGGTCGTCACCGTCGAGTACACGCTCGAAACGTCTCACGAGCGCGCGGCGTTTGACGATCTGGCGGCCGAGTTTGAAGCCGGCGAGAGCGAGTACGGGCCGGACGTTTCGCTGTACGAAAACATGGCCGCGCTGGCGGCCGAGCGAACCAACCGCGAGATGGCAATCGAATCCGTCCAGCGAAGCAGTAGCCGAACCGGCGACGCCGGCATGCTTCAGCTGTCGTTCACCTGGACGGAGTTCCTCGCGGACGACGACGATCGACTCATATTCAATGATGCGCTCGCAACGCCAGCTGGGGATTCGTGGCTGACCTCGCTGGAAGAAAACCAGACGCTTCGCATTACAACGCCGCGTGGCTATGCAATCACCAGCGCGAACGTCGCATTCGCCGACAACACCGTCGAAATCGAGGGGCCGCACACGTTTGATCCCGACAACCACGTCCGGATTACACTCGAGTCGACGCTGTTCGCTTCAACGTGGCAACTCGTCGCCGGTGGCCTTCTCATCGTGCTCATCGTTGGGGGCGCACTGTACATTCGTCGGCAAGACGACTCGTCACGGTCGACTGACAGTGCCGTCGGCGACGCCCCAGACGGCGACGCTGCCGACACCGATTCCGAAGCCGTCGATTCCGCTGGCGGCGGGGCTGCTGAAGCGCCAGCCGCCGACCCCGAACCAGCCCAAGAAGACCTCTCGTTGCTCGCCGATGACGAACGCGTGCTTCGACTGCTCGAGCGTAACGGTGGGCGGATGCGACAGGCGAACATCGTCACTGAAACCGAGTGGTCCGACGCGAAAGTCTCTCAGCTGTTGTCGTCGATGGCCGACGACGACCGGATCAAAAAACTCCGCATCGGTCGTGAAAACCTCATTTCGCTCCCTGATGTCGACGCATTCGGCCCAAAGCCGGGCGAGGAAACCGATCGCGACGCCGGCGACACCGCCGACGGCGTGAGCGACTGAGCGTGTCGAGTTGTGGCTGTGTTCTTTCGTACCATCCGATCGCTTTTTATCGCAGCGACTGAACCCACGAACACGTTTCACACGATAATCCTCCTGATTGTCGATGATATTATGTCAGAATCCGGAATAATAAAGTTGAATGAATCCGTTGTGTCTTGTGTAGTTCGGTATTGACCATTACACCCTACCGGCTACACTTTTCATTTCGTCACCTACTTGCGCGAACATCTCCTACGCACAGCCAATGGAGTATCTGGAGCGCCGGATCGGGTTAGTGAACGATCGGCTAGAGGCCGTTATCGACGCCACCGACCCGCCGGCGCTGTCTTCGCAACTCGAGCACGTCGTTCTCGCGGGTGGCAAACGGGTTCGCCCCGCGGTGACAGTTCTCGCGTGTGAGGCGGTTGGCGGCGACCGCTCACAGGCCGTCGAGTTCGCTGCGGGAATCGAACTCGTTCACAACGCCTCGCTCGTCATCGACGACATTATCGACCGCTCGGACACCCGTCGAGGAACCCCGAGCGCGTGGGCGGAGTTCGGCTACGGGTCGGCCATCATCGCGAGCGACGGCCTGCTCGGCGAGGCGTTCGGGTTGTTTTCAAGCGACGAGCGGGCGATGGAGATCGTTGCCGACTCGATGGTCGAACTCGGCGAGGGCGAGGCGACCGAACTGGTCGAACGCCCGACCACCGAGGCGGAGTATATGACGCTCGCCCGGCGAAAAACCGGCGCGCTGTTCCGCGCATCCGCCGAGCTTGGGGCGGTCGCCGGCGATGCCGAAAGCGACACAGTCGAGGCGTTTGGCGAGTACGCCGAGCGGGTCGGCGTCGCGTTTCAAATCCGCGACGACGTGCTCGATGCGACCGCCAGCACCGTCGACCTCGG
Organism: uncultured Haloferacaceae archaeon; assembly: GCA_964457485.1. Taxonomy (GTDB): domain Archaea; phylum Halobacteriota; class Halobacteria; order Halobacteriales; family Haloferacaceae; genus PL-Br10-E2g29. The sequence continues at coordinate 7,357 of CAYWFO010000050.1, read as the reverse complement.
CAAGCCGGCGCGCCAAGACGAGGTGATGGACCGGCCCTCGCTGATACAGATAACCGATCTCTCGCCCGAGGAGGCAAACAACCGCGCCAGAACACAGGCTGATCTCGCACTGTCGGCGCTCGAAACCGCCGCCGTCGAAGAGACCGACGCCTGCGCGTATCTCCGCGATCTCGCGGAGTTCGTCGTCGTCCGCGAACGGTAACTCACACTTCGAGGAGGCGTTGACGCTCGTGCCGACACCGGCGTTTGACGGTCTTTTGCCGTCGACTCCCTGCTAATGGCCCTGGCACAACCGCACAGCTATTGTGACGGCGTCCGACATCCACTCATGAGCACGATTGATCTCATCATGACGATCACGCACACGCTGTTTGCAAGCCTCTGGATCGGCAGTGTCCTGTTTTTCATCGGCGCGGTGTTGCCGACGGCGGCCGCGGGATCGGTCTCCGTCGAGATGATGTCGATGCTGACGACCCGACTCGCCTGGCTCACCCGAATCAGTGCGCTCGTCTTTGTCGCGACTGGCGGTCATCTCGCAGGAACCGCCTACACCGCTGGCTCGCTGTTCGGGACACCTCGTGGGCAACTCGTCGTTGCAATGGTGATTCTCTGGTTCGTTCTGACAGGCCTCATCGAAATAAGTGTCAAGCGGTTCGACCGTGTGGCCCAACGCGAGGGAATCAGTTCGGCAGTCACCGAAACGCGCGGGTTGTTCGTCGTTGCCGCCGCCGTTGCGGTGCTGTTGCTCATTGACGCCGGGTTGTTGACCGCGAACGTCGTCTGAGCGGCGACACAGCACCACGATAGCCGCGTTCACCAATGGAAACGCTCTTCTGGCTTTCACACACAGTAGCAGTATATGAGCAACGGCGACGACGAGACCTCACCTGACGCCGACACGGCCGACTCGGCCGCTACTGACGCGAGCGACACGGACGACGGATCCGACGACGCTGGTGCCGAGTTGGCAACCACCGAGAGCCTTCGCGACCGACTCGACGCCGCGAGCGAGGCGCTCGAGAACGCCGAAACCGAGGCCGACCTCGATGATGTCGAGGCACTGCTCGATGCCATCGAGGCGGATCTCGCGGAGTCGGACGTTCCGCACGCCGACGACGGCGATGACGACGCTGACGAAACTGAAACACGCGAGGCGCTCGAATCAGAACTGGGCGAGCTTCGCGCGGCACTCGCCGAGGCACGCGGCCCGTACGGCGAGGACGTCGTTTCGGCAATCGAAACGGCACAGGCGACGATTGCCGAGGGCGACTGGACCGAACAGGGCGAACACGAGGTCGTTGACGCGGTGCTCGCGTTTGCCGAGGCGATGGGCGACATCGACGCCGACAAGCTATCGCTTCCAGCAGCCGAGATCGACGCCTTCGCCGACACCGACAACGCGCTTGCGGCCATCGCCGAGTCGGTTTCGGCGGCCGACTTCGACGCCGACGCGGATGCCGAAACGCTCGACGCACTGATCGAGGCGACAGACGCGCTCGAAACCGACCTCCAGGCGGCCCAGGAGTGGGCGGATCTCACCGTCCGCGAGACCCTCCAGGCCGCGGGCTACTATGACGTGCTCGGCCACACCAAGGACTACCCACCGGAATGGGCCGCGCTCAAAGAACACGAACAGCGCGGCAACACCGAGATGGTGCTGCTGGCGCTCGACAGCCTCGACTCGGATTTCATGGAGGAGCACTGTCTCGACGCACTCGTTCGAATGGGGCCGGTAGCGGCGACTGACGAGGCGATAGAAGAGATGCTCGCGCGTGCACAGAAACGAAAACGCGTGCCGATCACGATTCTCGGTAAGATGGGGGCGACCGAAGCCGTCGAAACGCTCATCGAGTACGTCGACGCCGACAAAGATCCGGCGCTCCAGAAGGTCACATTCCGCGCACTCGGCGAAATCGGCGACGAACGCGCGGTCCAGCCGCTGGCGAACAAACTGTTGATGGAGAATGATGTCGTTCGTCCCCAGGCCGCTCGCGCGCTCGGCCTCATCGGCGACACCCGCGCGATCAACCCGTTGGCTGACACGCTCAAGGCCGACGAGAACGAGAACGTTCGCGCACAGGCCGCGTGGGCGCTTCGCCAGATCGGCACGAAACGCGCGCTCGAAGCCGTTGTCGACCACGGCAGCGACGAGACGTTCATCGTCCAGACCGAGATCGATAAGGCTCGCACCGCACTGGATGCTGGCGTCCAGACCGCGTAACCACCAACCGTTCTGTCGTCTCGCTGTCGACCCGCGAGCGTTCTGTTGTGCGTTTTGTTCTTGTTCGGTTTCCAATACCGCTCTTTTTGTCGCTGGGCCGCGAACTGTACCCCCATGACGAACGCACTATTTGTCGTCAGCGAAGAGGGATATTGGGGCGAAGAATGTATTGAGCCGCTCGCAACGCTCGATGCGGCCGACATCGACGTGACTGTCGCCACGCCGAGTGGCGACCCACCGGTCGTCGACGAACGCTCGGTCGATCCCGAGACGGTCGGCGAGAGGGTTTCCACGATGGTTCGCGAGTACGACGACACTGATGACCGACTCGCGAACCCCGAACCGATTGCGACCGCCGACGCCGCCGACTACGACGCCGTTGTCTTTCCCGGTGGGCATGGCACGATGTGGGACATCAATATCGACCATCACGCCCAACAACTCCTCACAGACGCCGTTGGGGGTGACGACGGTGTCGCACTCGTCGTCTGTCACGCGGTCGGCCTACTCGGGTTCACCCGCACCGACGATGGCGAATATCTCACCGCTGGCCGTGCGATTACCGGCTTCCCGAACGAGTGGGAAGACGGACTCATCGACGAAAACCACGTGATGGCGGACGGTCGAAAGCTCCCGTATCTGGTCGAAGACGTGGTCGTCGCCGCCGGTGGCCGGTGGGATGCCGAGCTCGAGGCAGATTTCTCCGTCACCGTCGACGGCGACCTGATCACGGCCCGCGGCCCCGAGTCGTCGACGGCCGCTGCGGAGACGTTGCTCGGCGAACTCGGCATCGAACTTCCCGCCTAACCGACCGATTCGGACGGTTCGAGACCGACAGGGCGCAACTCGCGACCCGTCGCCTCCGCCAACTCACTCGATTTTGAAGACGGCTTCCTCGATCGATTCGCTGTAACAGTCCGGACACCGCGAAGGGTAGTTGATCGGATCGTCGTACGCCGAAAACCCACAGTTCGAACACTCCGGCGGGGCGACCAGAAACTCGCGGTTTTCACGGTACCGAAGCGACCGCGCGACGTGTTTGAGATCCTGATACACCGTCGATACCGACGAATCGAGTTTGGTCGCGAGTTCGCTCGCGGTGGCTGGCTCCTCGCCGAGCGTTTCGGCGAGTCGTTCGCGACGTGTCGAATCGGTCATGGTCGCTCTCGGGGACGGAAGCGCAAAAATATCGCCTCTCGTTCTTGATGGCAGTGTGGAGGGCGACTGCTTGGTTTCGAGCGGCGTTCGCGGATTACAGCGGCCCCTCACTCGATTGCGCCCCGCTGGTCTCCTGTCGTCGACCCACCTCGAAAACGATCACTGCGCCGCCCGCGACCAGTCCGCCGGCGACCACGAAGGCGATGAGATAGCTTGTCGCGGCGAGTCCGCCACCGACGATACTGCCGACGCCGCCGGCGAAGGCGACGAGCGCGGCGTACACGCCAAGCGCTTCGCCCCGAATCAGTCGCGGGGCCAACTGGGTGACGAGCGTTCCGGCGGTGACCGCGATAACGGCCCACGAGAGGCCGATCACGATGAACAACAGCACAAACGCTCCGCTTGCGACCGCCGAAACACCAAACAGCAGGCCGACAAGCGCGACTGCCGGAAGCGACACGGCTCGGCCCAGCAGGCCAATTCCTTGGAGCCGTGTCACGCTGTAGCTCGCAGCCAGCCGGCCCGCCACGCCGAAAAAGACCGCGGCGGCAAGACTGTTTATCAGATACAGGCCGAAAACCGCGTTCGAACTGAATCCAGCGTCAGTCAGAAACACCGGAAGGGGCGCAAAAAACGCCGCAAAGCCGGCAAACACGACGAACACCGCCATAAAATACAGCGCGAGCAACGGGCTAAACCGATCGCTGAATCTTTTCGGTCGGAGCGAGCGAAAATCCATCCGTCCCGGCGTAAACGGAAACGTCGCACTCCGGACGCTGAACCGGTCGGCGCGGTTGAGTGCGCGCCGGAGTCGGCTTCCCGACGGCAGCGACTCCGTTTCGTCGTTGACCGGGAGATAGCGAGCACCGAAGAGCACCCCGAGCGCAGCACACGCACTGAGAAGGAACATGAAACTCGTCAACACTGCATCGGGAGCCACGACCAACACGATTACCGCAGTCCACACGGCCCCGAGCAACAGGCCGACCGCCCATCCGATTCCTTGATACTTATTGAGCCGTCCAATCTCGGTGCTCCACTCCCGTTCGGAGACGTTGGCGACCGCAAGCAGCGTGACGACCGGCGTTCCGGCGGCAAACGCGAACCACAACAGCCCGTTGAGCACGATCACAAGGCCGATCGATGTCGTCAGCGGAATCACCGCCAACACCGCCGCAACGAGAACGAGCATACTCAAAACCAGTCCGCGACGCCGACCCGTTCGGTCGGCCAGCCGGCCAAACAACAGCGCGCCGGGAACACCCACGAACGCCGCAACCGCCGCGAGAACGCCGAGAACAACTGGCCCGCCGCCGAGCGCGACGAGATAGAGGGGGACGATCAGCGACGCGCCGCCGAACGCGACCGAGCCGAGCCCCCACGCATAGAGCCAACGCTGTGTCATAGCTGATCGACTCGATAACGGTATTTATTCGTGACTCATTGGCTATTGAGGGTTGCACACGCGGCTTCGGTGTCGCCGTCGAACCGTTCGAGCAGCCGGCGGGCTTCGGTCGTCGACGACTCGGTGACCGCCACGTGTACCATTCCCTCGCCGGGTTGGCCGTAGACGACGCTCGACCCGACCGGGGCGGCAACGATGGCGGGTAGCGTGGCGAGATCCTCTTCGCCGTCGACCCGAATGCTGAGCGCCTCGGGGTTCGATAACGCGTCACGAATCGCTAACAGGAGCTGTTCGGAGATCGTGGCGGCCGGGTTCTCGACGCGAATTTCCGGACCGTCATGCACCGCAAGCGCTTTTTCGAGGTCGTCGGCGATCGGTTCGCGCTCGGTTCTGCCGTCGACAACACTAATCTCGGGCTGGCGACCCGCTTCGAGAAGATGTCCGGTAACCACGTCGCCAACGGCGATCAGCGGCGCGTCGAACGAGGGCTCGATGTCGTTATCGACACGGTCGACTTCGGCGAGCAACGCGCTCGTCTCGGTGTAAACCGGGCCGAGCGGGTTTTTGAACGCCGAGCGCAACGAGTCGGGGAGCGAAAGCATCTATCGAACCTTGAGCGCGTAGCTGCCGGGCTCGGTGACTTTCATTTCAGTGGCGATTTCGCTCTGTTCGGGGTGCGCAATGGCAACGTAGCCGGCCCAGTCCTCGGTCAGACTCGAGGAACCACAGTTCACACAGTTCTGGCTGTCGGGCTCGTTGACGAAGTGACACTCCCGGCAGGCGAGCCGCTTTTTTGCCATCAGGTTCCCTCCGAGGTCGCTTCCTGCTCGCGACGGGTGCGGCCGCGTTCGAGCCACTGGTGCTTCCCGAGACCGGGTTGTTTGGCCGTCAGGCCGATTTTCGAGTCGCGTGGGTTGCGCTCGTCGATGCTTTTGGTGACGATCCGAACCCGCACCGGATCATCAACACCGAGCGTTTCGTTCGATTCCGTCGAGGCCAGCTGTTGATTTGCCCCATCGAACGCAAGATACTCGTCCGATATCTGTGAGACGTGTAGCAGTCCGTCAACGGGGCCGATACCGACAAACGCGCCGAACTCGACAACCTCGACAACGGTACCGTCTGCGACTTCCTGCATCGCGGGATCGAACGTGATCGCATCGAACTCCGCCTCGTAGTAGACGCCCGGGCGGTTGGGCAACACCGTTCCTTCACCGATTTCGTGTACCTCGGTGACCGAAACGACGCTTCCGACAGCTTCGTCGATTCGTCCTTCGAGTTTGTCCTGCAGCAGGTGTTTGACCCGCTGTGGCGTGACATCTGCTAGCTGTTCGGGCGGCACTTCAACCGTATCTTTGAGTCGAACCCGTTTGTACATAGTGTGTTATGAGTCTCGTATCCCGAGTCTGCTTCCTCGCCCTTCGATAACGCGAACGCCCCGGGATGAGAGGCGATCGCCAAGCGAGCGGTCATTGGTGACGACGTAGTCGAACCGGCCGGCATCGGCCTGTTCGACCAGCGCGTCGTCCGCGTACGACAGCGTCGTTTCGAGTACACGACACCGGTCGGCAAGATCTTTTCCCACGCTGGCGGCTTTCGCCTCCTCGCCGTGGCCCTCGGCAAGCCGGTCGAGTTCGTCGAGTACGGCCGTCGGCACGATGAGGTCGGCCACGCCGTGGCCGAACAGCCGGTCGAGTTCGTCAAACACGCGAATGTTGCACTCGATCGGCATCATCAGTGCGCTCGTGTCCATGCCGACCGCGACCGTCTCGACGACGAACTCGTCCATCGGTTCATTCCTGGAGCGTCCCGACGCCGATGAGTCGCCATCGCGCGCCGACCCGGCGGTTGATGGCGATCTTCGCGCCGTCGGCCGCACACACCGGTCGTTTGAGCTTCACCTCACACTCGCCGTTTCGGGCGCTCGTGACCGCACCGACGGTCGTCGCGGTGCCGACGGTCAACATGAGCGGTTCGCCGGTCGAAATCTCATCGACTTCGCCGTTTTCGTCTTCTCGCGGGCCGTGCCCGCTCGAACGGCCCGAGGAGCTTCGCTCCTCGCTGCCGACCACGCGGTCGAGCAACTCGACGCTCATTTCGAACGCTTCGCGGGTTGGCGGCAGCGTGCCGGGTTCGCCGGCGACCTGTCCGCCGAGCGAGTCACCCTTTGTGAAACTCGGATCGAGTCCGGTTCCGACGCCGATCAGCCCGCCGGGACGAACCGACTCGACCTGTTCGCTCCCGGCTTGCAGCGAGCGGATCGTCGTCGACAACGACTGCCACTCGGTTTTGCCACCCTGTTCGACCTGTCGGCCGGGGCGAATCTGAACTTCGTCGCCGACTTCGAACTCGCCGCCAACGAGGCTGCCGCCGATGACGCCACCGGAAAGCTGCTTCCACGTTGTTCCCGGTCGGTTGATGTCGAAACTGCGGGCGACGAACATCCGGTCGTTCTCGTCTGCGCTCCGGTCGGGGGTTGGAATCGTCTCCTCGATTGCGCTGATGAGCAGGTCGATGTTGACCTCCTGTTGGGCGCTCACGGGAACGATTGGGGCGTCTTCGGCGACCGTTCC
>CAYWFO010000049.1:0-11152 GCA_964457485.1 uncultured Haloferacaceae archaeon | reverse complement strand
ATCATCCTGCCCGACTGGTATCTCTACTGGTCGTTCGGCCTGCTCCACCTCGATCCGATCAACCCCGAACTCGCGATTCTCGACGGCGACCTGCTAATGTCGCACGAACTGTACGGCGTGCTCGCAAACGTCGTTGTCGTCAGCGCGATTGCGGTTGTTCCCTTCCTCAACAAGGGGAGCGCTCGCCGACCGGTCGAAGAACCGTTCTGGGCGGCAATCGGCGTCGGCGGCGCGGTGTTCTCGCTCACTATCTCCGCGCTGGCGATTCAGAACCTGATTCCGATCTCGCTCGACTTGCTGCTCAATCTCGTGTTCGTCTTGCCGGTCGTCTGTGGAATCATCGCCTACGCGCTGCTCAGAACGCTGCGTGAGGGCTACATGTACGGGCTCAACCGTCGGTACTACATGCTGCGGCCCCCGAAGTGAACGGGCCGCGGCGTCGACGCTGACACGGTAACGCCGGATAAATATACGCGCATTCCCTCCCTTTTGTATGGACGATCCCGAGCGCGCGCACACCGATGCCCGTGGAGCCGAGCAGACGGCGGCATCACCGAACGAAGACGGAACACGGAGCTCGGGTCGCCGCGATATCGTCGTTCCGATGCGGCTCTACAAGACGATTACGGTGTTTTCGACGCTGATTGCGACGCTCTGTATTCTGGTTGGCTTTATTTTGCTTGATGCGGCCACCCTGCAGGTGAGTGTGCTCCGTCGACTGTTTGTGAGCGGTGCGCTCGCCGTCGGCCTGCCGGTCGATCAAGAGTTGTTGAGCGTGCTGTTGGGCATTGCCGGGCTGAGCCTGATGGCGCTTGGGGCGGGCGTGTTCGTTCTCAGCAGCCGGTTTCGGACTGCGGGAATGGGAAACGCTCAAGAGGATTCCAGCGAATAAATCACCAATGGCCGACGAGTTTATCAAGGGATTCGGGATCCTGTGCGGCGCGGGGCTAGTCTGGATAACGCTCGCAGCGTGGTACCAGACGCCGGACTTCTATATCACCAATCAGCTGATCGTCCCGCCGGAGGCACCAGAGACGGTGTTCGATACGATCGCGATCTTCCTGATCGACATTTTCCTGTGGATCGCCCTGCTCGGAGCGTTCGCCTTCTGGATTCTGATTCCGGCCGGTCGCGAACTCGCCAGCGCGCTCGAAGAGCGTCGCGAATCGAGCTAACCATCGAGAGCATCGCGAATCCGTGGGGCTGCAACCGCAGCCGTGAGCGACTGACGAAAGGCTTTCATCGATGCTCAGTATACACCAGCCACGGATGTACCGGCAACTCGTCGCCGCGCTCAAACGGCGGGTCACACTCGATACCCGCTCGCTTGCGGTGTTCCGCATTGTCGCCGGTATTCTCGTTATTGCTGATGTCTTGCTGCGGCTCCGTAACTTCACCTTCTTTTATACTGACAGTAGCGCGATGCCGGTCTGGCTGGCCCGTGAGTTAACACACGAGTATGCGCCCTCGGTGTTTTTCATCTCGGGGTCGCCCTCGGTCACCCTGTTGTTGTTCGGCCTGCACCTGCTGGTCGGCATTGCGTTACTAGTGGGCTACCATACCCGGATCGCCGCGGTACTAGTGTTCGTTTTTGTCGTCTCGTTGGATCTCCGAATGCCGCTTGCGACGAGCTATGCGGATATCCTCTTTCGCTTGCTGCTGTTTTGGGCGATGTTTCTTCCGCTGGGTGAGCGGTTCTCGCTCGATGCGGTTCGCTCCGAGGGGTCGCCGGCGAGCACGTACACCGGGCTGGCGGGCGCGTTTATTCTGGGCCAGATGGTGGCGATGTACATCTCCAACGGGAGTCATAAAACGCCGTGGACCGACGACTGGCTGAGCGGCCAGTCGCTGTACGGCATTCTGCACTACGACAGCATCTCGTGGCTGTTGGGGCCGACGCTCAGAGAGATTCCGATTATCATGCAGATCGGGAGCGTCATGTGGTTTTCGCTCATGTTCATTTCGCCGATACTGCTGGTGCTTGCGGGTCGTCCGCGCTACATTCTGGCGATTATCTACGCCGGCGGCCACCTGTTTATGGCTGCGACCGTCCGCATTGGCGCGTTTCCGTACGTCGCACTCATGGGTTTGGCGCTGTTTTGCGGCCCGCAGTTCTGGCGTGACGCCCGGTGGATTGCCGACAGACTGGGAGTGCTCACGAACCTAGACCGCACAGCAGCGTCAGTTGCCGAGCGCGGACGCGCGGTCGACGCACGGCTTCCGCGACTCACGATGCCCGCCGCGTTGGAATCGGGTCGGCTCCGCGACGCCGGAACCGTCGTCGTCCTGTTTCTCGTTATCACCGCGGGCGTGTTCATGGTCGTTCCAACGCTCAACACGGTCGGCGCGATCGACGACGACACCGCCGTCCCGCTCGAAAGCGAGGTGCAATCGCTGCAGTCGGTTGCCAAACTCAGCCAACCCGACTGGTCGTTCTACCAGGGGCCGATCGGTTCGGATGAGTACTACGTGTTCACCGCCCAGCGCGCCGACGGCGAGGTGATCGACGTGTACAACGACAGGCCGGCTGCGTTCGACCGCCCACACGGCCCACACAACTACAAGCAGCTCGACACCTACCGCGAGCGGTTCTACATGTACTCGATCGAGCGACGCGCCGATCCGGCCTACACTGACGGCGCGGAAGTCGTCTACGCCGACTATCTGTGTGAGCGTCACGGCGACGACGACAATCCGATAACGCATCTCAATATGTGGGTGGTCGAAGAGGACACCGATCTCGACTCGCCAAACGACATGGACAGCTACGGCCGTGAGGCGGTTCTCATTCACGCATACGCCTGTGACGGCGAAGAGCCGACGGATATCGCCCTGCCGCCAGTGTCGTTCACGCCGACGCTCGACAGCGACACACGCGAGTCGATCGAGACGAACGACGACCACCGGTACATCGACGAACTCAGCGAAAAGCAGTGGTGAGCGCGCCGATTCAGGCGAAGATCAGATCGAGGTACGGGCCGTAGAGGAACCGAAATGCGTAGTACGCCGCGTAGACGAGGACGAGAACCGAAACCGCCAGCCCCGCCTTCGGGCGTTCGATCGGCATCTCATTGCGGGCCTCGACCAGCCGGGATTCGAACTCGAAAAAGTCCGTCACCAACAGACCGACGACCGGAATGGCGAGGATCATCCCGCTGACCGGGCGGTAGACGATGAACAGGAACGTCAGGAAAACAAGCGCCATCGTGGTGAAGACGTGTGGCAGATACCGGTCGAGCGACTCGTCGGTATCGCCGGCTTCGGCCTGTTGTTTGTGCACGCGGTGACCCAGAAGTCGCGTTGCCATGTTTGCGAGGACGAGGACGAAAATCACCATCGGTAAAATCGGGCCGACGGTCTCGACCCAGCCAAGGGGGATGAGAAACTGCAGTGGGTTCATGCCTGTAGGTGTGTAGACGACTCATTAGAGTTTTTCCAATTGCTGCGGCGTGTCAAGCGCCGCCCAGTCGACAAGAAAAAACGGCTCACCCGCCGCGAACGTGACGGAAAACCCCGCAGAACCCGAGACGAACGGGCGGCTGTCGGCGTAGACGGTCACGTCGTCGTCGCGTTCGACGGTCACCGACAGCGGCGGCGAACATACCCAGTCGTCGGCTCTCGTCGCAAACGGCGCGACCGGCGTCACCGCAACACCCGTCTCGGGCGCGAGTCGCGGGCCGCCTGCGGCGTGGTTGTAGCCACCGCTACCCAACGGCGTGGCGACGACGACGCCATCGGCTCGAAACGTCGCGAGCGACCGACCATTGGTGGTAATTCGGTACTCCGAAATGCGGGCCGGTTCGGTCGTCAGCAACGCGCAGTCACAGACCGCGGTGGCGGTGTCGTCGCTCGCAGAGAGCGAGAGCGGGCGGTGTGTAACCGTTGGAATTCGGTCGCGTGCGGCGAGCCGGCCGACGGTGTCGGCGGCCGCCGATAGCATGGTTTGCTCTGCCGACGCCGACTGGGGGGTGTCGGTGTTGGCACCCCGGTCGGCGGGGGTGGCCGACGAACCGTCGGTGTCGCTATCGACCCCGAGACCCAGCGGGAGAATCGGGCGTGATTCGCCGGCCTCTGCGGCCGCACCGAGCGCGCGCTCACCAACGGTGATGAGGAGGTCAGCAACGGAACTGGTCGAGTCGTCCGCAACGTCGGTAACGCCGCGTGCGGTGACCCCTTCAACCGCCGAAACCGCGGCAGCGACCCGGTCGGCGGTGGTCGCATCGCTCGCACGAATGGCGATCCGCATCAGCGACTCGACACTCCCGAGGAGATCATACTGCGACATCGCGTTCGGTCATAAAAAAGGCCGCGTCACCGGCCACGTCTCAGTCACAGCCAGGAGCAACCCGTGAGTGCGCGCCCCCCAACGTGTGAACCCGAGACGGCAAAAAACGGCTCAGGCCGGGGTGAACTCCGCCATGTAGAGGTGGTTAAGCATAACGTAGGTGACGACACCGAGCACTAACGAGAGAATCCAGGTTCCCGCCGCAATGCGACCGACTGTCGCGTGCGGCGTCTCGGTTCGCAGTTCGCTCGGCGTGTGTGTCACCCCGAGCGTGATCGCATACAGGACGAGCGGCACCGCCAGAATCGAGAGTAGGATGTGGATCGCGAGCATAATGAGATACGCCGGATAGATCCACTCCCACAGCGGCACCCACCTGTATGCCGAGTCCAACACAAACTCCTTGGTGCCGCCGCCGGCGACCTTCGGGAGGTACATCGCGAGAAAGAGGAGAATCAAGACGAATGATGAACCCATCGCGAGAGCGTGTTTTTTCACCTGATCGGTGCGAATCCAGTACCAGCCGGCGATGAGCAACACCGTCGTGATCGTATTGACGACGGCGATCGCGTGGGCGAGAATGTCGACCTGGGCCACCGTGAGCGAGGGAAATAACGCCTGAAACGACGGAACGAGAAACGCACCGACAACAGCCGCGTAGCCGACGATTGAGAGGAGCGCAGTAACAGCTTTCGGGTGGGCGCGGATCGAACCGCGAACCATCGGAGAGTCCATGGGCGAGGTACGGCGCGCGGAAGTATTGGTGTTCGGATTCGAGGTTTGTCGGCGGTCAGTCGCGATCGATTACACCGGTTTTGACGGCGGTTTCGTAGGCGGCATCGAGATTCACGCCGTTGCCGAGAATGGTGTAGCGCTCGCGGATTTCGTGGGCGGTCGTCAGCGCTTCGAGTACCACGTCGTCGCTCACGCCGAGGTCGGCAGCGGTCGTCGGCGCGTCGATGCTGCGGAGCGCCTCACGGATTGCGCGCCACCGCCCGTCGTCCCCGCTGTGGAGATACGCGGCGAGAATCGAGCCGACGCCGACCTGATGGCCGTGCAGCGCGGTGTTGGGCGCGATACGGTCGAGTTGGTGCGAAAACAGGTGTTCGGCCCCCGAAGCGGGTCGCGAACTGCCGGCAATCGACATCGCCACGCCCGAGGAGACGAGCGCTTTGACGACGATCCACGACGACTCTTCGAGATTCGGCCGGATCGAGTCCGCGTTGTCGACGAGCATTTCGGCAGTCATCTCCGAGAGCGCGCCGGCGTACTCGGAGTACGGGACGTTTTTGAGCCGGTTGGCGAGCCGCCAGTCCTGCACGGCGGTGTAGTTCGAAATGATGTCTGCACAGCCGGCGGTCGTTAGCTCCCACGGCGCGTTGGCCATGATTTCGGTGTCGGCGACGACCGCAAGCGGCGGGTCGGCGGCAACGCTGTGGCGCGTGTCGCCCTCCGGCACCGACGAGCGCCCCGAGACGATGCCGTCGTGGCTCGCCGCCGTCGGCACCGAAACAAAGCCGCGACCGATCTCGTCGGCCGCCATTTTGGCGATATCGATCGGTTTGCCGCCGCCGAGCGCGATGAGATAACCCGGTTCCTCCTCACGAGCGAGGTCGGCGACCCGTTCGATCGACACAAAACTCGCTTTCTCGACCGTCACCGTCGTTGGATTGTCGAACTGCGCGCGAACGCGGTCGCCCGCCAGCCGGTCGGGCGTCGGGCTGGTGACGATGAGCGGGTCGCCCTGGAGGTGGAGTTCGGCGACCGCCGCACCCAGTTTGTCGAGCACAGCGTGGCCGACGAGCACGTTTCGCGGGAGCTTGATCCACGTCGATTTCTCGAACATACCCGGGAAATCGATGGCTGGCTATGAAACAGTTGGTGTCGAAACGTGTGGGGTTCGTACCACGAGGTGGCTCGTTGGCGATGAATTACGGTATGAAGTGGCTCGTAGCCGCGTCAGTCGCCGTACGTCGAACACACCGAACCGACCGACGGCGATCAGTTAAAATCGACCGGCAGCGAGCAGCCGAGATCGGTCGACAGCGGATAGCTGAGTCAAATATATTGAGCATCATCGCGTAGAACACGCCGTGCGCGTCGAGTTCGAATGTATCATCTGCGGTGAAATCGCGTCAGCAACCGTTGCTGCCGACAACGCACCGAGCGACGCCGAACCGATGAAAACCCTTCGCGACTGTCCAAACTGTCAGATTGAAACGGTTTGGTTGGAACTGTGAGGCGGTCGCGGTCGACAAAAACGGGTTTCGCTCATGTGGCGAACCGACGAATCAGTGTTACGCGGCTGGATCCATTTTATGCGACCGCTTCGTCGACCGGTTCGACACGAATTGACCGCGCGACCGACTCTGGAAGGCTCTGTTCGCCATCGTGGGGCGTGTCGACGGTGAGCATGCCAAACGGAGCGATGTCGACGATCACGAGTTCGGTTCCCGGCGTGATGCCGGCGCGTTCGAGATACGCCAGTTCCTCGTCGTCGCGATCGCTGACACGGCTCACGACGACGTGGTCGCCTTCGGCGAACTCGGTGAGCCGAACCGAGTCGTCGTCGGCGATCGGTTTGAGATCCGCGCCGGGAATCGGGTCACCGTGAGGATCGACGGTTGGATCGTCGAGCGCGGCGGCGACCCGGCGTTCGAACTCCTCGGAGATGTGGTGTTCGAGCGCGTCGGCCTCATCGTGCACCTCGCTCCACGCGTAGTCGAGGTGTTCGGTGAGATAGGTTTCGAGCAGCCGGTGGTGGCGGATGACTTCGAGCGCAACCGTCTCGCCCTCGGCGGTGAGTTCGACCCCCTTGTACTTCTCGTGGACGACCAGGTCGTGCTCGGCGAGCGTCCCGATCATGCTGGTGACGGTGGGCGGTGTTTTGTCGAGATACTCCGCAATCGCCGAGGTCGACACCGGGGGGCCCTTCTCGGCCTGAAGCACGTAGATCGCCTTCAGGTAGTCCTCCATCACGTCGGTGAACATACTGAACGTAGCGCGGTCGAGAGGAAATAAGTACCGACCAGAACGGTCTCAGACGCCCTGGCCCATCAGATGGCTGCGGAGAATGTCCGGCGTTTTCGTGCCGCTTTCGGTGTTGAGCAACACCACGGTTTCGTCGCCCGCGAAACCGACCTCGTCGGCCCAGTTCCACGCACCAGCGGGGGCGGCTCCACCCGCCGCGCCCATCTCGAGTATTTCGTGGCGCGCAACCGCCGTGGCCGATTCGAGAATCTCGCTGTCGTCGGCCGTGATCGCGTCGCCCCCCGTTCGGCGGAGTGCGTCGACCGCCTGTGGGCCGCCCGCGGGATCGGGAACCTCCAACTCGCCGACGATCGTGTCTGGCACCGCCCACGGCTCGGGCTCGTCGGTGCCGCCTTCGATCGCCGTCGCGATCGGCGCACAACTCGTCGGCTGGACGGCAACAACCGTCGGCGTCTCGTCGATGACATCGACGGCGACGAGTTCCTCGAATCCCTTGCAGATGCCCGTAATGAGTTCGCCGGTGCTTGTCGGCACGAAGACGAAGTCGGGAGGATCGCCGAGATCGGCGACGAGTTCGAAGGCGACGGTTTTGGCTCCCTCGTGGCGGTAGGGCGTCTCGAACTCCTGCAGCGAGTAGTGGTCGGCCGCAAGCTGGTCGGAAACGGCGGCTGCCGCGTCGCCGTACCGCCCGCCGACAACGCGCATGCCGCCGTCGTGAACGTTGATCATCGCCTTGTTGGAGAACGCCGTCCGCGAGGGAACAAAGCTGTACGACCGCAGTCCGAGGCGACCGAGATACGCCGCCGCCGACTGGCCGCTGTTGCCCGTCGACGCCAGCGCGATCGGTTCGTGGTCGCTCGGGTCGTCGAAGCCGGCCAGTGCGGAAACCGCGAGGCTCATGCCGCGGTCGAGCACGGTACCCGTCGGGTTGCGTCCCTCGTCCTTAATCAACACCTCGTCGACCGCGAGTTCGGCGGCCAGCCGGTCGGCCCCGATCAGCGGCGTCGACCCCTCACCGGCCGTAATCGCGTCGGCCGCGCGAAACGGGAGCAGGGCCTCGAACCGCCACTGTCCGTGGCCCGGTTCGGCGGGCGAGAGCAACGAATCGCGGTCGACCGAACCGTAGTCGTAGACGGCCTCACGGGGCGTGCCACACGAACAGCGGCCCACGGAATCGAACGGGTCGAGCGACTCGCAGTCGGGACAGCGAAGCCCGCGAAACGCGGAACTCAGATTCATACGATAGGTTGCGGCGGGACGAACTAAGCCCTTCGCGTCGGCGCGTGGGTCGGGGTGCCGCTGATCGATCGGCCGCAGACACGCCGTCCGATTGGGTGCGCACGCACCGTCCAATCGGACGCACACGCGCCGTACGTCTCGGCAGTTTCTTTGTAACTGCCCGTCGAAACACGGCCATGAGTCGTTCTGTTGTCGTCGCCGGAGGCGGACTGGCCGGACTCGTTGCGGCGCGACACCTCGCCGACGGGGGCGCGGACGTGACCGTGTACGAAGCAGCCGACCGGGTCGGCGGGCGGGTTCGCTCGCGTCGCCACCGCGGGTTCACGCTCGACCGGGGGTTTCAGGTGTTGTTTACGGCGTATCCCGCCGTCCAGCGCGAACTCGACCTCGACGCGCTTGACCTCCGGGCGTTCAATCCCGGTGCAGTGATTGCGCGCCCCGGCCAGCGCTCGGTGCTTTCTGATCCCTTGCGCGATCCGAAGGCGGCCTTCGAGAGCCTCGCGAACAGCGAGATTCCGTTCAGCGACAAGCTTCGGACGCTCGCGCTCCGCCGCGATCTGGCCGACCGCGAGTACGACACGCTCTTCGACCGCGCCGACGCCTCGATTCGCGAGTACCTCCGCGACTGGGGGTTTTCCGAGCGCTATCTCGCGAACTTCATTGCGCCGTTTTACGGCGGGATTACACTCGACCGCGAGTTGGGAACCTCAAAGCGCGTCTTCGAGTACACGTTCAAGGCGCTCAGTGACGGCCGGAGTGCGGTTCCCGCCGACGGGATGAGCGCCATTGCCGACCAGTTGGCCGAGCGTGCGGCCGACGCCGGCGCGCAGATTGAAACCGGCGAGAGCGTCACCGAACTGAAACGCAAGCGCCGTCACGCCGTCGTCGTTACCGACGACGACCGACGCGCGGTCGACGCCGTCGTCGTCGCCACCGGCCCACGGGCGGCCGCCCGACTCACCGGTATCGACGCGATTCCAACCGAGCCGATCGGCTGTGTTACCCAGCACTACCGGCTGGCCGGTGGAGCCCCGCTCAACACCGGCAACCGGCTGTTGTTGAACGCCGGAGGCGACGCGCCAAACACGGTTGTCCCGATCTCGGAGGTCGCACCCGAGTACACTGACGGCGACGACCTCCTGTTGAACGCGACGTTTCTCCGCACTGCGGCGAGCGAAAAACAGCGCGAGTCGCTGGCGGAGCAAACGCGCGAGGCGCTCGGCTCGTGGTATCCCGAACGAAACTTCGAGGCGCTCGAACTCCTCGAAACCGATCGGATTCCGTTTGCGCAGTTCGCCCAGCCGCCGGGCGTCCACGAGTCACTGCCGGACGTTCGCGACGGCGGGCGACGAACCTACCTCGCGGGGGATTTCACCGAGTGGTCCTCGATTCAGGGCGCGATGGAAAGCGGTCGAAAGGCCGCACAGGCGGTACTCGAAGACCGCTGAGCGGGCTCAGGGCGTGATCACGGCCCGCCCGTCGATCTCGCCGTGTTCGAGTTTTTCGGCGACCTCGTTGACCGCGTCGAGGTCGTAGCGGGTGGTGTGGAGGTCGACGGCGCCGCGTTCGACCAGCGCAACCAGTTCTTGGAGTTCGGCGTAGCGGCCGACGATGTTGCCGACAAAGGAGAATTCGCCGTTGACAAGCGCCTGTGCGGGCTCGTGGATGTGGCCGCCGTAGCCGATGATGTGGTGATCGCCGCCGGCCGCACAGAGATCGGGTGCCAGCGACGTTGTGGCGTCGCCGCCAACGAAATCGAGCACCTGGGCGGCACCGACCCCGTCAGTGATGTCGCCGATGACGCTGGCGACGTCCTCGCTCGTGGGATCGACGGTGTAGTGTGCGCCCACCTCCTCGGCCAGTTCGCGGGCGGATTGTTTGATATCTACCGCAATAATGTCAGCGGCGCTCATCGATTCGATGCACTGCAGCCCGATGTGGCCGAGCCCGCCAATGCCGATTACGACCGCGGCGTCACCGGGATTGAGCCGTTTGACGGCCTTTTTTGCGGCGTGGTAGGCGGTAATCCCCGCGTCGGCGTGCGGCGCGATGTCCGCGGGGTCGACGCCGTCAGGCAGCGCAATAACCGACCGCTCGCTCGTGTGGAGCTCTTCGGCGAAGCCGCCGTCGGTGGTGAGGCCGTTGAACGCATCGTTTTCACAGTACATCGTTTCGCCCTGTCGGCAGGGCCGGCAGGTTCCACAGGTTTGAACCGGATGACAGATCACCTGATCGCCCTCCGAGACCAACTGAACCTCCTCGCCGACCGCGACGACGGTTCCGGCGTTCTCGTGGCCCAGCGTCATCGGGAGCGGCTGGGGAACGTACTGCTCCCACATTCCCTCGATAATGTGATTGTCGGTCTGGCACCACCCGGCCCCTTCGACCGCGACGATGACGTCGTCGCTGTGTTGTACCTGCGGCCTGTCGACTTCGTCGATCGAAAGTCCGTGCGACATATCGTCCGTATACTCGTGGAGTCTGGCTGCGATCATGATGCGTTCTGTGTATCGGGACAAACCGTATTATAATTAGTTATAAATACGATTCTCCGAGTTGTTAATACAGACGTCGGCGCGAAGAGCGTAACCGACCCCAACACAGCCCACATCGACCGACCTCAACACAGCCCACATC
>CAYWFO010000048.1:8462-11204 GCA_964457485.1 uncultured Haloferacaceae archaeon | reverse complement strand
ACATCTCACGTGAATTGGACCTCCAGATCCCACCATCGCATCCAATGGAATACGTTGGACGGTTCGCCTCGGAACTGGACTGTTCAAACGAGACTGATCGGTGTGCTCGAAAAATGATCGACGATGCGACCGAACAGGGGGTACACAGTGGAAAACATCCCGCCGGCATTGCAGCTGCTGCGCTCTACGCTGCTTCACGTCTTACTGGTGAATCGATTATCCAACCCGAAATCTCTAATACTGCCAATGTGAGTGAGGTCACGATCAGGCAACGATATCGAGATGTATTGGACGCGACAGAACTGACTTCGTGTCATGAAGTGTAAAAGTTGATGTACAAATATCACTATGAAGATTGAGTTCGACCGTGATACCTGCATTGGCATGTTCCAATGCGTCGACGAATGGGATGGCTTTGAGAAAAACCTCAACGCAGGTAAAGCAGAGCTACTGGATAGCAAAGAAACAGACGAGAATATGTTCGTCGCTGAAATACCCGATGGTGAAGAGTTCGATGCCCAGTACGCAGCTCGTGTCTGTCCTGTTGATGCGATTCGTGTGTACGACGACGATGGAGAGCAGATCGTGTGAACTACCCCTGCCTACTCGCCGCCTTCGGCGGCTCCTTGAGGGAGGGGGCTTAGCGCCTGCATTCAGCTAATCCGTCCGGAGCACCACCGGTGTCGACCTCGGTGTAAACTACCTCTGGAACGGAGAGGAGACTGTACGTTATTCGACCTCTATTGACGACTGTCCTCTCTCAGCGGGTAGCAGACGCAATTCTCTGACGTTCGTTCACTTCCCCTCGCAACTGTGTGGATAGAAAGCTGGCCTCGGTACTCATAGGGCTCATCACCAACGGGAGCCACCCCGTCTCAGAGCGGTATCGTCGTCATCGGCCAGTCGAAGCAACGGCAGGCACCGAAAAGACGGTTCGGGTTCGATTTACGAGTCGATCGCCAGCGACGCCAACAGCGCCTCCAACTGTACCTGCTCGTTTGCGCCTTCGGTAATCCGGTAGTCGGCTTCGCCGATGCGCTCCAACAGCCGGACGGCCTGTCGTTCGGTGAGGTCGAACTCCCACACCGAGCGGTGCAGTTGGTCGATGATGTCGCCGCCGGCCATTCCGGTATCGGTCAACAGCGTATCGAGCGTCGAGCGCGCCTTCGAAAAGTCGCCGTTGATGGCGTCGGTGACCATCGACTCGATTTCCTCAGGACGCGCGGTCGACGTGATGAGGTACACCGCCTCCTCGTCGACGACGTCGCCCGTTGTCGCCGCCGCCTGCAGGCTGTTGATCGCCCGACGCATGTCGCCACCGGCGGCATAAATGAGCGCCTCGCGGCCGTCGTCGGTGACCTCGATTCCTTCGGCGGCGGCGATTTCATCGATCTGTGCGCCGACCGCGTCGTCCGACAGCGGTGAGAACCGAAAGACGGCACAGCGCGACTGAATCGGATCGATGATTTTCGAGGAGTAGTTACACGAGAGAATGAACCGGGTGTTGTCGGAAAACTGCTCCATGGTTCGGCGGAGCGCCGACTGGGCATCGCTGGTCAGCGAGTCGGCCTCGTCGAGGAAGATAATCCGGTAGTCGTGGCCGCCGAACGCCGACCGCGCGAAGTTCTTGATTCGGTCGCGGACGACGTCGATCCCGCGCTGGTCCGATGCGTTGAGTTCGAGGAAGTTCCCGCGCCAGTCGTCGCCGTACACCTCCCGCGCGATGGCGGTCGCGGCGGTTGTTTTTCCGATTCCTGCGCCCCCCGAAAACAGCAGATGCGGGAGGTCTCGCTGTTCGATGTAGCTCTGGAGTCGTTCGACGATGTCGTCTTGACCCTTGATGTCGGCGAGTGTCTGGGGGCGGTACTTTTCGATCCAGATCTCCCGACCCGCCGTGCCGGTTGTCTCGGCGTCGCTCATACCCTAGTGAGCGCCCGGCGAGCCCATAAACGCCCCGAGAACAGTCCGACGCGTGAGCGGGTCAAGCCGTGGCGTTTTAGCCGTCGACCCGCGTAGCCGCTGTATGAACGTAACCGTCGACATCGTCGGCGAGGACACCCACGAGGTGCGCGTCGACGACGACGCGACGTACGCCGATCTCGTTGCGGCCGTCGGCCGGAGCCCACAGGAGGTGTCGGTGCTCGTTGACGACGTGCCGGTTCCAGCAGATCAGCCAGTCGAGGCGGAGCAGGTTCGGATTCTCCGGCTGATCAAAGGCGGCAGCCCACGTCGCTCCCGGTGACCATGCCGACCGAATTCGACGTTCGCCGCGGCGGAACCGACGATTTTCTCGCGATGGTTCGACTGTTTGATGGCGCACTGCTCGATACTGACGAGGAGCAACTGCGGGCGTTTCTCTCCGAACGCAGCCCCGACGGATTCGTGCTGATTGCGACGATTTCGGATCGAACGGTTGGAGCAATCGCCGTTCGCGAGGCCGTTGCTGGCGATCACGACGGTGCGTCTGCGGAGGCGTCTGGCGGTGTCGATGTCGATGCCGACGCCGCGCCCGCCGCGCACATTGTTGCGCTCGCCGTCCGCCCCGCTCGCCGCGGCCGCGGAATCGGTCACACGCTCGTGTCCGCTGGGGCCGATCGGGTTGCGCCGCGACCGCTGTCGGCAGCGTTCGACGAGCGCGTGCGGCCGTTTTATTCGGCGTGTGGCTTCGACATCGAGCCGCGCGACGGCCGACTGTGGGGCATTCGCCGTGTCGACACCGACCCAACTGATCAGTAGCGGACG
>CAYWFO010000048.1:7018-8362 GCA_964457485.1 uncultured Haloferacaceae archaeon | reverse complement strand
CACTCTGCCAACAGTGGCGAGCATTACATCTCGATTGGCGTGTGCGTGAGTCTGTAGCCGTCGTCGGTTTCGCCCACCGACTCGACCGCATACAGCCGAATCGACTGCTCCTGTTTCGTCACCACTGAGAACGGATAGTTGTCGGCGTCGTAGCCGAGCGAGTCACCGGCCGCACGCCGCTCGTCGGCAAACGTCCGGTGCGCCCGGAGTCGCTTGCGGTTGCGTTCTCGCGAGAGCGACGCAATCTCGGCGATGCGTTGGTCAAACAGAGGGAGAAAGCTCGAATCGAGTTCGTAGCCGATCGAGTTGCGCCCGGCGACCGCCGCCGCGAGACTCGTCGTTCCGGTGCCCCAAAACGGGTCGAGAACGGTGTCGCCGTAGACGCTGAACATCCAGATCAGCCGTGCGGGGAGTTCGATCGGGAACGCCCCCGAACGCGCCCGGCGGTCGCGGTCGACGGTGGTGACGATGTCGCGGTCGACGGTGCTGATGGACGCGTCGGTGTCGTCGCTGTCGAGCGTCTGATCGACTCCCCGTAGATCGGCCCAGACGTCCGAAAACCAGCGGTTTCGTTCCTCCCAGAAGTACGCCGCCTCGTAGCGTCGATCGCTGTGGGGTTCGAACGACCGGCGTGTGGGGCCGTTGCGAAACGGGAGAATGTACTCGTGTTCGAGCGTGACGTACGCGTTCGGCGGGAGCATGCCGCTGCCCATGAACTTCGCCGCCGAGTTGGTCGGTTTTCGCCAGAGAATCTCGGGTAAGGGTTCGAAGCCACGGGCCTCGAACGTCTCGATGATTCGGGCGTGGTTCTGATACACCCGGAAGCTGTCGTCGACTTTTCGGGTTGCGTCGCCAACGTTGAGACAGGCGATGCCACCCGGGACGAGCACCCTCGCGAGTTCGTCCCACACCGGTTCAACTGTCGCGTGCATCGCCTCGAAGGCCGCGCGGCCGTCGCCCGCGTCGAGCGCGTCGCCGACGGCTGGATTCAGCGACGAGAACAGGTCGTCCCACATCTCGATCATCGGATACGGCGGCGAGGTGACGACCAGTTCAACGCTGTTGTCGTCGAGCGAATCGAGCGAACGGGCGTCATCGACGACGATCCGGTGGGTGGTTTCCATGTCGCTGTTGATGGCTGTACGCAGATGGAGGACACATAAAGTCCTGCTCCCACGAACGGCACGCCTTTCAGCGTGGCCGTCATCTGTACGCCTGAACGATTCGAGCCGATTCGCGGACGCGCGTCCGCGCGAAAACAACAAACAAGATGGCGGCAGACAATCGGTGACGGGATGGCGGCAGACAAACGGTGACGAGATGATGGGAGACAAACGGTGACGA
>CAYWFO010000048.1:0-6918 GCA_964457485.1 uncultured Haloferacaceae archaeon | reverse complement strand
AGACAAACGGTGACGAGATGATGGGAGACAAACGGTGACGAACGCCGACAACTCACGGGCGAGAAACGCACACATGTCACGAAAAGATAAATACTACAACCGAGCCAAACAACAGGGCTACCGCACGCGGGCGGCCTACAAACTCAAGCAACTCGACAGCGGGGCCGACCTCTTTGCCGACGGCGACACCGTCGTCGACCTTGGGGCAGCACCGGGTGGCTGGCTGCAGGTCGCCGCCGAGGAAGTCGGCCCCGACGGAACCGTGATCGGCGTCGACTTCCAGCGCATTCGAGCGTTCGATAACCACGACACGATCACGACGCTCAAGGGTGATATGACCGCCGAACGGACGAAAGACCGTCTTCGTGAGCTTGTCGGCGACGACGGTGCCGATGTCGTTATTTCAGACATGGCCCCCAATATGACCGGTGAGTACTCGTTGGATCACGCCCGGTCGGTGCATCTTGCCCGCCAAGCGTTCGATGTTGCCTGCGAGCATCTCGGCACCGGCGGCGATTTCGCGGTCAAGGTGTTTCAGGGCCAAGACCTCGCGGCGCTCAAAACGGACATCGAGGCGGAGTTTCAGTACGTCCGAACCATGAATCCCGACGCCTCCCGCGACAGCTCTTCGGAGGTGTATCTCATCGGGAAACACCGGCTGACCGCGCCGGTCGATGTCGGCGAGACGCACGAGGTCGACATCGTTGATGTCGGCAGCGAGGGCGACGGCGTTGCCAAGATCGAGGAGTTCACCGTGTTTGTCGCCGATTGCGACGTCGGCGAGACGGTGCGCGTTCGGATCACCGATGTCAAACCGCAGTTCGCCTTTGCCGACCGTATCGAGTGACTGTTCACGTTCTCATTTTTCTGTCACCGTTTCGATGGCACAGCCAGTAGGCTCAAGAGCTTCACCGCGATACTGTGAACCAACAGCCATGGTGAATATGGACAACATCCGCGAACTGCTTCCTCACTATCTCGTCGTGTTGGTGCTGGTAATTCTCGGGACGACGCTCGTCCGACTGGGACTTGGCGAGGTCAACATCGCTCTGGAATTCCTGATCGTGATCGGCATCGTCGGTGTCTACGTACTCGCCATTCGACGACTCGGATACGCACCGGAGCAGTGGCAGTAAGCATGCCACCGACGCCTCCCAGCGAGCCTGCCGCCGTCAACGAACCGACGTTTTCTGCGTCGCCCACAGCGACCACGCCCGCGACCGCTGGCACACCAGCTGGTGGCAGCCTCGCCGACGACCATCCGCTCTCCGCTCGCGCTCGCGGGTACGGTGAATGGGTCATTCGCGGCGAGACATGGCCGCTTTCGGCCGTCGACCTCGAAAAAATCACGTGGGCGACATCAACACGCGCAAAACGTCGCCACGGGCGGTGTGGCTACGGGGGCGACGGCCGGGTGACGATCACGCTCAGCGAACGAACTGCCGACCGTGCGGGATTCACCGCGTGTCAGACAACGATCCGACACGAACTCGTCCATGCGTGGCAGTACCAACACCGTGGGAAGCGGGCCGTGGCGACTGACCACGGCGTCGTTGTCAGCGGCGTTACCGGCACCCACACCGGCCGCGACACCGCCGATGCCAGCACCCACGATGTCGACACCGACGAGACCGACACCAACGATGTGTCGATGGCGGCGGTCGATGGCTCGAAGCCAGTCGCCACCAACGCAGTTTCGATTGAGACGGGCCACGGCGAGTCGTTTCAGGTGTGGGTCGACCTGCTCGACCTCCCGGGGCGGTGTGCGAACTACTACGACCGAAACCAATCCGATTTCGCCTACGTCTATGGCTGTCCCGCCTGCGGCGACTGGTGGGGTCGACACCGGCTCTGTCCGAGCGTTCGCCAGGCCGCCCACGGCACGGTCGGGTCGACGGGCTACCGCTACTGCACCGACTGCGACGTGCTCGTACAGCTTCGCGCCGGATCGTGGTATCTCGCTCACGGCGACCACGACGACGAGACGATCCGGCGGTTCGCCGACGGGGAGTGGGAGTCGACAGCAGCGAACGCCGAGGTGTCGCTCATCGCGGTGGATGAGGAAACAGCCACACCGCGGCCGGAGTAGTCACGTTCCACCCGGTGTCGAAACGGGTTTCAGATCGGGCCGACGTGGAGCCGATGCCGACCGCGTTCGTCTCCCTCGTCGTGCGAGACGATCGGTTCTTCGATCGCTCCAACCGCCGACCGACCCTCCGATTTGGTCGGGGTGTCTTGGCGTCGTGTGGACGCACACCTGGCCGTGGTTCAGCTGACAGCCCCTGCGATTACCACGATTTTTTCGTGTGGCGAAAAGCCGATTGTCCCTCTCCGATCCCTCACCCGTCGTCATCGATGGCGATGGGACGCTACCGAAACGACCGCCAGCTCTCGAATGCTGCGCCTGCGGGGTGGTAGTCAGGTTCAACGCCTGGCGGATCCGGGGCAATCAAGCCATTCTCGTCGGATTGCGCCGTTCGCTTCTCATAGAACGTTCCCGCTGGGCCGCGGAAGGAATCGAGTGTGCTGACGAGTCGGTGGTGCCACGTGCGGAACCGCTCGGTTGTTGTCGACTCGCCGTGAGCGTCGGCTCGCTCGGCTAGGGCGGCTGCTGCCCCGACTGCCTCCGCGACCGCCCAGCAGTAGCGGTCGTCGACGATGACCTCGCCATCGCGGTCGACGGTGTACACGAATCCTTCATCGGTCCAGCCGAGTTCGATCGCCGCATCGAACAGTTCGACCGCACGTTCGTACCAGTTTTCTGTCGTTGTACGGTCGTCGTATCGATCCAACAGCGAGAGGAGTTTTGCCCACTCGACGTGGTGGCCCGGCTGGTAGCCCGGGGGGCGAAACTGGTGGCGTGGCGACTCCGCGTTGTACGCGAAATCGACAGCCCACTCGGTCGTGTAATGCTCCCAGATCAGCCCATCCGTCTCGGCGGCCAACTCGACGGTCAGCATCCGTGCAATCGTGGTCGCGCGGTCGAGATACGCGTGCTCTCCGGTCGCGCGGTAGGCTGCGAGAAACGCCTCACAGCCGTGCATGTTCGCGTTCTGCCCGCGATAGGGTTCGATTTCTTCCCAGTCGGCCGTTCGGTCGCTCGCAAGCAACCCGTTCGGATCGGTAAACCGACCTGCAAGCAGTTCCGCGGCGGACTGGAGACCCTCGGCTGCGCCGTCGATTCCGGCCTCGGCTGCTCGAGCAAACGCCAGCAGAACGAACGCGTGAGCGTATGCCGAGCGTGTTGAATCGACTGTCCGAACCGATTTGCGGCCGTCGGTTTCGATAACCAAGTCATAGCCGTCGCTGTCGGGATCGTGGTGACTCTCACGGAGACAGTCGAGTCCGTGCGTTGCTGCCTCGCGACACCACGATGGGCCGTCGACGAGCACGCCGAGTGCGTTGATCGCAACTCCTCTGGTGGTCGCAACGAGGTGCCGTCTCCCGCCGGAATACGACTCGCCCGTTTCGGGATCGAGCAGTCGGTAGCCGACCGGCGCAAGCGCGTCGGGGTACTGGATTCGAAGCGTTGCGAGCAGCCGGGCTCTGTCGGTGGCCGGTCGGTTGTCGGTGGATGACATCTCGGGATCTAACTCGTTTCGCGTGCGGTAAGGTAACGTTTTGCCACGCACTTCTGCGACGACTCAGTCGAGTCGATCGAGAAATCGATCGAACGCCCCGCTTTCGGGATGAACGTGTGCGTAGGTTCCAAGCGAGTCGTATTCGGTGAGGCCGTCGTGCTCGCCGTCGATACCGTCGCCGCGAACCATCTCGAAGGCGAACCGCGCATCGGCGTCGACGCTCGCTTTCGAGTAGTGGAACTCGTGGCCTCGGAGTGATTCGCCGGCCAGCGCGGTTAGTCCGTCATCGAGTCCGCGCATTTCGATGTGGTTTAGTGCCTGATACCGGTCACGCATCTCGACATCGGCCGGGAGAATCCCCGCCATCTCGTGTGTGTCGCCATCGATGGTCGTCAACGACCGGCTCATCGCCATCAGCCCGCCGCACTCGCCGAAAACGGGCAGTCCGTCGCTGGCGCGCTCGCCGAGTGCCGACAGCGTCGGCGACGCGGCCAGCGCGGCGGCATGGAGCTCGGGGTAGCCGCCGGGCAGATAGACCGCGTCGCAGTCGGGAACCGGGTCGCCGGCAACCGGTGAAAAGGTGCGGAGCGTCGCCCGCTCGCGAACGCGTTCAATCGTCGCGGGATACCGAAAACAGAAGGCGGCGTCGCTGGCAACCGCGACGGTTGCGCCGGTTGGCTCGCCCGCCGACAGCGACGCAGGGTCGACCTGTGGCGGTTCGCGGGTAATATCGACCAGCCGCTCGGTGTCGAGGAACTCGGCGGCCGCCGAAAGCGCATCGTGCGGTAGGGTCGCCTCGTCGCCCATCTGCAACCCGAGGTGTCGATCCGGGATTTCGAGGTCGTCGGACGGCGGAATCCGGCCGAAATAGTCGAGTTCGGCGGGCAGCGCGTCGCTGATTCCCTGCTCGTGACGCCCTCCGTGGGCGCGCTGGGCGATGATGCCCGCGACGTCGACCTCGCGGCCGATCGCCTTCGCGTACTCCCGAAAGCCGTAGGCGGTCGCCGCAACGCTCTCCATGCCGGCACTGGCGTCGACGACGAGGACGACGGGCAAATCGAGCGCTTCGGCAACCATCGCGGTGCTTGAGCCGTCGCCGTCGTACAGCCCCATGACGCCTTCGACGACACAGATGTCGCCCTCGCCGCGGGCGTAGTTGCGGGCCATTCCGGCTTCGCCTTCGAGCCACAGATCGAGGGTTCGAGAGGGCCGCCCCGCGATCGCCTCGTGGTGGCTCGGGTCGATGAAGTCGGGGCCGGCTTTCGCGGGCTGAACCTCGTAACCGGCATCGGCCAGCGCGCGGATAACGGTGAGCGTCGCGACCGTTTTTCCAACACCGGAGCTGACGCCGCCGAGGACGAATCCGTTCATTAGTCCTTCTCTCTCGTCGCTGTGGTTCAATCCGTCGACCGGCCTGCGCGACGATCATATTTCACCCGGTGCTCCCCGTGTTCGAAAGATGCGCGGCGATGACACGGTGCTGCTGTCCTGCCCGACGCCGCGTGGACTGTTCTCGATCGACTGATTCGGACTTGCGGTGAGCGCCGCGTGGACAACAGGATTAACCACCGTACGGTTCGTGGGTAGCGTATGGCTGACCAGACCAATCCGTTCGAGAGTCTGCATCAACAGCTCGACGAGGCCGCGGCGTATCTCGGGGTCGACGCGGACGTGATCGAACGGCTCAAACACCCACAGCGGGTGCTCGAAACCAGCCTCACCATCGAACGCGATGACGGCTCGCTGGCGGTCGTTCCGGCCTTTCGCGCGCAGTTCAACGGCGACCGCGGGCCCTACAAGGGAGGCATTCGGTATCACCCCGGCGTTAGCCGCGACGAGGTCAAGGCGCTGGCCGGCTGGATGACGTACAAGTGTGCCGTCGTCGACATTCCCTACGGCGGCGCGAAAGGCGGCGTCGTCATCGACCCACGCGCATACAGCGAGCGCGAACTCGAACGGCTCACCCGCGCGTTTGCGGTCGAACTCCGGCCGTTTATCGGCGAAAATCGCGACATTCCCGCGCCCGATGTCAACACGGGCCAACGCGAGATGAACTGGATCAAAAACACCTACGAAACGCTTGAACACACGACCGCGCCCGGTGTGATCACCGGCAAAGCGATCGACTCGGGCGGCTCTGCGGGTCGCGTCGAGGCGACCGGCCGATCGGTGATGCTCGCTTCGCGGGAGGTGTTCGACTGGCTCGACCGCGACCTTGCTGACGCAACAGTCGCGGTGCAGGGCTACGGCAACGCGGGCTCGACCGCGGCACGGCTCATCGACGAACAGGGCGCGAGCGTCGTCGCCGTTTCGGATTCGAGCGGCGCAATCTACACCCCCGACGGGCTCTCGACCGACGCAGTTGCCGAACACAAGCGCGAAACCGGGGCCGTCGACGGCTTCGGTGACACCGAGTCGCTGACGAACGACGAGCTATTGACGCTCGATGTCGATCTATTGATTCCGGCAGCACTCGAAAACGCGATCACCGAGGAACTGGCTCACGAGGTCGCCGCCGACGTGATCGTCGAGGCCGCAAACGGGCCGACAACGCCCGCCGCCGACCGGGTGTTAGCCGAAAAGAACGTCTGGGTCGTTCCCGACATTTTGGCCAACGCGGGCGGGGTGACGGTGTCATATTTCGAATGGGTGCAGAACCGCCAGCGGTTTTCGTGGACCGAACAGCGCGTCAACGAGGAACTCGGACGAGTGATCGTCGACGCGTTTGAGGGGTTGATCGAGAGCTACGAGTCGACCGAGGCGTCGACCCTCCGAACGGCGGCCTACGTCGTCGCCATCGAGCGGGTTGCCCGCGCCTACACGCAGAGCGGGACGTGGCCGTAGGCAGGGTTTCCGCTCGAATCCACCGTGTCGACAGCCATTTTTCAGAGGCGCGCAGCGAGATAGGTCGCAATCGGCTCGTCGGCGTTCTCGACGAAGCGCGCGACCTCCTCGCCGTCGCGTTCGACGACAACCGTCGGAATGTACTCGATTCCGTACGCGTCGACACCGGGACCGGTTTTCGAGCCGTCGTCGCGTTTTTCCACCGGATAGTGGTGGATGCGCTCGGCGTCGACGCCGGCTGCCGCCAGGGCCGCGCCGAACGCCGGCAGTTGCCGCTGGCAGTCCCCACACCAGTCGCCGCCGAACACGTGGAAGACGTAGTCGTCGGCCAGCGTTTCGAGGACGGTTTCGTCGTCGGCTTCCCACTCGGCTTCGGGTTGCATCGTCTGGAGCGTTGGCATACTCTGCGCTTCGCATGCACTGAATAAAACCTGTCCGAACCCGCCGAGCGCGACGAACCGGGTGGACTGTCCGACCCGCACGTCGCGTCCGA
>CAYWFO010000047.1:0-11250 GCA_964457485.1 uncultured Haloferacaceae archaeon | reverse complement strand
AGACGCCCCAGATCGCCGCGATGCCGACCGCGGTCACGACGGTCAACAGCAACTGCAGCGGTGCGCCAACCCGGAAAAAGTCGGTGAACTTGTAGCCGCCGGGTCCGTACACCATGAGATTGGTCTGGTAGCCAATCGGCGTCAACATCGCCGTCGACGCCGCAAACGTCACCGCCAACACGAACGAAAACGGCTCCGCGCCGAACGATTCGGCGGCCTCGATGGCGACCGGAATCATCAACACGACGCTCGCGTTGTTGCTGATGACGTTGGTGATAAGCGCGGTGAACAGGTAGAACAGTCCGAGCAACAACAGCGGCGAGAGGCCGCCAGAAACGCTCACAATCGAAAGCGCCAGCCACTCGGCCGCGCCGGTTCGCTCCATGGCGACGCCGAGCGGAATGAGTCCCGCCAGGAGGAAAATCACGCTCCAGTCGACAGCGCCGTACACCTCGGTGGGTTTGACACAGCCGGTTGCAACCATCGCCACGATTCCCCCGAGTGCGCTGATGACGATCGGGACGAGTTCGAGCGCCGCAAGCGCGATGACGAGTCCAATAATTCCGAGTGCGACCGGAATCCGTCGGTACCGGAAATCAGGGAGCGTGAGGTCGCCGGCGACGATGAAATCGCGGTCGTTACCGAAGCGCTGAACGGTCGACTCGCTCGCCTGAATCAGGAGCGTGTCGCCACCGCGAAGGCGACGTTCATCCATCCGCTTGTGGATGATCTCGCCGCCGCGGCGGATCGCCAGCACGGTTGCGTCATACCGCTGACGAAAATTGAGCGTTTCGAGCGTTTTGCCGAGAATCGAAGCCTCCGGCGAGATGACGACCTCGATGAGCCGTTGTTCGGTTGCGGGCGTCACCTCCTCGGTGTCGGCTTCGAGCGTTTCGTCGCTGACGTCGGCGTCGGGTGCGAGTTCGAGCCCCTCGGTTTCGATGAACGTGACAAGGCTCCCCTGGTCGGTTCGGAGCACGAGAATGTCGCCCGCTCGGATCTCCTTTCGCGAGAGCGGTTCGGTGAACGCCCGGCCGTTGCGGATGAGTTGGACGATGTCGGCGTCGACGGCGAGTTCGGCAAAGCTCTGGTCGACCGTTTTGCCGATCAACTCGGAGTCTTCGGTGACGACGACCTCAGTGAGATATTCGGCCATCTCGAAGCCCTCGATGAGTTCATCGCTCATGCTGATCCGTTCGGGCAACAACAGCCGACCCACGGTCGCCAGATAGACGACACCCGTCACGAGGACGATGAGACCCAGTTGGGTGAACTCGAACATCGAAAATGGGCGGTCAAGCAGGCGCGCCGAGACGTCGCTCGCGAGAATGTTCGTCGAGGTGCCGATCAGCGTGAGCATGCCACCGAGCATGGCGGCGTACGAGACCGGAATCAGGAGTTTTGAGGGCGAGATTCCGGTTTTTTGCGAGAGCGTGTTGACCATCGGAATCATCACGGCGACGACCGGCGTGTTGTTGATAAAGCCCGCCGTGCCGCCCGACAGGCCGAGTACCGCAAGCAGCTGTTTGTAGGGGCTGTCGCCGTAGCGGTCAGCGATTTTGCTGCCGATGATGTTGACCAGCCCGGTCTGTCTGACCCCCTCGCTGAGAATGAACATCGCCAACACCGTGACCGTCGCCGTCGACGCAAAGCCGCTGATCCCGGTCGCGGCGTCAACGCCGGTCCACGGTTCGAGCACGACCAGCGAGACGAGTACCGCGATGGCGATGATGTCGATCGGGAGCGGCTCGGTGACAAACAACACGAGCGCACAGAGAATGAGCCCGAAAATCAACACAATCTCCGTCGACAACGGCGGGACGGCAACAGCTGAAGACAGCGGCAGGGTCGGCTCGGATTGCACCAGTGCGGCCAGATGCATTGCAGCCCTATCGATTCGGTGATGCGCTAAAAACCCCGGTTTCTCGCTGCGTCCGGTACCGCAGGACGGCCTGTTCTTTCATTTTCGCCTCGATCATCACGTCGACCGTGTTGCCGAACAGCTGAATCGGCCCCTGGATGAAATCCGCGTGGTTCTGTGGCGCAATCGAGGGGTCGGCTTCGTGAAGCCGCCGGGCTTCGCTGTAGTGGATGATCGGGCGAATTCCGTCGGGCCACGTGTCAGCGGCCAGTTCGAGGGCCTCGCGGTAGGTGAGTCCGCGGTCGGAAAACTGGTGGTGGAGTTCGTCGTAGACGACCGGAATTTCGATCTCGTCGTAGACCGACTCGACCAGTTCGCGGACGCTCCACAGCGACTGTTTGTCGTCGTTTTCGACCGTCAGCCGCGAGCGGACGGCCGCCGGCAGCGACTCGACGACTTCGCAAAACCGCGCGGCGGTCGCCTGCTTGTCGCTGTAGTGTGCACCGATGTGGATGTTGATCGAGTTGTACGGCGATCGTGAGAGGCCCATTGCGTCCATCAACTCGCCGTGGCATTCGAGATCGACGACCGCGTTGTCGACGACCGATTGGGTCGGACTGGCGAGTTTGACGAAGTGGCTCGGATGAAACGTCAGCCGTAGATCGTGTTCGTCGGCCAGTTCGCCGATGTCGGCCAGCAGGTCGAAAACGGTCGCACTGTTCGGCAGGTCGGCGAGGGCGTACTGGCTGTGCCACGGGATGAGATCCGAGGAAATCCGGTAAAACGTGATGTCGTGATCGAGGTTCCAGTCGATGATTCTGCGGAGCCCCCGAATGTTCTGTTCGGCGAGTTCGCCCGCGTACGGAAGCCCGCGCGATTCGAACGTCGCCTCCCGCATACCGCGGTTCGTTCGGACGTCCTCCTCGCGCAGCGTTCGGTTGAGGGCGGCGTAGCCGTACCGCGGTTCTGGACTATCGGGCTGCGGTGGCGGAGAATGCGTCGACACGTCTATCGCTCATACGGCCCCCGCACGGGTAGCCGTTCCGCTCGGTCGGGTGTCCGCGAGCTTCACTTACGCTTTGCAGTTAACGATACTTTATCAGGCTTGGCGAAGAAGTCGGGGCAATGGCGACACACTCCGATATCGAGGATTTGCCGGGCGTCGGTCCGGCGACCGCTGAAAAGCTCGTCGACGCCGGCTTTGACTCCTACAACGGACTTGCGGTGTCGAGCCCTCGCGAGTTAGCAGACGCGGCCGACGTGGGGCAGGGAACCGCGAGCGACATCATCAGTGCGGCCCGCGAGGCCGCCGACGTGGGCGGCTTCGAAAGCGGGTCGACCGTGCTCGAACGCCGCCAAGAGATCGGAAAGCTTCGCTTCGGCGTTCCCGCGGTCGACGAGCTGCTCGGCGGCGGCGTCGAGACCCAGTCGATGACCGAGGTGTACGGCCAGTTCGGCGTCGGCAAATCCCAGATTTCGCACCAACTGGCGGTCAACGTCCAACTCGATCAGAAACACGGCGGACTCGCCGGGCGAGCCGTTCTCGTCGACACCGAGGACGCCTTCCGCCCCGAACGCATTGACGACATGGTTCGCGGGCTCGACCGCGAGATTCTCGACGCCGAACTCGAACGGCGTGAAATTGAGGGCACCCCGGACGACGAGGAGGCGATGGAGGAACTGGTAACCGATTTCCTCCGCTACATCCACGTTGCGCGCGCGTTCAACTCCGACCACCAGATGTTGCTGGCGAAAACCGCCGCCGACCTCGCAACCGAGTACGCCGACGACGACCGGCCGGTTCGGCTCGTCATTTACGACTCGCTGACCGCACACTTCCGTGCGGAGTACGTCGGCCGTGGCGAGTTGGCCCCGCGTCAGCAGAAGCTGAACCGCCACATCCACGACTTGCTGCGGATCGGCAGCCTTCACAACGCCGCCATTCTCGTCATGAATCAGGTGCAGAGCAATCCCGATTCGTACTTTGGCGACCCAACGAAACCCATCGGCGGCAACATTCTGGGCCACGCATCGAACATCCGAGTCTACCTCAAAAACTCGAAAGGAACCAAACGGGTGTTCCGGCTGGTCGATGCACCAAACCTGGCCGACGGAGAGGCGATTCTGCGGGTCGAACAGGGCGGTCTCAAACCCGAGTAGCACAGGGCTATAATTAGCTCCGCCACATTGCTGGCGATACGCGATTTTCAGTGGCCACCAGTACTCTCGCCTCGTTTCTTGAGCTCCTCAGTGGGAGTCTCGTCTTCGACGACGACCTCTCATCGGTCGAGTGGAACCAAGCGATCGAATCGGTGACCGGCTTCACCGAGAGCGAGTTGATGGGTCGGTAACGGCGGTTCTACAGGATAATGTCGACCGGATGGCCGAGTCGATTCGGTCGAAAACAGACTCGCGAGACTCGTCGGCCGGGGTGCGCGGGGAACGATTAAGTAGCCGCGCTTGGTTCTCCTATCCAGATGGGAGACGACCCCGAAGGCATGCTGTCGTGGGACGAATCAGTCTTCCGTGACGAACACGTCTTCGAGATCGACTACATTCCCGAGACGTTTCGGCACCGAAACAGCCAGCTTGAAAGCCTCAAATACGCGCTTCGCCCCGCCGTTCGCGGCTCCCGCCCGCTCAACACCATTATTCGCGGCCCGCCGGGAACGGGCAAAACCACGGCTGTCCAGAAACTCTTCGGCGAGTTGGGCGGCCAAAGCGACGTTACAGTCGTCCGCGTCAACTGCCAGGTCGACGCGACGCGCTATGCGGTGTTTTCGCGGCTGTTTCAGGGCGTTTTTGAGTACGAACCGCCCGCCTCGGGCATCTCGTTCAAGAAACTCTTCAGCCAGCTGACCGACCGCCTCGTCGACGAGGAGTGCGTGCTCGTCGTCGCGCTCGACGATATCAACTACCTGTGTTACGAGGACGAGGCCAGCGACACCCTCTACTCGTTGTTGCGCGCCCACGAGGCCCATCCGGGCACGAAAATCGGCGTGGTTGTCGTCTCCTCGGACCTCTCGTTGGACGTCATCGACTCGCTTGACAGTCGCGTCCAAAGCGTGTTTCGGCCCGAGGAGGTCTACTTTCCGCGCTACGGCGTCGACGAGATCTGCTCGATTCTCCGCGAACGCACAAAACGCGGCTTTCACGAGGGCGTCATCACCGACACCGAACTCGAAGCAGTCGCCGAAAAAACAGCAGACAGCGGCGACCTTCGCGTCGGCATCGATCTGCTCCGCCGGGCCGGACTCCACGCCGAAATGCGGGCCTCCCAAACGGTCACGCTCGAAGACATCGAAGCGGCCTACGAGAAATCGAAACACGTCCACCTCTCGCGAACCCTGCGGGGGCTGTCGGACTCCGAGCGCGCGCTGCTCGAAGTGGTTCTCGCACACGACGGCGAACGCGCCGGGGCCGTGTACGAGGCGTTTCACGACGCCGCCGGGTTGGGATACACCCGATACTCCGAACTGGTGAACAAACTCGACCAACTGGGCATTATTTCGGCGACCTACGCCGACGTGGAGGGTCGTGGCCGGTCGCGAAAACTCACCGTCGAGTACGACCCACAGGCGATCCGTGACCGACTCGATGCGCAGTGAGTCCGGCCGAACGCCGAACGCGGACAACGGCGGCGGGCACGGAGAGCGGGGCACCCGAACCCAACGGCCTCCGATAGCTGTTTGAGGCCCCCGTCCGCAGAGACCAGTATGAAATCGACTGGCGGAAGCACCGCGGCCAAGCAACACGCCGCACGGGCGGCGGTCGACCGGGTTGCAGACGGCATGACGGTCGGGCTCGGAACCGGCAGCACGACCGCCTATGCGATCGAGACGCTGGGCGAGCGCGTCGCGGACGGACTCGACATTCACGCGGTGACGACCTCGTTTTCGTCGCGAACGCGGGCGCTTGAGGCCGGAATCGAGGTGATCGATCTCGATAGGATCGCTGCCGACGGCGGCATCGACCTCGCGATCGACGGGGCCGACCAGTTCGTTCTCGGTTCGGGCGACTGCATCAAGGGCGGCGGCGCGGCACACACCCGCGAAAAGCTGGTTGCGAGCGCGGCTGACCGGTTTCACGTCGTTGTCGACAAAACGAAGATCGCCGAGCGACTCGATCGCCCGGTTGCCATCGAGGTGCTGCCGGCCGCCCACCGCCTCGTTGCCGACGCGGTCGACGAACGCGGTGGCGAGCCGACGCTTCGAATCGCCGAGAGAAAGGATGGCCCCATTGTGACCGACAACGGCAACCTGGTCGTCGATTGCGAGTTCGGCGTGATCGAGAAGCCGGAGGCGTTGGCCGCCGAGTTGTCGTCGCTCGCCGGTGTCGTCGATCACGGGTTGTTTGTCGACGCGGTGACGGCCGTCTCGGTCGGCGACGACGACGGCGTCGAAACGACCGTCTACTGAACAAGACCTCCGGATCGACGCGGAGACGCGACGGGTGCCGGTCGGGTGGGTTGAGTAGAGATCAAAACAACGGTGTGGCAATCGGGCCTCTCATAGAGAGGGCGGTGCTGTGGAACCAACTGAACGGGATCGGCTAACAAAACCCGAATGATTCGCGGCGAGATCGACAGCCTGCCGGCTGAGCGGGGATGAAAATAAATAAGAACGTGGATGAAAATCCGGCCTTACAGGTCGCGAGGCTGGACCGTCTTCCGGTCGTTGTCTTCGGCTCGTCGAGCCGCGTCTTCGAGCAGTTCAGCGACTTCCGCGTCGAGTGCCTCATAGAAGTCCGACGCGACGTTCTTCTCGTTCAGGGCGTCTTTGACGGCTGCTTTGACGATAAGGTCTGCCATGCAAGCGTCCGTACCCGAGCCTGTGTAATAAGGGTTATTATGTCATTCCGGTAAAACGCCCGTTTCCGGTGGTCTCGGGCGGTGTATGTCCAGAATCGCCAGCGAGGAGAATCGCCCGTGGCGACACGTTTATGTACGCTGGCAAACCGCTCCGACGAGCCCATGGTCGGCGAAGTCGACAGTGTCGATACAGCTATGTGTCCGTTCGGCACTACAGATGAATGCGCTATCGAATCGTCCAATGAGCGAACACTACGTCTACATCATCCGCTGTGCGGACGACACGTTCTACACGGGGTACACCACCGATCTCGACCGTCGGATCGCCGAACACAACGCGGGAACCGGGGCGAAGTACACCCGGGGGCGGACGCCCGTCGAACTCGTCTACCGCGAAGCCCATCACTCGAAGTCGGCGGCGATGAAACGCGAGTACGAACTCAAACAACACAGCCACGTCCAAAAGGCGGAACTCGCCCGTGACGACCGGTGAAAAACGAGTTCCGACCGCTCGGGCAACACCACCGAACCGAATCCACGACAGTCGCCACAGCCAGACCGAACCGCCGTCGTCGGACGACCGTCAAGCCAAGTCCTCGTAGGAGAAGTGTATGCACACATATGAATAAATAGCACATCACGGCCGGGAGAAACCGATGTGTTACAGCATAACGATGCATAGTAGGGCGAAGTGGAAACGCTTTACCGCGCGCCCGAAAAGGGGTCAGTATGAAGGTACTCGTCACGGATCCGATCGCGGATGCAGGGCTCGATCGGCTGCGTGAAGCCGGCCACGAGGTTCGGACCGACTACGAAATCGAGGACGAGGCGCTCTTGGAGGCGGTTGTCGACGCCAACGCGCTGATCGTCCGCTCGGGAACCGACGTGTCGCGAACGGTGTTCGAGGCCGCAGACGACCTCGTTATCGTCGGTCGCGCTGGCATCGGCGTCGACAACATCGACATTGAGGCCGCCACCGACCATGGCGTGATCGTCGCCAACGCGCCCGAGGGCAACGTCCGTGCGGCAGCCGAACACACGGTCGCGATGGCGTTTGCGGCCGCCCGCTGGATTCCCCAAGCACACAGCCGGCTGAAAAACGGCGAGTGGGCCAAATCCGACTACCTCGGCAACGAGATCAACACCAAGACGCTCGGCATTATTGGTCTGGGCCGTGTCGGCCAGGAGGTCGCCAAACGTCTCGACGGCCTCGGCATGGAGCTGGTCGTCTACGACCCCTACATCTCCGAAGAACGCGCCGCCCAGTTCGGTGCGGAGCTGATCGACGACCTCGACGACTGTCTGGCCGCGTCGGATTTCGTGACGGTTCACACCCCACTACTGCCCGAAACCGAGAACATGATCGGCGCGGAGGAACTCGCCCTGCTCGAAGACGGCTTTCTCATTAACTGTGCCCGCGGCGGCATTGTCGACGAAGCCGCGCTCGCCGAGGCCGTCGAGAACGGGCCGGTGGCCGGTGCCGCACTCGACGTGTTCGGCGAGGAGCCGCTCAGCGAGGACTCGCCGCTGCTCGATGTCGACGAAATCGTCGTCACCCCACATCTCGGTGCGTCGACCGAGGCCGCCCAGGAGAACGTCGCCGTCGACACCGCCAATCAGGTACTCGCGGCGCTCAACAACGAACCCGTGCTCAACGCGCTCAACGCGCCATCGGTCGACGAAACCGCCTTCCCGCGGATCGAGCCCTATCTCGGGCTCGCCGAAACCGCCGGCAAAATCGCCGCCCAGTTGCTCGGCGA
The DNA here is from genome assembly GCA_964457485.1 of uncultured Haloferacaceae archaeon. Lineage (GTDB taxonomy): Archaea > Halobacteriota > Halobacteria > Halobacteriales > Haloferacaceae > PL-Br10-E2g29. The sequence goes on along the minus strand of CAYWFO010000047.1, from coordinate 2,819 downwards.
GCGCATCACATCGGTCGAAGTCCACTACGAGGGCGAGATTGCCGACGAGGACGTCGAACTCGTCACCGCAAGCGCGCTCAAAGGCGTGTTCACGCCGCTCGAATGGCAGGTCAACGCGGTCAACGCCCCGCGACTCGCCGAGGAACGCGGCATCGAAGTCACCGAATCGAAAACCAGACAGACCGACGATTTCCAGAGCCTCATGAGCGTCACCGTCGAAAACGGCGGCGAGTCGCTCACCGTCTCGGGAACGCTGTTCGCCGGCGACGACCCCCGTATCGTCCGAATCGACGGCTACCGCGTCGACGCCATTCCCTCGGGGCACATGTTCGTTGCCCGCAACAAGGACACCCCCGGCGTGATCGGCCTTATCGGCACCGTGCTCGGCGACAACGAGATCAACATCGCCGGCATGTTCAACGCCCGCGAAACGATCGGTGGCGAGGCGCTAACCGTCTACAACCTCGATGTCGACGTGCCCGAACCGGTTCGCGAGCAGTTGCGCGCGGACGACCGGATCACGGAAGTCACGTCGATCACGCTCAATGGCGAGTAACTACGGCTCCGTTGTGGGCATGGTGTACTCGCCGAAGTCGTCGACGCTGCCGACCGGCGGCGCGCCGATCATGATCCAGGTCTGATCGTCTGCTGCGGTCTCGTTTTTCACACAGCGCGAGACTGTGGGTCCGACGCGAATAACGCTCCCACGAGGTACCGCGTGTGTCGTACCATCGAGTTCGACGTGCCCGCCATCGAGCGCGAGATAACATTCCTCCTGGCGCTCGTGCGTGTGCGGTGCGGTCGCTTCGCCCGGCGCGAGCGTGACGGTGTTGACGCGCATCTCGGTGCAGCCGAGCGGTTCGGTGAGTTTCCGGTGGAGCGTTCCCGATTCGGGCAGCGGTTCCTGGTCGACATCATCGGGTCGAACGAGCGAGAAGTCGCCACACATGACTACGCCATTGGCTGGCAGCAAAATAACTCCCTGTGTCGAACCGGTTTCGCTGTCCGATCGGAGTTTTCGGTAGCGGGTTAGCTGTCCGATCGGAGTTTTCGGTAGCCCAGATACACGAGCGCGAGTCCGCCGCCGATCAGCGCCGGCAGCGCCGGCGACTCTGTTGCCCGCGAAACGCGCCGGGAAGCGGCTTGGAGCGGCGACCGCTCGCCCGGCGAAATGAGATCCAAGACGGCCTCGGCGTCGTTGGCCACGGGTTCGGGGTCGCCACCGGCCTCGAAGGCGGCATCGGGATCTTTCAGCAGGTGGCCGGTCGTGAGACAGACAACCGATTCGTCGGCCGCGATGTCGCCGGATTTGCGGAGTTTGCGCAGTCCCGCGACCGACGCGGCCGACGCGGGTTCGACGCCGATTCCCTCGCCGGCGAGCGCGCGCTGGGCGTCAGTGATTTCCTCGTCGCTCACGGCGACGGCGGTGCCGCCGGTGTTGTAGATTCCCGGCAGCGCCTTCGGCGCGTTGACCGGGTTGCCGATGCGGATGGCGGTCGCGCGGGTTTCGACGTCCTCCCAGCGGCGCACCTCGCTCGCCCCGTTTTGGACGGCCTCGACCATCGGTGCAGCCCCCTCGGCCTGCACGCCGGTGAGTTTTGGCACCTCGCTTTCGTCGAGCGCGCCGCCCGCGACGAGTTCGCGAAACGCCTTGTAGAGCGCGGCGGTGTTGCCCGCGTTGCCCACGGGGAGGACGATCCGGTCGGGATAGGTGCCGTAGTCGGCGTAGTGTTCTTCGAGAATCTCGAAACCGATCGTTTTCTGGCCCTCCAGCCGGAAGGGATTCAGCGAGTTGAGCAGATACACCTCACCGCGTTCGGCGAGTTCCTGAACGATGTCGAGACAGCTATCGAAGTTGCCGTCGACCTCCAGAATGCGCGCGTCGTGTAGACTGGCTTGGGCGATTTTGCCGGCCGCAACCTTGCCTTTCGGCAGCAAGACGAGCGTTTCCATGCCGCCGCGCGCACCGTAGGCCGCCAGCGCCGCGCTCGTATTCCCCGTCGAGGCGCACGCGAGCCGACCGACACCGAGTTCCTGTGCGACGCGGACGCCGACGGTCATCCCGCGATCCTTGAACGCGCCCGTCGGGTTCATCCCCTCGTGTTTGATTCGCAGGTGTTCGACGCCGACTTCCTCGCGGATTCGTGAGGCCTCGTGCAGCGGCGTATCGCCCTCCGGAAGCGTGACGCCCAGGTCGAACGGGAGCGCCTCACGGTAGCGCCAGACGCCGCGGTCGGGGCCGTCAGTCGACGCGCCCGAGCCGAAGTCCTCGAACGTCGGTGGGTCGGCGTAGCGGACTTCCAAGAGGCCGTCACAGGAGTCACAGGTGTAGCGGATTTCGTCGAACGGCGCGAACTGCTCCTCGCAGGCGATACACTCCAGCCAGACGCCGTCGTCAGCGCAGGCGGGTGCGGACTGTGGCGGCGCAGAAAGCTCCAGACTCATTGGACGATGTTGGCACCGGCGGCGTAAAAAGCCGGTCGGTTGGCCGAGCGTGGGCGGGCGAGCGCGTCGAGAGTACCATGAGCCCAGCGTCGGGACGTCGCACTAGCGCGTCGAGAAGTACCGGCGGAGTCGGTTGCGCACGGAGCGCCCGAGGGCGGCGAGAATGACGATCGCCGCGAGGACGAACACCACGCCGGTGACCAACAGGACGACCGCGACGACAAGGGCGAAGAGTGCGACGACGAGCCAAAAGGCGCGCTTGCGATCCAGATCGGTAATGTATCCGAGACCTACATAAACGCTGGGCGGGCCAACGAGTCGGCTCACCCGCCGAAGTCGTCAATCTGCTCGTGAACCGTCCCAACCCAGGAGTC
>CAYWFO010000046.1:0-11432 GCA_964457485.1 uncultured Haloferacaceae archaeon | reverse complement strand
ACCGAGATCAGCGGCCCGCTCGTTTTCGCCGAAGTCGACGAACCGATCGGCTACGACGAGATTGTCGAGATCGAAACCAACGACGGCCGCACGCTGCGCGGACAGATCCTCGAATCCAGCGACGGTCTCGTCGCAATTCAGGTGTTCGAGGGGACCAGCGGCATCGACAGAAAGGCATCAGTGCGCTTCCTCGATGAAACGCTCAAAATGCCGGTCACCGAGGACCTGCTCGGTCGGGTCATGGACGGGACGGGCCGACCGATCGACGGCGGTCCCGAGATCGTTCCCGAGGAACGACTCGACATTATCGGCGCCGCAATCAACCCCTACTCCAGAGAGTATCCCGAGGAGTTCATCCAGACCGGCGTGAGCGCCATCGACGGCATGAACACCTTGGTTCGCGGCCAGAAGCTCCCGATCTTCTCGGCATCCGGACTGCCGCACAACGATCTGGCACTCCAGATTGCCCGACAGGCGACCGTCCCCGAAGAGGAGGGTGCCGACGCCGACGAGGCCAGCGAGTTCGCCGTGGTGTTCGGCGCAATGGGCATCACCCAAGAGGAGGCCAACGAGTTCATGGAGGACTTCGAGCGCACCGGCGCGCTCGAACGCTCGGTCGTCTTCATGAACCTCGCGGACGACCCCGCCGTCGAGCGGACGGTCACGCCGCGACTGGCGCTCACCACCGCCGAGTATCTCGCCTTCGAGAAGGACTACCACGTGCTCGTCATCCTGACCGACATGACCAACTACTGTGAGGCGCTCCGCGAGATCGGTGCCGCCCGCGAAGAGGTGCCCGGTCGGCGTGGCTACCCCGGCTACATGTATACCGATCTGGCAACGCTGTACGAGCGCGCCGGTCGGATTCAGGGTCGTGACGGTTCAGTGACACAGTTGCCGATCCTCACGATGCCCGGCGACGACGACACCCACCCGATTCCGGATCTGACGGGCTACATTACCGAAGGCCAAATTTACGTCGACCGCAGCCTCAACAGCCAGGGCGTCCGCCCGCCGGTGAACGTGCTTCCGAGCCTTTCGCGGCTGATGGACGACGGCATCGGCGAGGGACTCACCCGCGAAGACCACGGCGACGTTTCCGATCAGATGTACGCCGCCTACGCCGAGGGTGAGGACCTTCGGGATCTGGTCAACATCGTCGGCCGCGAGGCGCTCAGCGAGCGCGACAACAAGTATCTCGACTTCGCCGAGGAGTTCGAGAGCGAGTTCGTCGACCAGGGCTTCAACACCAACCGAGAGTTGGAGACGACGCTCGATATCGGCTGGGAGCTGTTGAGCAAGCTGCCGAAAGCCGAACTCAACCGGATCGACGAGGAGTTCATCGAGACCTACTACGTCGAAGACGGCGAGGCGGTCGAAGCCGCGGCCGACTGAGCAGTCGGTTTCTTTTTATTGGTGACAGCTGCCGAAGCACAGAACCTCAATAGAACGGTCGACTGCGCAGTCTACGGGCTATACGAGTTCCCAAACCGAGTGGGCAAGGCTGTAGCCGAGCACCACCGAGACCACACCGATAACCCAGATGTCGTCGGTTTCGACCACGCTGGTGGCGACCTGAAACACGACCACCGCGAGCACACCAGCAGTGGCCGCTGTGCCAACCAACCGACGCCGATCCGTCTCAGTCATTGCGCGGTCATTGGCACTGATGATATATCCATTCTCCGGCCCTACATCGAAGACGAAAGCGAGCCGATCGAAGCCGCGACCGACTGAGCACCGCAGCAGCGACCCGAAACGGATTTTGCAGGTGCGCTGTCGCCCGCTGTTCGTGCATCGAGCGCGCTGTTGATCGCGAGCGGCGCACTAACGCCGACCGTAATAACGAGCGAAATACGCCGGATATCCGTCAGCGAAAGCCGTGGATCCTGCGCAAGGACGAAACTCGCCGTCGCGAGAAAAACACAGCTCACGGTGACACCGGTGTGACGGGAGAGCATGCTGAAACGGTTGGCAGTCGTGAATAAAAACACCTGAGCAGTGGTGACGACATTCAGTGTTTCACCTGAGCGGGGCGTGCGGGTCGAAGCGGTCAGTCAGTATCGATTCGGTGGTCGTCGACAGCGGTGGCCGTCAGTTTGGGCAGTGTCACCGTCAACACGCCGTTGTGGTAGCTCGCGTGGGCCGCCTCCCGGTCAACCGCGTCGGGCAGCGTGAGGCGGCGTTGAATCGACGCGCTGCGGCGTTCGCGGTGGAGGCACGCGCCGTCGTCGTGTTCGTCGGTCGCGTGGTGTCGCTCGGCGGTGAGTGTCATCACCGAATCGTCAACGGTGAGTTCGATCTCGTCGCGCTCGAACCCCGGCAGATCGGCGGTGACGACGAACGCGTCGTCGGCAACAGCCACGTCGACCGCGATCTCGGTAGGGGTCGCAGCCGGGCGACCCAGCTCGCGGCCCATGCGGTCGAACAGGCGATCGAATTCATCGAACGGGGAGTAGCGTCGCATCATTGTGTGTTTCACCGGAGGACAGAAAGACGCGCTGCGGTAGTAAAGACCGACTGAGCCGAGATAGCACAGATCGGCGGCGCGGCCCAGCGGTGACCGGGACCGTCAAAAACGGCGATGGTGGCGGGAGGAGCGCTCCAAGACAGCTACTCCACGTCGATCTGGTAGCCCGACGCCGCCGCATCCTGTTTGGGAAGCGTGACGGTGAGCACGCCGTTGGAAGCGGTCGCGATCGCGTGGCTGGCGTCGACGGCGACCGGGAGCGTGAGTCGGCGACGAACCGACGCCTGCTGGCGTTCGTTCCGATGGTACTGGTCGTCGTCGAAGCGCTCTGTGTCGGCTGGCGTGGCGCTGATCGTGAGTGTCTCGCGGTCGACACGGAGATCGATTTCGTCGCGCTCAACTCCCGGCAGATCCGCGATGACGACGATCGACTCGCCGTCGTCGACAACGTCGACCGGCACGTCGGCGAGCACGCCCAACGGTTCGGGGTCGAACGTCCGACTGAGTTCGCCGAACTGGCGGTTCATCCGCTCGATCAGGGAATCGAGTTCCTCGAAGGGGGTGGATTTGTCAGTCATCATCCCGTATTGGGCCGAGACGGCCTTGAATTTTGTCCATACAAAAACGACAGTATTTGGTGTCACGGGAGAGGAGCCGTCGGCCACGAAGTATATATTTGCGACACCCAACAGTCGGAATACTGGCCATGGCGAGTCGAAACGCACTATCGGCAACGGAGCCACAAGCGACCACTGGCCGGTGTCGCCTTTCGGATCAATGACTGTTCGAACGTTCCTCGCCGACGTGCTGTCGCAGCTTGTCGTGTTCGCCGAACTGTTCGGCCTGCCGGTGTTGTTCGTCGTGTTCATTCTCAAGGGGATGTTGATCGGCAAGCCGCTGTCGACGACGCTGTTTCTGCCGGGGTACGTAATCGCGACACGCGCCGATACCCCCGAGACGATTCTGACCGTGCTTGTCGTCACAGCCGGCTACATTATCGGCCAACTCGTGATCTACCTCGGTATTGACCGCTACGGACTCCGATTTGTCGAGCGCCTGCCATACGTGAACTTCGATCCGACAAATGATCGTACCCAGCAGGTGCTCCGCTGGTTCGACACCTACGGCGGCCTCGCGGTGTTCACCTCGAACTGTCTGCCGTGGTTTCGGGGACTGTTGACGATTCCGGCGGCAACGAGCGACTATCCGCTCGGTCGCTACGTCGTCTATATGGGAAGTTCGAGTCTGCTGTACCACTCGGCGTACGTGGTGCTCGCGCTGGCGGGCGTTCAACTCGTGTTGTGACGGGCTGGTGAGTCGGTGTCGGTGAGCGGTCGCTCATTCGGTGCAGGTGAGCAGTCGTTGATTCAGCCTCACCCGAGCCGACGAGGGCGACTTAGTACAACACGTGTTTCGTGTCGTACGAACCGAGGTTTCGAACCCAACCCGCCTCGGCGAGTTCCTCGATATCCGCCAGTGCGTCCTGCACGCGTTGTTCGTAGACGCCGGCCTCGATGTCGAAATGAAAGAGATAGTCGCCGAGGCGGTTGCCGCTGGGTCGTGATTCGACCCGCGAGAGGTTGATGTCACGGCTGGCGAACGCTTCGAGCAGTTCGAGCAACAGTCCGGGATAGTTGACGTTCGGGTAGATGATAAACGAACTCTTGCCGCCGGCGTCCGACCGCGCCGACAGCGGCGCAATGACAAAAAACCGCGTCGCGTTCGAGTCTTGATCTTGAATGTCCTCGGCGAGGACGGTGAGTTCGGTTCCGTTGGTCGCGTTGTCGGGATGGCCGATACCGGCGACCGTGTCGTCCTCGCGGGCGTACTGCACGCCGCGGGCGGTGCTGGCGACGGCCTCCTGTGTCACATCGGGGTGGGTCGCTTCGAGATAGGTTCGACACTGTGCGAGCGCTTGGGAGTGACTCGCGACGGTGTCGAACGACTCACCCTGCGCGAGCAGCGCATGGCGAATCGGTGTCACGATTTCGCTGACGACGGCGATGTCGTGGCTTGCGAGCGCATCGAGCGTTTCGGTGACGCTGCCCTCGATGCTGTTCTCGATGGGGACGACACCGCGTTGGAACTCCCCGTCGGCGACGGCATCGACGATAGCGGTCACCGACTCACGAAACGAGACGCCCTCGGCGACGGCGCGTGCGGCACGGTGCGAGTAGGTTCCCGACGGACCCAGCGTTACGGCATTCATACCGTGCTGTTCGACAAGGTCGTTCAAAAGCGCGTCGCACGCGATTCGGGCGGCGCAGCCAGCGATCACGGTAGTGGGCTGGCCCCATCCCACCCGCGCGGACACCAAACCGTCGGTATCTGGTACCGGTTAGTTCAGTATGGGTATACAGATTTATGCGCGTTTGGTCGCATGTACAATTGTGACATCAACAGCAACGGCGTTGCAAGGCGTTCCCACGACGGTTGACGGAGCGCTTGCGACATATGGTCCGGCACTGATTTCGACAGCCGTAACGATCGTGATTTTCGTTATCGCGTTTATTGTCATCTATCGGATCGGGAAATCGATTCTCGTCCGGGTGACGAAACGCGGACTCAACGAACGCGAGTTCTCACAAGCCGTGGTGAGTCTCGGGTCGAGTATCGCCGGCGTGGTCGCGTTGATCGGCGCGCTGGCGATCGCCGCGACGGTGGCGGGATTCCCCGCGATTCTCACCGCGTTCGCGACGATCTTTGCAGCGCTCGCGCTGGGTCTGGCGTTTGCCGCCAGCGACATTATCGAGAACTTCGTCGCCGGCATCTTCATTCTCCGCGACAAACCGTTCGAGGTCGGCGACTACATCGAGTGGAGCGGTAACAGCGGCGTCGTCCGCGAAATCAACCTGCGAGTAACCAAACTCGATACGTTCGACAACGAGATGGTGACGGTTCCGAACGGCGATCTCGCCGGCAACGTCGTCGTCAACCCGGTCGCCAACGAGACGCGCCGGGTCACGTTCGACTTCGGCATCGAGTACGAAGCCAGCATGCGACAAGCCCGTGAGATCATTCTCGACGAGGCGCAGAAAATCGAGGGCGTCCTCGAAGAGCCGGCCCCGAAAGCGCCGGTTACCGGACTCGAAGATTCGGCGGTCGTGCTCAACGGCCGTGCCTGGGTCGATCCGAGCACAACGGGCGCGGGCCCCGTGAAGTTCGAGTGGGTCGAGAACGTCAAACGCCGCTTTGACGCCGAAGGCGTGGGCATGCCGTACCCGCACACGGAACTCACCGGTGGCATCGAGGTCGAAAACGTCGAACCCGCGACGGTCGCGGACGACTGAACGGCGCAATCACCGGTTTGCGGTTGCGGTTTTTATGTTATCGAGAGAGTCAGAAACCAGTTCGGCCGGTCGCCTCATCGTTATCGGTCGTTGATCAGAATGGGCTGCTCAGTTGCGAAAGCAACAATTCTCCTCGAAATGTCAAAAAGTGGTTGGTTGAATAGGCGCGTGAACGCAGCATGTTAAACTCTCATGAAAATCGTGACGTAGGCGGTGGTGTGGAGAGATAATTCCGGTTGCGGATTTCTTGAGAGATGAGCGCGTTTTTTCGATACATTAGAGCGAAAGCGATTTTCGCCGATAGAACATGGCTCCCAGTAACACCCCGGTAGTGACCAGAGCCGAGAGAACCGAAGCGACAGCTGAATAGTTAATGGCGACGAACCCGATAAAAACAGCGTAATTAAGCAGTAACACGGCGCTGATCCACCACTTCCAGCCCGCCGTATTTTGTGCGGCGAACAGGTAAGGCTCGACCTGCTCTGCTCGACGGAGCAATGTAACAATCCCACGACCCCGCTCGTACTCGATCATGCCGAGGTCAGCTAGTTTCGGAAGATGTGTTTGGTAGAGCCCAATGTATACACGCTTGCGCTGTTTCGAGGTGATGAGGGTAGTGTCGGTGTCGTTTTCTATCGACGCGATATGCTCGGATAGCTCTCCGACCGTTGCTGTGCGGTCGTCTGTGGTGAAGAGATACCGAAGCGCTCGTCGCCGTCGACTGTTACGCAACACATCGAAAAGATCGTCCAAAGAGAACTCATCGACCGCTTGATCAGAAGCAGGCCGTATGGGTGGCTTACGTATCGAAGCGGGGTCGGTAGTCGGAGTGGAACCACCGGTGTCACCGGAAAGACTGTTCGGCTCGGTTTGGGCAGAATTATTGGTGTATATTGTACAATACATGACAACACGTTCCTAGTATGCTCTTGACACGACGGACGGGGACATATACTTATCTAGTAACAGTTTTTATATAGAGAAGACGCTCTTAGCCAATTTATCATAATTTAATATAAAAGATATAATAACAAAACCGAGTAGAGACGGGCAAGGCTACACCGTTGTTCGGAAATAGTCGCAGACCCCCGGGTTCGGACGTTATCGAAACGTAGTTCGTGAACTCAATGGGCACGCTCTACCGGAGTAGTAACGTGAGCGTACTGCCTCAGGGTTGATGCGGACGCGTTGTTTTGACCGCAGTTTTGTTTCGATTATAACTGACGATCCAAATGAGTCCGTTGCCGTCAGTAAGTCACTCAACGAGTGAACTACCTCGGGGTGAAGTGGTTCGAGAATCAAAGATTCTCGTCATCACGGAAATCTTCGATTTCAGTACGACCCCGAGGCACTCTGTCTGCCTTTCTGTAGAAACGAGACTAAACGAGTGTACTGTAGGGCGTACATAGTACAGCGAAACACCAAACGGAACACCGTTAGGAGCACGCCTGTTCGTGTTTCGGTGGCAATAACAAAGACGCAATGTGACGTATCTCATCTAAGACCGTGATACTGAATAGCGCAACAACGACACTCTCTGAGGATGAGATTTTCGAACTGCTAGCCAATCCTCGCCGGCGGTTCGTGCTGCTGTCGCTTCGAGAGGCTGTCGACGCAATCCCACTCACCGATATCGCCGAATCAATGGCAGGCGCGAGCCGAGATGTCGGCGCGAGTGGACCCACCAAAGCGGAGCGAAAGCGTGCCTACGTTTCGCTATACCAGACGCATATTCCCACGCTGGTCGACGCCGGTGTCGTCACCTATGACGTAGAGTCCGGCTTCGTTGCGCTCACCGACCGTGCCAACGTCCTCTTTCCATTCCTCGATCTGTCCGATCGCGATGACAACTGGGCGATACGGTATCTCGTCATCGCGGTCGTCGGACTCGCTGTCTACGTCCCAGCCGCACTCGTCAGTACCGCAAGCCAACTGGCTGTCGTCGGCATCGTCGTACTGATGAGCGTGCTACTCCTCGGCGTGTTTCACCGGCGAGCCGTTCGACCCGCAGTTGAGAAACACACGAAACGACGGATTACTCGACCGTGGACGTGACCATCCAGGTCGTTCCTGAGGAGTAGCCCCACGGTTCGATTTCAAGGCCGAAGTCACCGTTTGCAATCGCTCGCATGTTCGACCCAACCTCTTTGGCGGAGAGACCGAGCTCCCGGGCGATAAGGCGTGACTTAAAGTACGTTTGATCGTGGGCGTTCGTTTGCAGATACTCCAGAATCCGCCGCTGCTTGAGGGACAGCTGCTCGGTTGGAGACGGTGAGGCAACGACCAGTTTGGCGGACGGATCTAAACCGATGGTGTGTGTTGTGTATCCCATAGACAGTGGTACGCCGGCTATACTTATTGTTTCGCTGGGATTAACCAGTCAATTTTACGATAGGTTCAACCGATGGCACTCCCCTCACGGGTCACGTAGCATCGACCCAGGTTCCATCCTCGGTCAGCCCTGTCGGGGAAAGTACGTGTTCCAGCTGTCGGTGGATGGGGTTGTGATAAGAAGTCGCTCACGAACTGTGGTAGTGTTCAAATAAAACTCATAGTAATATTTTAGACGCATTCGACATACATCTCGATTAGAAAGCTTCTCTCGACGAAATCGGCTAAGTTGTCTCATCCATATCGACCAGTTTGGGAGGAGAAGTTCAGACCGTTTTACTATCCAAAACGACACAGAAGAGCCACTCTATTTCGGATTATAACTCTCAAGCTTATCTGAACAGCGCCCGAACTGTCTGCGGTGGCCCGCATGGTGGCTTGCGTTGTGACATCGTCGTCAAGAAGTGTGCGACCGTGAACAGAGCGTCGACCCGAATAAAGTATCCATCGTTGACACTGTCTCCATTACCGTTCTGTACAGGCAACTGGTTTGGTTCCGAAAAAATGTCAGTTTCTGATATTCGGATCGGCGGCGACGTATCCATCGCTGGCGAGATCGTCAGGTCAGCCTGACCGCGCCGGCGAGCTACTCGACTGCAGTGACATGGCGATCACCAGTAGAATCAGATATAAAACCAGACACACACAGCCAACAAGCGATGTGTGGATGGCTGTCAGCATCTTTCCATCGGTAAGCCCGGAGTTTGTTTTTACTGAGCTTCTTCGTCCGAACGTACTCGGATCGGGCACCCCTCGTTGTTGAGATCGTCGAGTTCTTCAGCCAACGCGAGAATTGTCTCACGATCCTCCGTCGCCAGCGCAGCGTCAACTTCGGCAATCAGTTGCGACGCCGTTTTCGGATAGTCGACAGCCGAATGCTGGCTGTTCAGCAATCCCGCAGTTGCCGCGCGGAGCAAGATTCGTTGGGCTCCGGGGACGCCCGATCCGCCACCCCCAGCAAGCGCTTCGCGTAGCGTCAACGCATCGAAATCCACGGCGTTTCCGCCTTGGCCCTGTGTCCCGGTGACGGCGAGCGTAAATACGTCCGCGACGCGGTCGCTCGGACCGTAGGTGTCGCTCTCGGTCCAGACCCCGTTACGGTACGCTGGTTGTCTCCAGAAGCCCGGAGAGCAGCCTTCGACCCGCGCACACTCGCAGTTGACCTCGATCGTTCGTGTATCGATGTGTCCTCTAGCAATGACAGCTTGATCGATGCCTCTAGCGACGATATCGAACGAGACAGCACTCGTCGTATCCGTTCCTGGTGCACATTCGACGCCGACTCGTATATGACCGTTTTCGCCGACATCTATTCGGTCGGGCACGAGCAGGCTCTCTTCGTTGACCACGAGGTCGGCGGATTCGACGGTGAGATTCTCAATCGCGAGTTCGGTGATCGACTCTTTGAGTTGATTTGTAATCATGACGAGTTCAACCGTTCCGTCGCAGTTCACACGTTGAGTGTCCGGACTGTAGACGAGCCTGAGGTACGCCTCCTCGTCGCCGACGACTTCGATGGTCGTCTTTCGCTGTGATTCGATTCGAGAAGCGGCACCGCTTGCGAGAAGGGCGCTGCCACCGAGTGCGGTCGTACCCATGCCCGCGACGAACATGCGGCGGTTCATCGCTCCACTCCGAACAGATCGGCCGCGGCTCGCTTGTTGCGCTGCTCGTGGATGATGTGTCCGAACGCCGCCGTTGCGAACACACCGAGCAAGATCGCGACAACGAGATGACCGCCGAGCCAGTCGAAGGGATAGGTCTCAAAATAGCTCGCGCCCCCAAGAATCGCACCGATGGCAACGAGGCCGGTGTACAGCCAGCTCCACGGAATGTCATTGCCCGGATCGTACTCTAAGTACAGCTTCGCGTACCTCGCGGCGTCGGTGACGGTTATTATCCCAGCCTCACGATCGTATTCGACGAACCCGGTTACTTCGAGATACGGGAGGTGCACCTGACGGAGCGCCGAGTAAACGCACATGCGATCGCCCGAATTCAGGTTCGTGAGCGGCTGGTCGTACTGCCACGCGGTGACGTGGTCGACGAGTTCACTGAGCGTGACCGGTGCCGGTTGGTTCTGGAGATAAAATAACGCACATCGGCGACGTTCGTTGCTCAGTGCATCGAAAACGTCGTCACGGGAGAGACTGGATTGGCTGCTCGTGGTATCCACCTCCGTTTCGATACTCACCGACCCCTCAACTGTCGTCGTATTGGTTTCCATGATGTGTAATCTCAATTTCCAGTTAGGGCGGTCGCCCTACGCCTGGAGATGTTTGACTGTCCGTTTTGACGTACTCCCCGTACTTTGCTACGATTGGCGTAACCGATCGGTAAGTGGGGACTATCACTCAACGGTTCCACAACAGTGAGAGGAGAAAACGCACGACTGCAAGGCAATTAGCGTATTCGATAATCGATTTTTGGCCGTGAATGAGCCAAGCTGAGTAGTCTCAGACAACCGTTCGGTACCGGCTTGTTAGGGGGACCATCGCGTGTATTCGTCGATGATTGGCCGCGGCCTACCCCGATTTATGCTCAGACTCGGCGATTATATGAGCATGCTCAGCCGTTCTATGCTGATCGTCGGCAAACGTGTCGCTCTACATAACAAAGTCACATACCCCCCTGCATACAGTTGCGCATTCCCCCCTCGGTGGGGTGACCGATCCCGGTGGGACAGCTCATACGGAATGCGGGTGAAAAACCATGCAACGACGAAACTTCCTAGTTGGCGTTGGCGGTACAGCAATCGGCGGAAGCGCACTCCTCGGCTCGGGCGCGTTCTCGCGCGTTGAATCACACCGAAGCGTAACGGTCGCGGTTGCGAACGATGCGGAGGCGTACCTCGGAATGGCACCGGTCGACTCGTTGAACAGTCAGAACTACGTGGCGCTCGACGAGAACGGCCACATCTACATCCAGATCGACGGCGAAGGTGACCAGCAGGGTCTCGGCACTGACGGCCCGATCGGCCAGGGTGTCAACTCGGACTCCTTTACCTACTTCGACGGGATGTTCGAACTCTGTAACAACGGCAAGGACGACGCGTTCATCAGCTACGCGCTGCCCGAGGATGTCGTAATGAACGAGGATGACGAGCCCGCGGTCGCGTTCTACTACGTCACTGACGACGGAGACCGCCGTGTGATCGAAGACGGCGAGGAACTGCTGCTCGAAGTCGGAGAGTGTGATGTGATCGGCGTTGTCACGAGAACGAAGGGTGTCGATGCCAGCGTCGGCGAGCTCATCGACGGCGATGTCGTCATCACTGCCGA
>CAYWFO010000045.1:0-11702 GCA_964457485.1 uncultured Haloferacaceae archaeon | reverse complement strand
TGGGCCCCGGCAGATCGGGGGCCGACCCGCAACGCGCCGCCGGAATCGACCCACGAAATTGAGCCGCCGCCCGCGCCGACGGTGCTGATGTCGACCATTGGCGTTCGGATCGGGATGCCCGCAATCTTCGAGTCCGTCGTCCGTTCGGCTTGCCCGTCTCGGATACAGCTGACATCGCTCGACGTGCCGCCCATATCGAACGTGACGAGGCCTGCGTCGCTTTCGTCGACGGTTCCTTTCGCGCCGACAACGCCCGCGGCCGGCCCCGAGAGCGTCGTCGTCACCGCATGCTCGCGCACCGTCTCGGGGTCGGCAATGCCGCCGTTGGCCTGCATAATCCGTGGTGCGGGGAGCCCGGCGGCGTTCGCGTCTTCGACGAGTCGGCCGACATACCGGTCGATTACCGGGCGAACGTAGGCGTCGACGACGGTTGTCGAGGTTCGTTCGTACTCGCGGAACTCGGCGAGCACCTCGTGGGAGGTCGACACGGGAACGTCGAGTTCGTCGCGAAGTACCGCGGCGGCGACCTGCTCGTTTTCTGGGTCGGCATAGGCGTGTAGCAGCGAGATGGCGACGGCCTCGACCCCCTCGGCGCGGAGTGTTCCTGCGAGCGACCGCACCTCGTCGCGATCGACCGGCTGTTCGACGCCGTTGACGGTTGTTCGCTCGCTGATCTCGAACCGACGTCGACGCGGCACCAACGGTTCGGGTTTGGTTGCGTCCAGATCGTACAGCGCCGGTCGGTTCTGTCGACCGATTTCGAGTACGTCGCGAAAGCCCTCGGTCGTCACAAGCGCCGTTTTCGCGCCGCCGCGTTCGAGGATCGCGTTGACTGAAACCGTCATGGCATGCGAGAAGCCGTCGATGTCGCTCGGCTCGATGTCGGCTTTTTCACAGGCTTTTACGATGCCGTTGAGAACGCCGACGCTCTGGTTGTCGGTCGTCGGCACCTTCGCCGTAATGAGTCGGTCGCCGACCGAGAGTGCAACGTCAGTAAAGGTGCCGCCGACATCGACCCCGATCCGCGCTGTCATCGTCCTCCGTCCGATTCGTTCATATCCGCCACAACTGGCGGCATGACTGTATTGTTTGCGCCCACCGGTTCGAAAACGGGATGAAAATCGGTTGGTGTCGACAGCGACTTACTCGAAGAGTTCGTCGACAGCGACTTACTCGAAGAGTTCGTCGACAGCCGCTTCGGCGGCCTCGACCGCCTCGGTGGCGACCGCGTCGGCGTCGGAATCGGGATCCGTGGTCGTGTTCAGATACACGTCGACATCGAGGATACCGTCCTCGAAGGTGACGGTGATGTCGAGGTCTTTCACGTCGCTGTTGGCAAACCGGGCGAGGACGACGCCTTCGGCGGCGTCGGCCGCGGTTTCGACGACCGCTTCGTCGGTTGGTTCGCTCGCCTCGTCAGTCGGCTCCGCGCTCATTTACGCGCCGCCAGCGCCGCCGGGGCCGGCCGGGCCCTGTGGGCCTGCCCCGCCGCTCAGCATCTGCTGAAGTTCTTGCTGGAGCTTCTCGAACTTCTCTTGGACGCGCGACTCCTGTTTGCCGAGCTGTTCGGCGCGGACTTCAAGTCGGTCGACCTTCTCTTCGAGCTGGTCGTTCGCGTCGTCGTAGTCGGTTTCGATGAGCAGTTCGCCGACCTCGCGGTACATCACCGAGTCGTCGTCGACGTCTTCGAGTGCCGACAGGGCGGCCTCTGCGTCGCTCAGGGCGGTTTCGGTCTGTTGTTTCTGCTCGGAGACGTTCTGGGCGGTCTCTTGGAGGTCTTGGAGCGTTTCGAGTTTTTCCTGCGCTTCCGGTGGTAGGTTACCCTGCATACTCCGCTGGTCGGTCGCCAGATGGAAAAACCCGTGCAATTCAGTTTTTCATCGACGGCGATCGGCTGGCTTGCGACCGCGGTGGATTTGTCGATGTCGAATTGGTGTATGAGTTTGTGTCTGAGAGTGTGTGTTCTACGAAACCAATCTTTGTTTCTCGCGCTCGCGAGCGTTGACAACGCTGGGCTCACCGTGTCGCTACCGCGTTGACAACGCGTTCGGCGACCGCAACGTACCGGAGCCAACTGTTGACGGCCGCCCGGAGCGCGACGAAATCGGCGGCTTCGATGTCGATTCCGACGGTGTTTTGCTGTCGGTAGAGACTGACGGTCGAGCGGTCGTCATCGATTTCGCCGACCTCGACGCGGATGCTCCGCTCGATTCGTTTGGCTGCGTCAGGGGTTGGATACGAAAACGAGAGCTCGGTAGAATGGGCGAACGACACGACTCGATCGGCTTAGGAAACGTCGACTTCTTTGATTCCGCCGCCGCGCTCTTTCAGCAGAACGCGGTGACCGCAGTACGGACAGCGCACGCCGCCGTACTCGTCGAGCGTTACGTCGCGTTTACAGCGGGAACATTTGTAGCTCATACCTGATGTAGTGTGTAGACTGACAAAAAGTTACTCGTCGTCTTCGGCGAGTGCGGCGCGGATCGATCGGCGAACCTGCCGCCCGCCGGGCGTCTGTGGCTTGTAGGCTCCGCCGGCAAACTTCTCGCCGGTTTCTTCGTTGATCCAGATGCCGGTGCCGACGCGTTTGACGCTGTCGCCGTCGACTTCGGCGTTCTGCATTCCGGCTTCGATTTCCTTGACTCGTTTCCGCGACACCCGTCCGTACCGCGCGCCAAATCGGCCGGCGCTGCCGGTCGATCGTGCCTTGTTTTCGGCCATAGTAGCCAATGATACCTGTAGGACGGCTAAAAAGGTGTTGAGTCGGCTCGCCCGTGTCATCCCGACACAGTCCGTTCGTCGACATAGTGGGTCGTCGACACGGTGGATCGTCGATACGGTGGGTTGGACGCCTGCAACCGCGCTGGCGACGTGAGGTTTTTGCCCATTGGCCGCAGTCGATCAGGTATGGCATCCCTCAGTTCGGCGGCTGACCTCCGCGACCGACTCGACAGCGACGAGTCGCTGACGGTCGTCGACACCCGCGGCGACGAGAGCTTCGAGAGTTGGCGAATCGCCGACTCGATTCAGTACTTCTACAAGCCGTTTCACGAGTTCGACATCGCGGATTTCGAGGGCAAAACGGGACTTGCCCCCGATGATTCTATCGTGACACTCTGTGCGAAGGGCAAGGCGTCGGCCGACCTCGCCGAGGAGTTGGCCGAGGCGGGCTACGAGGACATCACCGTCGTCGAGGGGGGAATGGAAGCCTGGAGCGCCGTTTACGATCACGTCCAAATCGAGTACGACGCGTTCACCGTCGTCCAACTCCAGCGCCGCGCCAAGGGCTGTCTGGGCTACGTCGTCGAGAGCGACGGCAAGGCGGCCGTTATCGACGCGACCCGCCACGCCGAGGAGCTCACTGCCGCGGCCGACGACCTCGACGCGAACATCGTCGCCGTTTTCGACACCCATATTCACGCCGACCACATTTCGGGCGGTCGACGGCTTGCGGCCGACCTCGACGTTCCGTACTATCTCGGCGACGGCGCGGCCGACCGGGACGTGCAGTACGACTACGCGGCGCTCGGCACCAACGAGGTCGTTTCCGTCGGCGACCTCGATATCAAGGCGCTGTCGACGCCCGGTCACACCTCCGAAATGGTTAGCTACCTGCTCGGCGCTGAGGCGGTCATTACGGGCGATACGATCTTCGTCGACGCCGTCGGCCGGACCGAACTCCAGTTCGGCGACGGCGATGCGAAAACCGGCGCGGGACTGCTGTATGACTCGCTTCACCGGACGCTCATGGCCGAACCCGACGCAATCAACGTGCTTCCCGGTCACTTCTCGGTCGCCAACGATGGAACGACGACAATCACGCCCGGCGAACCGGTCGATACGACCGTCGGCGCGCTCCGGACGAGCCTCGATATTCTGCGCCACGAGCGCGGCTCGTTTATCGACATCATCACGGCCAAACTCCCCGAAAAGCCGCCGAACTACGAGTCGGTTATCTCGATCAATTCGGGACACGAAACGGCCGACGAGGAGGAGGCCACCGAACTCGAACTCGGGCCGAACCGGTGTGCCGCCGAGGTCGACGCCGACTAACCTCGCCCCCGTGCTGTCGTTCTCGGTCTCGCTTTTCGTTCAACCGTCGTCGGCTTCGCCATCTGCGCTCGTTCGGACGCTATCGAGCCACGCAAGCGAACAGTGTTCTCGGAGTAGTGCTGCAGCACGGTCGTACGGCGATTCCGTGGCTGTTACACTGTCGGGTCGCGTCCGCCCGGCCGACGCAAACACGCTGTCGACGAACGCGTCTCGGACCTCGCGGTTCTCGAACAGGCCATGCAGATAACAGCCGACGACGTTGCCGTCGGCCGCACCGAGCGCGGCGGTCGGTTCGCCGGCCGGCCTGCCGCCGCTGACGGCCGCTCGGCCGTCCGCCGTGGCGGGCGCGAACGGCGTCGTCACCGACCCGGTCGCCTGGGTGGTTCCCATGTGGATTTCGTAGCCCGTAACCGGGGCCGACGCGCCCGCAAACGGGCCGCAGCCCTCGAAATCGAGCGTGGTGTCGACAACGCGCTTGTCGGCCGAAAACGTCGTTTCGACCGGAAGCAACCCGACTCCACTCACTGATTCGGCCGACGCGGCGGCCGACCCGCTGCTGGCTTCGGCGCTGACACCGCAGAGTTTCTCGCCGAGCATCTGGTAGCCGCCACAGAGGCCGATTATCGGGCCATCGAACCGTCGGAGTTCCGCGTCGAAGCCGGCCTCGCCGAGCGCCAGCAGGTCGTCGACGGTGTTTTTCGTTCCCGGAATCACGACCGCGTCGCTTTCGTCGAGCGAGGCGTCGAGCGGGACGTAGGCGACTCGGACACCTGGCTCGGCCGAAAGCGGTTCGAGGTCGGTGACGTTCGAGGCGCGCGGGAGTCGGGGCACCGCAACCGTCACGCTCTGGTCGTCCGCGACGCCGTCGTCAGCGCCGAAAACCTTCCGCTCGCCCGCCGCGGGCAACGAGACGCTGTCCTCCTCGGGCAGCCCCGGATCGTCGTACGGAATCACGCCCCACACCGCAACGCCGGTTCGCTCCTCGAAGGCGTCGAGCCCCGGTTCGAGCAGCGACTGATCGCCGCGAAACTTGGTGATGACCGCGCCGACGACCCGGTCGCGAAGGTCGTCGGGCATGAGTTCGAGCGTCCCGACGAGCGAGGCGAAGACGCCGCCGCGTTCGATGTCGGCGACAAGGAGGATCTCGCTCTCGGCGAACCGAGCGGTCTCGACGTTCGCCAAATCCCGGTCGTGGAGGTTGATTTCGGCGATCGATCCCGCGCCCTCGGCAACGATCACGTCGTACTCGCTCGCGAGGCGGCGGTGGGCGTTGACGGCGGCCTCGCGGGCGGTCTCCCAGTGGTCGTCGTAGTAGTGTCCCGCCGAAAAGTGGCCGACGCCGACGCCGTTGACGACGAGTTGTGACTCGCCGCCACGGGGTTTGAGCAGCACGGGGTTCATGTCAGTTGTCGGCCGACAGCCGGCCGCGCGGGCTTGGACGTACTGGGAGACGCCGATTTCGCCGAAGGCGTCGCTTTCGCTGTTGTCAACGGTCGCCCCTGCTCGCGGCACCACTCGCGCGTTGTTACTCATGTTCTGGGCCTTGAACGGGGCAACACGCACGCCACGGTCGGCGAGCAGTCGGCAGAGGCCCGCGGCGACCGTGCTTTTGCCGACGTGTGAGGCCGTGCCGGCGACGAGAATCGTACGGGTCATTCGGCCGGTCAGTACTCCGTGCCCGACCGCGCGCGCTGGCCGGCATCCATCGGGTGTTTCCGTTTGCTAATCTCCGAGATGAGGTCGGCGCGGCCGGTCAGATATGTTGGCTCGGCGTGACTTCCGGTTAAGACGAGTTCGAGATTCGCTGGTTTGTCGTCGAGCAGCGCGAGCACGTCGTCGGGCGAGATGAGTTCGCGGTCGGCCGCATAGAGAATCTCGTCGAGAATCAGCATGTGGAATCCGTCGTCTGGCGAGCCGTCGAGATCGAACGGCGTGGTGAGGTTCGCGTCGCCGGCGGCTGCAATGAGTTCACGGGTTCGTTCGAGCCCCGCGCTGGCCTTTGTTTCGTGGTCGGTGTCGCGACTGCCGTCAGCCATTGCGTGCCAGCCGTAGTGGCCGGTGTTTTCGTACGAAAAGCCGGGCATGGCTGCGATGGCGTTGTACTCGCCGCGAACCGCCTCGACGCTGTCGGCACCGCCCTTCATAAACTGGAGCATGTGGACGCGGTAGCCGTGGCCCGCCGCCCGAAAACCCATTCCCATCGCGGCGGTCGTCTTGCCCTTGCCGCTTCCCCAGAACACCTGAACGAGTCCGAACTCGTCGGGGGCGGTCGGCTCAATCGGTCGTGCTTCGGGTTTGATTCCTCGGCCGGGCGTCTCGCGCTGTTGATCTGTCATAGCTGTTGGTTGGGCCCAATCCCTATTGTCGTTGTGTTCGACCGGAGGGCCACCGCGGGTTCAGACATCGAGCGCCGCAAGCAGTCGGTCGTTTTCGTGTGGCCGCTTGACGGCAACGCGGATGTGCGAGTCGAGTCCGCGGAACGTTGTGGCATCGCGGATGGCGAGTCCCGCTTGTTTCGCCGTTTTGACGATCTCGCTGACGGAATCTTCCGTCTCACAGAGCAGAAACGGAGAAACCGATGGATAGACACGGAACCGGTTTTCGAGTCGCTCGCGCATCCGCTCGCGCTCGGTGTCGACGCGCTCGCACGTCTCGGCAACAAATTCGGTATCGGCCAGACAGTGCGCACCGACGGCGGCGGCAGGCGTACTCAGCGTCCACGACGGCCGTACGATATCGAGGCGGTCTTGGAGCTTCCCCGTTGCGACCAGAAAGCCCGCCCGGAGGCCGGGGAGACCGAACACCTTCGTGAGCGAGCGGGCGACGATGACCCCCGGGGTTCCGGCGAGCGAGGGCTGACTCGTAAAATCCAAAAACGCCTCGTCGACCAAGAGCGGTGTTCCCGTCTCACGACACCGCTCGGCGAAGCGGGAGAGTGCGACCGGGTCGTAGCTCTCGCCGGTCGGATTGTTCGGATTGCAGATGACGACCATGTCGCAGCCGGCGGGGTCGGTTTCCAGTATGCGGTCGTGCGCAACGAACCGTGGCTCGCCGCCCTGCAACCGAATCTCGTGGGCGTATTCGCTGAAACTCGGCTCGGGGACAACGACGCTGTCGCCCGGTTCGACACAGACCGAAAACACCAGTCGCATGCCCGCAAGCGCACCCGGTGCGGGAACAATCTCCGTCCCGCTAACCCCAATGTAGTCGGCGGCGGCCGCGCGAAACTCACAGTAGTCGTCGATCGGATACCGGCGGGCCGCCGAGAGGGCTGCATCGTAGACGGCGACCACTCCGTCCGGCATTTCCGGATTCGTGTTGGCACTGAAATCCAAGAGCTGCGGGTCTGTTGTGCCGCCGTGAGGAACGCGGCTCAGCGAGTCAATACTGGTGGGATCCACTATCTGCGGAAAGTTTCGAGCACGTATAAGCGTATATTTTCGTGATTGGTAGATACCACCGAGTGGTTTCGGTGACTAACTGTTGTCGCCGGTCAGTCGTTCTCGGCAAACTCGCGAGCGCGAGCGAGATCCGACGGCCGGTTAACATTGAACGCCAGTCGCTCGTCGCTCCAGACGACAACCCGGTCTGTGCCGCCGGCGACGACGTTGAGCCCGGTTGGAACCACTGCATTTTCCTTGTGTTCGTTGTGTTCGTCGCCTTCGTCGCGTTCGATAACCGTCTCCGCGCTGACGCCCAGCGACGCCGTGAGCGACGCAGGCACACAGATCGTTACCGGATCACCGTCGGCGACCCGGCTGGCGCGTTCGACGTGTCCGGCGCTGAGAAACGGCAGATCGGCGGTGACGGTGACTGCGGGCTGACCGACGTGGTTGAGTGCGGCTGTCAGGTCGGCGACGTAGCCTTCGCCCGATGTTTCGAGACACTGCACCCGGTCGTCGTCGCGGAGATGGGCAGCCGTCTCGGGGGTCGCCGGCGAAACGGCGGCGTAGACGGGTTTGCGTTCGAGTTCGCCGCTGTCGTCGTCACCGATGTTCGCCCCCCATACCGCGTCGACAACGCGGTCGATCAACGGTCGGTCACCGACCTCGACGAGCGGCTTTTCGGTGTCGCCAACGGCCGATCGGAGGCGCGTTCCCCTGCCGCCGCACATGACGAGCGCGTTCATTGTTGTGGCTCCTCGTGTCGCTTCATGCGTCCAATCCGGCCGTTCACAACAGAATCCACGCCGACACCCCCAGGTGGAGCGCGACCGCGCGAGCGATGTCGTTTGTCGCCCCGATCACGTCGCCGTTGACGCCGCCGAGTGCGCGATGGCCCCACGTCAGCATCGCGAGCCCGACGAGCGGGCCGGCGACAAACGCGCCAACAAGCGCCATCGTCGCCCCCGGCGGGGCAAACGCGAGCACGGGCAGTGAGACGAGCAACGCACCGCCGAACGCGCGATGATCCAGCGTGCCGACGAGCTGCGAGCCAAGCCCCTCGTGGGCCGGTCGGCCATAACAGACCACCAACACCATTCCGAGTTTCGCGCCGACCTCCGCGGCCACCGCGAGTCGGAACGCCGTCATCGAGGCGACGCCCGCAAACGCGAGCGCGCCCAGTGTCAACACGAGCAGCGTCGTCGAAAGCGCGAGCGTGCCGCCGACGCCGGTCGCCGAATCTTTGAGTACCGCAAGCCGGCGCTCGCGGTCGCCGTGAACCGCCATCGCGTCGCCAACGTCGGCCAGCCCGTCGGCGTGGGTGATTCCCGAAACGAGATATATCGCGACGAGGTAGGCGGCGACGGTTGTCGGCGGCTGGACGGGCAGAAAAAATGCCACCCCGGCAAGCGCGCCAATCAGGTAGCCCACGAGTGGAATACTGTATGCCGTCCGTCGGAAGGCCTCCCACTCGGCCTCGCCTGCCCGCACGGGAATTCGGGTCAGAAAGCCGATTGCCCCGCGGAGCGCCCGGACTATCGATCGTGGATCAAACACTCACGATCACCGCCGTGAGGCCGAACGAGAGCCAGCCGGCGCGCCGGACGAGTGCGACGCCGCGCTCTCCCTCCGATTCCGTCGGCAACGAGGCAATCTCGTTGAGCACGTACACACCGGGCTTTTCGAGTCGAACCTGCAGCGCGGCCGCCAACGTCGCCATCGGCCAGCCGCTGTTTGGCGACGGCGGTTTTCGGGCCCATCGCCGCGCCGAGACCACCGGATCCGGGCTTAGCGCCGCCGCTGAGAGCACAAGTGCGGTGAGTCGGGCGGGTAGCCACATCACGAGGTCGTCGAGCCGCGCGCTGGCGGTTCCCACTGGCTTTGATTGGTACCCCAGCATCGAGTCCATCGTGTTGACGGCTTTTACCCACGCTGCGGTCGCCGTTGCCAACGCGAGCGCGGCGGTCGGGTCGATCCGGCCGGCCGCGGTGACGCCGACGACCGCAAAACCGACCAGCGGCGCGACCAGTCCGTCGGCGAGGTTTTCAGCGCTACTCTCGACGGCCGCGCTCCGAATCTCGCCGGCCGACAGCGTCGTGGCGTCACGGCCGGCCAGCGCGATCAGTTCCTCGCGTGCACGCGGAAGGTCACTTGTCGAGAGCCCGATTACCTTGCTGGCGGTCGAACAGAGCAGTCGGAGGCTGGTGACTGAAAACAGGACGACTGTGGCGACAACTCCGCCAGCCACAGGATGTAATACGCCGCCAGCAGCGACGGCGAACGCGACGATGGCAGCCGCCGACAGCGGGAGCAACACGGCTCCAACGAGGCCGATCGCTCGGGGATAGCGCCACTCACGGTCGAGCGGCGCGACGAGTCGGCCGAACAGCGCGACCGGGTGAACACGTGCCGGTGGTTCGCCAATCAGCCGATCCGAGAAGGCCGCCCCGAGGACGCACCCGGCGGCTATTACCGACATCGAGACCAGTGCTCGCTGAGTCGGGTATCAAGCGTCGAAAGCGGTGTTTCCGTGACATCGATGAACGAGCCGCCGCAGTCGATGATTCCCCCGTCGGTAGCCGGGTTGTCGCCGACGTGAATGAGCTGTTCGGGGGTGCAATCAAGCCGGGTCGTAATCGCCGAAAACGCGCGCTCATCGGGCTTTCGCCAGCCACAGCCGACGCTTGAGACGATTGCATCGAAATCTCCTCGATCGAGATCCGAGCGAATCAGCGTCCGGCCGACGAGTTCGGGCACCGAACAGTTCGACAGTAGCCCGACGGATCCGTACTCGGCGGCGGTAGCGACGGCCTCAACTGCGTCCGGTCGGGTTGAGACGGCGGGATCAAAGGCGTTGACAACGGCTCGGCGGGCCGCGTTGTTCGGCGCGTCGATTCCGCGGCTGGCGAGCACACTACTCACGTGTGCTGGAAGCGGAATTTCCGCGCCCGTCGGAGCCGCAATCTGTGGCTCACGGTAGGCGGCGTTCCAATCATCGGGAACCGTCACACCAAGCGCGTCGAGTTCGGCGGCAACGGCGGCAGCAGGGTCGCCGTCGCTGTCGATATCGACGAGCGTCCCAAACAGATCAAACGAGATGGCGACGGCTGAGGACACAGGTAGCTAGTTTGCCACGAGTGGCTTGAAAACATCGGTCACCGCCTCTTTGTGCCCATCTGCTGGCGGCCGTCCCGCAGTAGCCACCTTTTACTGGCCGGCTCAGGCTAGCCGGGCGAACGCGAGCGTGCCGCTGATGTTTTTGATGTAGATTTCGACGACATCGCCTTCCTGTGCGCCAGGCACGAAGATGGTGTATTTGCCTTTTTCAGCGACCCCGTCGCCCTTGCGGCCGGTGCCGGTGATTTTGACCTCGTAGGTCTCGCCTTCTTCGACATCCGGGCGGTCGGTTCGCCGGGAGGTCGACCGCCGTTTGGCGACCGGGCGGAACGCCCCACAGGCCGAGCAACGGAGCATCTGGGTTCGGTTTTCGGTGACCAATCGGGTGTCGGGTGCACCACACTCCGAACAGGTGACGTACTCGGCGATGTATGAGTCGATGGTCGCATCGAAGTCGTCGCCGGAGAACGTCCCGTTATAGCGCGCGCGACCGTCCTCGTACTGTCCGGCGGTGCCGAGATCACGCTGGATGGCGCTGTGAAGGTGCTCCGGATCGCGGTTGAGCGTGTCAGCGATCGCAGAGAGGTTGGTGAGTCGGGTGAAGGCGCCGTCTTTCTGTGCGGCCGCGTCGGGTACGTTGAGCCGCTCGTCGGAGCCGCCAATGTCCGGCATGCTCTCCATGGCGCGGTCGAGGTTCGATTCGTAGCTCATGTCTATGACGATGGGTGCGGAGGCTAAATGGCTTGTGAGATAGTGATTGCAGGTGATCGCAACCGCCTAAACGGTCGCCTCCTTTGCTCGGCGCTCCATTCTTTGAGCCCTCATTCGCTCTGCTCGCGGGGACGGGGGAACAGGTCGATCTACAGTCGACTGTGAACTGACTGAAAATCTAGTCCGCCCTCCCCGAATTGAACTCACTCGCAGCAAAGCTGCTCGCTGCTCAATACGGGTCAGGAGAGATTTTACTACTCTCTTCGATCGTCTAAAAAATCCGCTCTCCCCGAATTGAAACGCACGAGACGGTCGCCTCGCTTCGCTCGCGGGGACGGGGGAACAGGTCGATCTACAGTCGACTGTGAACTGACTGAAAATCTAGTCCGCCCTCCCCGAATTGAACGGGGGACAAGTCGATCTACAGTCGACTGCTCT